>JBGTIK010000246.1:0-13988 GCA_041745715.1 Phormidesmis sp.
TCGGCTTCGTTAACCAACGTTACCTTGTAGCTAGCCATGCGAATATCCTCTCAATTTGTTTATCTATTGTTAATGTCTTTAGCTACTAGCTCGCATTGCTCACTAGGTAGATATTAACAAGAGCACATTTCGATACTACGAGAAAACCATTCCGCTGTAACCATCCTCGTCGGAATGGTTGAATGGTATTCGTAATCTAAATTTGTGGGTATACCCTGATTTACTTATGATTAGCCTTTTTATAAAGATCTAGACATGGCCTGAAGCGCTTGTGTGGAAGTTGATACGGGTTTTTTATGAGAAGATCTTTATGAAAATTTGATGGCCTTTATTTTATCAGTAATTCTCTTTGATATAAGTTTAACTTATACATATATAATAGGTATAGATAATGATAGAAATTTATTGGTGTTAAGAAGTTTTTATAACTAAAGACAGTAGTGCAAAAAATACGCTTGAAAGCTCTTTTTTTGAGGTGGGTTTGAGTGTTTGAATTCGTTTTTGAGAGGGGTGCGTATGGCGGCTATTAGGGTTGGGTTGGTGGGGACGGGGTATGCGGCTAAAGTGCGGGTAGAGGCGCTGTTGGCAGATGAGCGATCGCATCCTTTGATAGTTTCTGGGCATCAGCATACGGCCAGCTTTGCTCAAACCTATGGTTTAGAGTCTGCGCCGAATTGGCAGACGCTGGTGAATGATCCCCGATTAGATTTAGTGGTGGTGGCTCATGTGAGTGCCTTGCATGGCGATGTAGTAGAGGCGGCCCTAGGCGCAGGTAAGCATGTGGTGGTGGAGTATCCGCTATCGTTGGATTTGGCTCAAGCTGAGCGGCTCGTGGCGTTAGCAGCGGCTAAAGGACTGTTGCTACACGTGGAGCACATTGAGCTGTTGGGCGGACTGCATGTCGCTATGCAAGAGCATTTGCCGCTGATTGGCGAGGCTCGATATGTGAGCTATCGCACGCTGAATCCGGTGCATCCTGCGCCGATGAGTTGGACGTATCAGTGTGATTTGTTTGGCTTTCCTTTTTGCGGGGCGCTGTCACGGGTGCATCGGCTGACGAACCTGTTTGGCCAAGTGGCGCGCGTGAGTTGCGCTACGCAAATGGTGATGCGTGAGGAAGGGAAAACTTCTGCTTTTAGCAGCATTTTGAGTTCGGCGCGGCTGACGTTTAAAGCTGGGGTGGTGGCTGAGCTGACCTATGGCAAGGGCGATCAGCTTTGGGTGCGGCGGCGCGACGTGGAGGTGCAAGGAAGTACCGGGGCGATGTCGTTTGTGGGAAATGAGGGGTGGCTAATCACGGCTGATGGGGAGCAGGCGATCGCCGTTGCCCCGCGCAAAGGACTTTTTGTAAAAGATACAACAGGGGTGCTGGACTATTTGACTGAGGGGAAGCCGCTGTATGTGAGTGCGGCTGAAAGTGTGTATGCGCTATCAGTTGGGGATGCGTTGCGGCGAGCTTCGCAGAGTGGTGAGACGGTTCATTTGGATTAGCGATTGAGTTGGCTAAATCAAGTTGGTCAGATTATGACGGCTTAGGACGGCCAGATTAAGATGCCTGGACTTTGTTGAATGGGGACGACGTTAAGAATGTCGAGCTGGGCGCAGTAGTCTACATCGGCGGTGTTGTCGTTGCTGAGGAGGCGCTGGCCGTGGCTGGCATGGTGCAGGAGCGCTTTGAGCTGGGTGTGCCACTGGCTATAGAGACTGAGGGCAGCGATCGCCGCGTCATTACCCATAATGTCTGCATAGCTTAGATTGGCTTTGTCGATTACGCCTTGAATAATCGCGCCTGCACAGACCGTATCTTCGAGGGCATAATCTCCTTCCCAGCCAGAGCCGACTAGCCAGATGGTAGCAGGCTCTTTTTGTAGCACGTAATTGACGACGGCTTGTCGGGTTGTGAGGGCGGCTGTGAGCACGAGCGGGGCGCTTTGAATGCGCTGAAGGCAGCGGGTGCCGTTGGTAGTGCTCATGAAGAGCCGTTTGCCCTGGGTGTGATCGGGGGCGTGATCAAGGGGTGAATTGCCTAAATCAAAGCCTTCGACCCGCTGCCCACCGCGTTCTCCGGCGCGGATGCGGCGCTCGGCGGGCCAGCTTTCGCTAGTAGAAAGCAGTTCATCGAGATCGCTAAAAACTTGAATGGCCTCAGCGCCTGCTTTAAAGGCAGCGGCCATGGTGGTGGTGGCTCTGAGAACGTCGATGGCGATCGCACAGGCGGGCAGTTTATCTGCCGGAACTTCTTCGGGGGTGTGATAGACAGATATTTTCACTGGATTTCTGGCCTGCGCCGGTTCTATTTCGCTTTTAGTTTTGCATTCTACGGAAGCAATCAGACAGGCAATAGCAACATCTAAACGAATGTTAGCTATTGAAAAATGTCGATTTGTCGATATTTAAGTCCGATTGAAAAACGGAGAGGGTGGGATTCGAACCCACGGTACCTTTCGGTACACTCGATTTCAAGTCGAGCGCATTCGACCACTCTGCCACCTCTCCAAGGTGATATTAAGGACGTTCACCTTAATAGGCTTGGTTATAGTAGCCTAGTTTACTGGCAACGTCTAGCGCGATGGTTGAGTTCTTGAGTGGCTGCGGTTACGGAATAACGTATAGGGCTTCTGCGGAAATTTGCTCAAAGGCTGAGTTGAGCCAAACCAAGTTGATGGATTGAACCTGGCCTTGCTGGAGGGTGACAATCGAAAAGCTGCGCTGTTTGCCAGTAGACGTTTCTTCGATGCGCGGGACGTTGGCGGCGTTGAAGTAGAGGGTGCCGCTAGCGTCGGTGACGACTCGTTTGCGAAGTTGATGCTCGCTGTGCTTGAGCTTGTGGTGCATGTGGCCAAAGGCGACGAGCGGGACTTGTTTGCCGGATTGCTGGGTAAGGGCGATCGCTTTAGCAAAATCAGGATCGCCATAGTCGGCGCTTTGGTTGCCCCAGTCTTTGCCGCAGGGATCGTCTGGGCTAGCTCCTAAGCCATAGGGGCCAACATGCCCAACGAAAATTAGCGTATTGTGCTCGGCTTCATCGGCGGCAGCGAGAATGAGATCTAGCGATTCATCAAAGTTTCTGACGTCAAAGCGATCGCGGTAGAACTTGCGATAGCGCCATTTGGAGCCACCCCAGCTAAAAGGTCTGCCGCCAATGACGCTGAGGCCAAACTGTGGAAATTCGCGCTTGCTAAAGCCAATATGGGCCTCGCCGAGTAGATCCAACTGCTTTTGAACCCAGTCTTCTCGGGTGCGATCATAAGGGCAGTTTTGGATGCCTTTGTCGCTCGCTGAGTAGTAGGCATCGTGGTTGCCCATGACGGCAACTTTAGGCAGGTTCACGGCGGCAACGCGTCTGACGACTTCGACGGCTTCGTTGCCATAGTCGCCGACGAAGATGGCAAGATCGATGTCTAAGTGCTGCAAGGCGGCGTTGTCTTCGAGTTCCCATAGATCGTGGATGTCTCCGATGACGGCAATTTTGATCGAGGGGAGGGGGGGCATGGGAGAAGGCAAAGAGAGGGTTAGAAAGATTGCTTCTAGATTAGCGCGGTCATCGCTGCTTAAGGTCGGTTTCTAACGAGGCGCTAGGGATGGCTAAATCGATCTAATGTTTTAGGGGTTATTTCTATTTGCTGAAGGCGTTTTTGGAAGGTTGAGTGGTGATGGCTAATTGGATTGTGGTAACGGGGTTGGAAGGGGCGCTTTTGAATGAAATGGATGAGGGGAGTGAGGCAGATAATGGGCCACTGAAAAGGGCGATCGCTCAGCTAGAAGCGAAAGAAGTGCCGGTGATTGTGTTTACGGATAGCGATCGCGCCGAAGTCGAGCCAATCCGTGAGCGATTGGGCCTGGTTAGTCCGTTTATTACCGAAAGTGGCAGCGGCATTTTCACGCCTGTCAATCAGAATCCCTTTAAAGTGCCGCTGGGTGAAAGAGAGGACGAATATTACGCAGAGGCGTTGGGCTGTCCGTATGTGCAGGCGCGGGCAGGGCTGCGGGTAATGGCCAATTTGATGGCACATCCGCTGAAGGGCTTTGGCGATTTTACGGTGCCGCAGCTAGAGAAGGCGATGAAGCTTTCAGAAGCAGCGGCTCATCGGGCTAAAGATAGAGAATTTAGTGAGCCGTTTATGACGCCTAAGGCAGTGGACGCGGCGGTGCTGAGGCAGACGGCTGAGGAAATGGGCTTTGGGCTGCTGCTAAGAAGTCCTGATGAGGGGCGGTTTTCAGTGCTGGTGGGGCCGGAAGCGGGTTTGGGACTGGCGGTGCAACGGGTGATTGCGGCCTATCAACAGCAGATGGCTGGGAGTGAACCGCTGAAGGTGTTGGGGTTGAGCGCTCAGATGGATGATCTGGAGGAATTGGCGGCGGCCTGTGGCTCGGCTGAATGGACGGGGTTAGCGGTGGCTGGGCCGTCTGACTGGCGGGCGGCGGTGGCTCCTTTATGGGCGTAAGGGTATTGGCGGGCGGGATTGAAGTGGAACTGGAGGTGATCGCTCTCAGACTATGCAGTTTTGGTAGAATTGACTATAATTAAATTTAAGAAACTGGTAATTCACAACATTTAGAGAGGAACGTACGTGTTCGTTACTGCTAGTGCGCCTACGTCGAAAGAGGCGCTACCTAAAGACCTTTTTGGGGCGATTGAGTCGCTGAAAAAAGACCTGAATGCCGTGGTTTTGGCCCATTATTATCAAGATCCCGATATTCAAGACGTGGCTGATTATATTGGGGATTCTTTGGGCTTATCGCAGCAGGCGGCGAGTACTGATGCAGACGTAATTGTGTTTGCAGGGGTGCACTTTATGGCAGAAACTGCCAAAATTCTGAACCCTAACAAGCTGGTGTTGCTGCCGGATTTGGCGGCGGGCTGTTCGCTGGCCGATAGCTGCTTGCCGGATGATTTTGCCAAATTTAAGGCGGCGCATCCGGATCATGTGGTGATTTCTTATATCAACTGCACGGCTGAGATCAAGGCGATGAGCGATATTATTTGCACTAGCTCGAATGCAGTGAAGTTGGTGAATCAACTGCCCGCTGATCAGAAAATTATTTTTGCCCCTGATCGAAATTTAGGCCGCTATGTGATGGCGCAAACGGGGCGCGAGATGGTGCTGTGGCAAGGTAGCTGCATCGTGCATGAGACGTTTTCGGAAAAGAAGCTGCTGCAACTGAAGATGGAATACCCAGATGCGGAGATTGTGGCGCATCCAGAGTGTGAAGCAGGGGTGCTGCGTCATGCGGATTTTATTGGCTCGACGACGGCTTTGCTGAACTATGTGCAGATGAGCGATCAAGATCGCTTCATCATTGCCACCGAGCCCGGCATTATTCACCAAATGCAAAAGCAACTGCCTCAAAAGCACTTTATCCCAGCGCCACCAGAGGCTAACTGTGCCTGCAATGAGTGCCCTTACATGCGGCTAAATACGCTAGAAAAGCTGTACTGGGCGATGCAGAGCAAAACGCCAAAGGTGACAATTCCGTCAGAAATTCAGCAGCGCGCCCTGGCCCCGATTCAGCGAATGCTAGAGATGAGCGCGCGGTAGGAGATGCGCGTACCAGAAAATCTTGAGCAGTCTTTGGCAGCCTTGAGGATTTGATTTTTATGAAATTTTTATGAAATGAAGTGCTCACGCAGCTTAAAGGCCAGCATATCAATCACATTTGTGTGACTTTGATTCAGGGCGGCAGTAGCGGCTTTTTCGGTGCGCTCGACTACATCAGCCGGGAGATTGAGCAGAGAGACGAGCGTTTGGTACGCCTGATGCTCTTTGTCATTGATGAGGGATTCGCCTGGGGTGCGGGTGCTGGCGCTAATGACTTCGTAAGAAAGGCGCAGGGCGACTTCTTTTTCGGCGGTAGTCGTGAGCTTACTGACGGTTTCTTCGAGCGGAATTTCTTGCACGAAGTATTCCTGTAGCTGCTGCTTGAGCTGCTGCCGCTGATTAGGGTCGGTGGCAAATAGTTGGCTGAAGTGATCAATCATCACCTCGACCTCTTTTTGCTCTAAGCTGTCGTCGGCCCAGGCCATTGACAGCACGACGCGCAGCAGGTTCATTTGGCTGGGAGAAATCAGCGGGGGCTGGATGTTCATTTGCATTTTGCCTCAGTCCAGATATTCAGTGCAGATGTAGAGGCAATGCGGGGAATCGGTGCGCTTTGACCATGTTTGCCTTGTCTACACTTGCCTTGTCTACACTTGCCTTGTTTACACTGTAGGAAAAAGGCGGAAAGATGAGCAATAAAGATCGCAATCTTTACTCTGAGGGCTTTACCCTAATTTAGAGAGATGTTTGAGGTTTTTCATATCGAGTAAGCTGATAACGTCTCTGTTGGCGTCGATTTTGAGCCACTGGCGATCGCGCAATTTAGTCAAAATCTTCGGTACTTCGCTGAGTTTGATATCAGCGATCGCGGCCAAGTCGCTTTCTGGAATGTTAAAAATTTCTACCGCACTACCGCGCTGTTCGCCGTAAGATTCAGCGAGTCCGACCAGGGTGTGCACGAGCTTGATTCCCGGCGCTTTGTTGCGCAATTGAAAGCGGGTGTGAGTTTGGCGCAGGCGCTGCACCATCAGCTGTAACATGCGGTGATGGAGCTGAGGATCTTTGAATAGGGTTTGAATAAAAAGCTGCGCTGGAATGCTGACTAAGCTAACGTTCGAGAGCGCAGCGACATCGGTAGATCTGGGTGATTCATCCAAAACGGCCATCTCACCGAAGTAGTCGCCTTTGCCCAGCATCGCTAGGGTGACGTAGCCATGGCCCGACTGACAGCGGACTTTGGCCCAGCCGGAGGCGACTAAATAAATGGCGTTACCCCAAGAATCTTCCATCAGCACGGTGCGCCCTGCGGGACATTCGTTAAAGGTAGAGCCTTGGTGCAGCGCTTTTAAAGTTTCAGGATTGGCGGCTTTGAAAAGGGGAAATAGCTCACTGAACGCCTCGGCGGGCATGGGGAGTGACAGGGCAGTCAGGGTCATGGCACAAACAGTAGGAGTTAAACGTGAGTAAGTGAAAATGAGTGCTTAGAAAGCTTCAATGCTTCAGGGTTTCAGCGCTTCAGTGCTTTTATGCCGAAACAGACGTGCCCTAGGTTACCTAGTCAGCTCGCACAAGCTGTCCTTGATGCTTCAGATTCAGAGATCAAGTGGCTTTGAGCAAGATTTTTTAGGGAGCAGGAGAAGGCCCATCGGGACTGCTTTGATCGCTACTTTTAAATTTGGCTGCGCCAGCGGCAGCGATAGAGACGAGCAGACAGGCGGTGAGCGATCGCACCGATAGTTTTTCTCCCAAAATTAAAAAGCCTGCGATCACCCCCATCATCGGTTCAATGCTGAGCATGACCCCAAAGACTTTGATGGGCAGCGATCGCAAAGCCACCATCTCCAGCGAGTAGGGCAGCGTCGTTGAGAGCACTGCGACGCCCGCACCCATCAGCAAAAGCTTAGGATTTAGCAAAGCGCTGCCCGCTGTTGCAATGCCCACTGGCAATAGCAGCAGTGAACTAACTGCCAAGGCCCAAGCGAGTCCTTCAATGCCTGAGAGCTTTTGGCCGACCTGCGCCGCCAGTAAAATATAAAGCGCCCAAAACAAACCGGCGGTGAGTGCTAGCAATATGCCCCAGCCATCGACGGTAGAGCCACTTAGGGGGGTGAGGAGCACAATCCCAATGCCCGCTAACACTGCCCATAGCCCGTCGAGCCAGCGCTGCGACTTTAAGATGGCCAGCCCTAACGGGCCAGTGAACTCTAAAGAAATGGCGACCCCTAGCGGAATGCGATCAATCGCGGCGTAAAAGCAGGAATTCATCACTGCAAAAACGATCCCAAAGGCAATAATTTCTTTGAGATGTTTGCGAATGCCGCTGTGCCACTTGAGCCGCCACAGGCTAAAGAGAATCAAGGTAGAAAAACTCACCCGCATAGAAACCACTCCCCAAAAGCCCATTTCACTAAACAGCGATTTGGCTAAGGCAGAGCCGAACTGCACGGAGACAATCGCGAGTAGCAAAAGCCCGATTGGCGAGGGCTTTTTGAGGGTGACGTTCATGGTGGTGGGGCAGGATGGGTGGTGAGGGCTAGTTTGGCTTGATGGCGGCGGCTAGTAGGAGAGAGATCCCAGTGGTTGAGGACGTCTTGGATGAGGAGTTCTTGAATCCAGGTTTTGGCGACGACGGTGAGGGGTAATGCTAACAGCAGGCCGAGGAAACCGAAGATGCTAGCAAAGAAGATTTGGGCGATCAGGGTAAAGGCGGGGAGCAGAGAGACTTGGTGGGCCATGATGGCAGGGGTGACCCAGTAGGATTCGATCTGCTGGATGATGACGTATAGGATGATGACGGCGATCGCTTTCCAAGGATCGGCTGACAGCAAGACTACGACCAGCGGAAAGCCCATGCTCAAGGTGGGGCCAAGGTTAGGAATAAAGTTGAGAATGCCAGCCAGCAGCGCATGGGCAAAGGCTAAATCTACGCCTAGCACCATTAAGCCAATAAAGCTGCAAGCAAAGACAAACATGGAGCTGACGATAATACCGGCCAGCCAGTTGCCCAGGGCTAGCTCACATTTGCTCAGAATTGCGCGAGCCCGCTGTCGGTAAAAGGATGGGAATAGGAGCAAAATGCCTTCTAGATAGGCGGAGGGGTTGGTGAGCATCATCAGCGCTAGTACCAGCACAAACAGCGCCTGCAAAAGAACTCGCAAAGAGGAATTAAAGAAAGAAAAGAAGTTGCCAAATACATCAATGACCGCTGAATCGGGAGCGGTGATCCAATCGATGAAGTCACCGACTTCGGGTAGGCGAATGCGCTCAGGCAAGTAAGTTTGCAGCGCCGCGAGGCGAGTAGGTAGGGTTTGTGAAAAGCTCACGAGTAGATCAACGAGTAGACGAAATTGCTGAATAAAAGGCGGTACGATGCCCAAGATAAAGAGTGACGCGATGACGACAGATAAAAAGATCGCCAGTGGAATGGCGAGTCGGCGCGGAACGTTGAATTTACAAATTTGTCTGGTGAGGCTATTGAGGGCGAGGGCGATGACGATGGCTGCAAAAAAGAGCAGCAGCAACGGTCTGATTTGCCACAAAATGTAGCCGACTGCAATCAAACACAGCAGACTTACCCAGTCACCTAGCTTCATGGCCGATTCCTTTTCTGCATTGAATTTGGGCTGATTGTAGCTGATTGTACGCCTGTGAGTGGTGAAGAATCGTTGGCCTGTAGCCCTAAATTCTGGCGACATCAGAGACAATAGGAGGGATATGAGTTGTCCTGCAATTTCAGGGAAATATGGCCCCATTTTCATCAGAGCAGCGTCCAGCTGATTGGCAGGCGGTGCCAATGGCTCCAATGATTGATGGCTGGGTAGAGACGGTCGCGCAGATAACGGGGTTGCCTAGTCCGGTTTGGGGGGCGCAGCTGCTGTGGAATCGGGGGCTGCGATCGCCTGCATCGCTGCTTGGCTTTCTAAATGCCAAAGACTATGAACCGACGAGTCCGTTTGCTTTTGGCGAGGAAATGGAGTGGGCCGTACAGCGGCTGATGGTGGCCCGCGATCGCGCCGAAAAAGTTGCCATTTGGGGAGACTTTGATGCGGATGGCGTGACCTCAACAGCGGTGCTGTGGGACGGGCTCAGACAGTTTTTTGGCGGCGAAAATCAGCTGACGTATTTTATTCCCAATCGCTTGAAAGAGTCTCATGGTCTGTCGATGCTGGGAATTAATCAGCTGGCTGATCAGGGCGTGAATTTGATTGTGACCTGCGATACGGGTAGCACCAACCTGGTTGAAATCGATCAGGCGCGATCGCTCGGCATGGAGGTCATTGTCACCGACCATCACACCCTGCCTGAAATTAGACCAGCCGTGGTGGCGATTGTGAATCCTCGGTCGCTGCCGAGTGAGCATCCAATGGCGCATCTTTCTGGCGTTGCCGTCGCCTACAAATTAATCGAGGCGCTCTACGAAAGACTGCCTTGTGTCCCGACTCGTCCTTTATCTGAGCTAGTGGATTTGGTGGCGATTGGCTTGATCGCTGATCTGGTGGAGCTGAGCGGAGACTGTCGCTATTTGGCGCAGATTGGGATTGAGCAATTGCAGACTCACTTGCAGCGCGATCAGCCAGTGCGGCCAGGAGTGGCGCGGCTGTTGCAGCTTTGCCGGAGAGCAGGCGATCGCCCGACAGACATTTCCTTTGGTATTGGCCCGCGCATTAATGCAGTCAGCCGAATTTATGGCGACGCCCGCTTTTGTGTGGAGCTGCTGACCAGCGATGATCCCGATCGCTGTCGGGAGCTAGCTGAACAAGCAGAACTGGCGAATGTACGGCGAAAGGCACTACAAAACGACGTGCTGCAACAGGCGATGCAGCAGCTCCAGACTCAGGATTTGTCTACGTTAGGAGTGATTGTGCTGTGCAATAGTCAGTGGCCGGTGGGCGTATTGGGCCTAGTCGCGGGTCAACTTGCGCAGCAGTATGCGAAGCCGACGATTGTACTGACGGTTGATTCTCCCGGTGCAGAAGACGATGCGGACGTATTGGCACGGGGATCAGCGCGTTCGGTAAACAACATTGATCTATACGATTTGGTCAACTCGCAGGCGCATCTATTAAAGAGCTTTGGCGGCCATCCGTTTGCAGCGGGCTTAAGCTTGCCCTTGAATGATTTACCGATGTTCACCGCCGCGATCAATCAGCAGTACCGGCAGAAAATGGGCGATCGCTCCAGTTCATCCACAGCGCAGTGCGATCTGACGGTGACGGTGGCCGACTTAGGCGCGGCGCTATTTCAGCAGCTTAAGCTGCTAGAGCCTTGCGGCATGGGCAATCCGGTGCCCAAGCTGCTCATTCAAAACTGCTGGTTTGAATCGGTGTGGCATCAAAAGCTGACGGATCGAACTGGTAGCAAGGTCGGCTACATCAAAGCTAGCTTTACGATCTGTGATGATAGCGGGGCGCGTTTTCCGGGGCTGTGGTGGGGCCACTATAAAGACGACTTGCCGCCCGGTCGCTGGGATGTGATTGCAGAATTGGACTATAACAGTCATCCCAAAAGCAGCCGCTATGAAATTCGACTGATTGCCATCCGTGAGGCAATGGCTCAACCTCTCACAGCTGGGCCATCCACTGATTTAAAGCTGGCTGACTCAAAACAGGCTGATAGCTGGCTGCTAGATTTTCGCTTGGCGCAGCCGTCTCGTAAAACATCACCTAATGAAACAGCGGCTACAACGAACCTAATTTTGAGCGAATGCCCCACTCAGTGGACAGAGCTAACGCTGTGGCAGCATCAGGTGAATCAAACTCGTCAGCCGTTGGCTTTGGCCTATGCTGAGCCAGTGGCTATAGATCCTTTGCAGCAGTGGACAACGCTGTTGGGATTAGCCAAGTACATTAGCCGAGCGCAAATTGCGGTAACGCCGGAGCAGCTCAGGGCGAAATTGGGGGTGTGCGATCGCACCCTAACCTTAGGACTCGCTGCCCTCGCTAAAGCAGGTTTTACCGTCAAAACCTCAGCCATTGACATTCGCATAACTATTGCTGATCCTGCCGCTCAAATTTCTGCGGATAAACCTTCCCAAAACTCAGCTTTAAGCCGTTTTTTGGCCGCTATTCAAGAAGAGCATTTCCGCCGTCAGTACTTTTATCAAGCGCCGCTTGCCACGCTTCAATCGGTGATTAAGCAAACGTTTCTGCCCTCAACAGCAGAGGAGGTGCGCTGAATAGTGGCATTAGACCGTCCCGGTAGAGAGCAATCGAGAAGATTTAGAGCCCTTTGGAGAACCTTTGAGCGCAGACAAAATGCGTTTTGTAGATAATTTGAGCAATTTACTAAAGAGCCGCAGCAAGCCAGCAGCATTTGAAAATAAAAGCCTTCCTGATAAGAAATATGGAATAAGCCTTTAGACTCATTGCTGTTTTTATGGCAAAACGGTATCCTTAAATACAGAAAAGCAAAACGTTCATCTTTCCTCAGCTCAGTCACCATTGGTTATACAAGGTTCTGATCGACTAAAGACGGAAGTAAGAATGATTCAGCGCTACTGTTTTAAGTCAGCTCTCAATCCTCTGAAGGAACGCGCCTCTTACCCTACACCTATTCTTTGAGGCGAATACTATGCAACTTTCCTACAGTGGCGTAAAGTACAACACACATAATTCTGCTGTTGAAGTCACCGAAAGCCAAGAAATCGGTCATTATCGTGGTGCTACCTATCACGTTCGTCGGGTGCTCAATGCGCCCGTCCATAAATTCAGTGATGTTTTAAAGTATCGAGGTGCGATTGTTCATTAGATGGCATCTGATATTTAGTTTGAGGTCAGTTTGAGCCAGATATTTCGACTGAGGGCGCGTTCTTAATTAGAACGTGCCTTTTTTTATTGCGGTATCATGTTCACTGACGGTGACTGCAAACGATCAGGCACTTGTTTGAGCGCTGTATTCCAAAGGCTTATTTTAGTGGCTGAAGGTCAGCTTAAATGTCAGACTAACCGTCGTTAGGAGTACAGGGCACATGCTGGAATTTATGTTAGGACTGGCTGTGGGCCTAGTGCCACTAATGATACATCGGCGACGAAGCGACGCCCGCTTGAAGCATTTGCTCAGCCGCTTAGAAGATCGCCAGCCTTTGCCTACTTTGGGATATGACGCTCAGATAGCCAGTGCCATTTCTGAGCAGCAGGCCAAGGCTAAGTCGATGGCTGAGCAGCTTAAGGATTTTCGTCAGGTGCTGCAATCTGCGCCAGTCGGCTATCTGCAAGTGGATGAAGAAAACCGGCTGCTGTGGTGCAATCAACGGGCTCAAGAATTTTTAGATATTGAGCAGAGTGACTATGATCAGCCTCGGCTATTGTTGGCGGTGGTGCGCTCTTATGAACTGGATCAGCTCGTCGAGCGCACCCGTCATGCTCAGACCATCTGTGAGGCCCGCTGGACATTTAACTCAATTTCTACCGATCCTTCAAATTATTTAGAGCGGCCTGCTTATCCATTGCAGGGCTACGGGCTACCGATTAGCCATGGCCACGTGGGCGTTTTTCTGGAAAATCGGCAGGAGGCGGTGAGTTTGGCGCAGCAGCGCGATCGCTGGATTTCAGATGTCGCCCATGAGCTGAAAACGCCGCTCACCTCGATTCGCTTAGTGGCCGAAACCCTTCAATCTAGAATTGATCCGAAGCTGGTGAGCTGGATTGAGCGGCTGCTGAAAGAAGTGATTCGGCTCAGTCGGCTGGTGGATGATGTGTTGAATATGAGTAGTTTGGAGCAGGGGCGATCGCCCGTAGAAGCGGCCACAGATATTAACCTAGTGAGCTTAATTCAAGCCGCATGGCAAAGCCTAGAACCCCTAGCCAACCTCAAACGAGTCACCTTAGACTACCAAGGGCCAGCGGAGATGATGGTACATGCTAATGCTGGCTTAATGCACCGAATGCTCTTCAACCTGATGAGCAACGCTGTTAAATACAGTCCCTCGGCTCAATCAATTCAAATGCGATTAAGCGCAGCGCCTAGCCCTGAGGCGGCGACACTCACATCGAACTTAGGCATTTTGATCGAAGTGATTGATGCCGGTGCAGGTCTTGCCGAAAAAGATTTACCCTATGTTTTCGACCGGTTTTACCGAGCCGATCCGGCTCGTAGTCGTCAGTCAGCAATTAGCGATCAAAATAGCGCGTTAGAAGCTGGCATAGCAGCCAGTGCAGACACAATAGAAATGGCCGAACTCTCTAGCAGTGGAACCGGCTTGGGACTCGCTATTGTCCGTCAGATCGCAGACTCTCACCAAGGCCGGGTAGAGGCTCGAAATAACCCTGAAACGGGCGGTGGCTGGCTGCGGGTATGGCTACCTCAAAAGTGATTGACAAACCCTGCGGCTTGACTCAACTTCCATTCCAAAAAATAAAGAAATCATGAATTATCAGTGTTGCTGGTTACAGAAATTGCGCGTAGCTTAACCACCGATTTTGGGTTGGTTAAGTTTGTTGTGACGAGGTA
>JBGTIK010000247.1:0-20961 GCA_041745715.1 Phormidesmis sp.
CGATTAAGTCTAATAGCTTTTACAGAATTTTTGATCCTATCATTATAGTGCCTAATCGTCTTTTTTGAGATGTTCCAAAAGATATGAAAATAACAATTAAAACATTACATTGATGTCATCAAAAGGTGCGTTAAATAGTAACTTTTGCGTCCTCTAATAACAAATATGAAGCTTGTTTTTAGTGTGTGTTTATTAGGTCAGCAAAATCAACAGATCCTCAATCACAGTGCTGCTGTCTGTTGTTCTCGCTGACGCTTGTTTTCTAAGACTCAGAATTTGCTTCAATCATTTGCTTATAATTTAGGAAGCCCGAAGGAATCTTATGCGTTTTTCTCCTCTCAAGCCATTCAAAAACAACTCCAAAAAATTTGCTGGTTTAGCTGCTGCACTGATGATTTTGCCAGTAGCAGTCGCCTGTGGTAACCAGTCAGCCGATGTCGCCACTGATCCAGCTCCTGATGCAACTGCTGAAGTACCTGAAACTGAGGTGACTACAACAGATCCAGCGGCTACGGGCGAAACCATCGTAGACGTTGCCGCTGAAAATGGGTCATTTAACACCTTGGTCGCCGCAGTGCAGGCCGCTGGCTTGGCCGAAACTCTCAGCTCTGAAGGCCCTTATACGGTTTTTGCGCCTACTGATGACGCCTTTGCAGCGCTGCCCGCAGGCACTGTCGATAAGCTGCTTTTGCCTGAAAACCAAGAAGTTCTTGCCCAAATACTTAGCTACCACGTTGTTTCGGGCGAAGTCCCTTCTAGCGACGTAGAGACTGGAACAGTTGCAACGGTTGAAGGCAGTGATTTGGATGTTGTTGCTGACGAGAGCGGCGTTACCGTCAATGACGCCACGGTTATTCAGCCGGATGTGATTGCTAGCAATGGCGTCATTCATGCGATTGACAGCGTTCTTCTACCTCCTTCGCTCGATCTGTCCACACTCTAAGACGATTGAGTTAGTTCTAAGTTAGTTCAATTTTGTTAACCGATAGCGAGAGTTAACTGATAGCAACTAGCCATAAAACGGGTAGCCTTTAAGCCTTTCAAGCTTGGGGGCTATTTGCTTTGGGCACAAACTCCTTCAGCCCATATGCGATCAAGAACAAAACAAACTGAGCGACGACAATAGTTGGCCCTGAGGGCAAATTGAACAGCGCTGAAGAAAATATGCCGATTGCGGCACTAAGGGCTCCAAGCCCTGCTGATAGAAGGATGTAGCTAGTAAAGTCACGGCTGAGCGATCGCGCCGCGCAAGCTGGAATCACCACAAAAGCACCCACTAACAGTACACCAATGGCTTTAATCGAAGTCGCGACTACCAAAGAGAGCAAGCAAATAAAGGCCGTGCGATGGGCCGAAACGTTGACACCGCGTGCGATCGCTAACGGTTCATTCAGTGTCAGCAGCATCTGAGTGCGCAACGTCAGCCCAATAAACAGAACGCATCCTATTAGCAACAGGCCGCTAACGATTAAATCTGCTGTTCTCAGAGCCAAAATATCGCCAAATAGCAGCGTATCAATACTGCCTTGATAGTTGCCTTCTAAGCTGAGCAAAATGATTGAAATCGCTAAAGACGACGAGTAAATTAAATTAAGTAGCGCATCTGTCCATAGGTCTGTTTTTTCGAGTAGATAGTTCACCCCCACTGCAAACAGCAGTGCAAACGGCAGCACTATTACCGATGGGCTGAGCCCCAACAACAGGCCCAAACTAATGCCTAGCAGCGTAGAATGGCCCAAAGCATCACTAAAAAAAGAGAGCTGGCGCACTACCGTGAAGCTGCCTAGAAACCCACCCGTAAGGCCCGTAATAATGCCACCGACTAATGCCCGCTGCATGAAGGGATACTGAAACAAATCAAACGCGTTCGTGAACAAATCGAGCAAAGGAATTATCTCGTTTGGGGAGTGGGTGAACAATTAAAAAACGGCCCAATCAATAGCCCAACCAACGGCCAGCTAATGTACAAGCCTTAATGCGCGTGCCGGTAGCGGACAAATTCAGATCCATAGGTCGCTGAGAGGTTTTCAGGGGCTAAAGCGGTTTCAGGAACACCTTCACAAAGTAACCGGCGGTTGAGACAAATGACGTAATCGCAGTGTTTGCGCACCATATCCAGATCGTGAGAAATCTGCAAAATTGTCCAGCCCTGCTCTATCTTTAGCTCATACAGCAGCCGATAAAAATCAGCCTCGCCACGCACATCTAGCCCCGCTGGAGCCTCATCTAAAATTAGGAGCTGACGCGATCGCACCAAACAATAAGCCAGCAGCACCCGCTTGGTTTCACCCCCTGAGAGCGCGCTGATAAATTTGCCCCTTAGATGAGCTGCTTCTACCCTCGCCAGCGCCTGCTGCACCGCCAGATGCCGAGCCTTCGCTTTCGCCCAAGGCAACTGTAAGCCCAGCTTATCCCAGCCCAAGGCCACCAATTCACCTACCGTCAAAGGAATTCGCCTATCTACCAAAAAGTTTTGCGGTAAATAGGCCACCTGATGGCGCACCGATGCAGGTAGCTGTCCTTGCGAGTTGAGCCCTTGGCCCAACAGTTTCACGGTGCCTAGTTCTTTCGGCAAAATCCCTAAAATAGACTGCACCAGCGTACTTTTGCCCGCGCCATTGGGGCCAATAATCGCCACATCAGTGCCCGCCTCTAAACTAAAAGAGATATCTTGCAATATCGCCTGCTGCCCTCGGCGAACGGTAAGCTGGTTGATTTCTAGTACGGGTCGTCTCAAGGATCTGTTGCTCAAGGATCTGTTGCTCAGAGATGAATGTTTCAAGAACTGTTAGTAAATGTTTGGTAGATATTTTATAAATATTAGCCGAATCGGTTGAATCAAGTTAATCAAAGACTTGATTGGCTAAAAGCAGCCTTCAAGTTGTCCAGATTTTGCCCCATCACAGTGAGGTAATAATCAGGATTAAGCCCTTCAGGGCCGCTAGTTTCTAAAGGATCAAATACGCTCACCTGAACGTCGAGATCTTGAGCGATCGCTGCAAACGGACTGCCTTTTTTCTGCGGCTCGCTCAGCAGCGTTTTGAGCTGAGACGCTTTAGCCGCCTGAATCACTCTTTGAACATCAGCAGGTGTAGCATTATCTTCCGGCACGCGTACCAAATGAATCACCTCAAGGCCATAGCTAGTCGCAAAATAATGAGCAAATTCGTGGTAGGTCACAAAGCTCTGTCCGTTGTAAGAGCTTAAAGCTGCCTTAATCTCACTATCGAGGCTTTTAAGCTTTTGAATGTAGACAGCAGCATTAGTAGTATAGGCATCTGCTCCTTCCGAATCAGCAGCGATGAGTGCATCTCGAATGTTTTCTACCTGCTGAATCGCCCTTTTCGGATCTAACCAAATGTGAGGATCATACTTTCCATGGCCATGCTCATCATCCTGCTCATTATCGTGGTCGCCATTTTCTTTTTCATTCTCTAAAGAATGCTCTTCGTCTGAATGCTCTTCGTCTGAATGCTCTTCATCTGAAGGATCTTCATTAAAGGGAACAACTACAATGCCTTCACTGGCATCTACTACCTTTAAATTAGGATTGTCTGCATTTTCAACTAACTCCGCTAAAAAACTTTCTAGCGCTAATCCATTCTCTACCAGAACATCGGCTTCAGCCAAGCGGCGCACGTCTTGTGGTTTGGATTGATAATCATGAGGCGTGACGTTTAAAGGAAGCAGTTGAGTTACCGTAGCGCGATCGCCTGCTACCGCCTGCGTAAAATTTGTCATCGGCAAAAAAGTTGTCACTATCTGTAACTTGCCTTCAGACAGATCTTCAGCCGTTGAGCCACTAGTAGATGTTGTGACAGTCGGTGCGGTGCAGCTTGAAAGCGCGATCGCCACTAGCAGCGCTACTTTAGATTGAAAGGTTTTTAAGCTGAAGGCATCAAACATGGCTACGTCACCTAAAAATAGGTCAAAACTCAATCGAGCTTATCTAAAATAGCATGGAATGATAATCATTATCACATTTTAGATGACGCTATTCAGCCATAGCGTCAAGCGGCAGCGTACAATTTTCGAGTGATTTACCGGGCGATCGCAGCTTGCGATCGAAAAAAACCCTATGACGCTCACCGTTGGAGATTCCGCCCCAGACTTTACGCTGCCAGATGCCGACGGCACGCTAATTAGTTCATCAGCGCTCAGGGGGCAGCGAATTGTGCTCTTCTTTTATCCCCGCGACAACACACCGGGCTGCACTAAAGAAGCCTGCGCTTTTCGAGATGCCTATAGCGAATTACAATCCCAAGCGGTGATCGTGCTAGGTATCAGTACCGACGATGCCAAGTCACATACCAAATTTGCCACCAAGCACAGCTTACCGTTTCCTTTGCTGGTCGATGAAGAGGGCAAAGTAGGCTCGTTATATGGTTGCTATGGCCTCAAAAAAATGTACGGTAAAGAGTACATGGGCATTACCCGCACCTCTTTTATCATTGGGCCAGATGGAACTTTAGAAAAAATCTATCGCAAGGTAAAACCTGAGCCTCATGTTTCGGAAGTCGTCGCTGATATTGAAGCGCTCATAGCCAGCCGATAAATTGCGCTGCCGGTGGCAAGCGATCGCTCATCAGCTTTAAGCAGCCCTAAGGGTGCCTCTAACTCTAGTCAGTCATATTCAATGCCTTTTGACGGCACTTTTTCATGCCGAGTATCTTTCGTCCGCTTCGTCGGCTACGGCCCTTACACACTCTATTAGGGCTCCTCCTGCGTCGCCCCCTGATCGGCACTAGCGTGATTCCGCTTTTGCCTGATGGTCGCATTGTCCTCATTCGCCGCCGCGACAATGGCCAATGGGGTTTACCGGGCGGGCTCGTCGATTGGGACGAAGACATTGCGACGGCTGCTAAGCGAGAACTCGCCGAAGAAACTGGCCTCACGCTGACTAGCATCGGTCGGCTAGTGGGTATCTATTCGGAGGCGCACCGTGATCCTCGCTTTCATTCAGTCTGTGTCGCGCTCGAAGCCCAAGCCGAAGGCAGCTTTCAAATATTTGATCCAGACGAAGTGCTAGAAGTGCGCGCTTTTGAAGCTCACGACTTACCTTTTGCTGATCTGGCTCACGACCATACTCAACAGCTTCAAGACTACTTTGCCGGGAAGACGGTGTTAGCGTAATTTGCCATCAGGGAAAAGACCCTTAAGAGGCGATCGCTCGGCGCTTCCTTCTCGATTGTACGGCAGCGGGCTCTATGAAAACGCTGGCATTTTCAAGCGTGGTCATGCGCTTGGCTTGAGTCAACGCATTGACTTGATACACCAGCCCATGATCAATATCAACTGCTGTGAGCCAGCCGCTTTTAGGATGGTATACGCCCGTATCAATATCCATCCAGCCGGGGCCTTGGGCAATTTTTCCAGGTCTGACACCCGGTAGGGTAAACGTAATGGTATGCCCCGTGATAATGCACTTTCCGGCCAGTGCCGGGGTCGGATGCCGGTGAAATACATCTCGAATCCAGCAAAAATCCATTTGATTTTGTTGGCTCAAAGGCTTGCGGGGATCAAGGCCAGCATGAACTAAAAAAACGTCGCCTAAGTCCAAATAAAGGGGCAGCGTTTTGAGCCACCCGACATCCTCTAACAAGGCTTCAGTGCTGACATAGCTAGTCAGGGTGGGCTGTCCGCCGCTGTGTAGCCAGCCCTGAAACGCACCCAAGTGCGGATTTTCGTCCGGAAAGGCATTGAGCAGCAAATGCTCATGGTTGCCGAGTACGCAAGGATAATTGCCCTGGCGAACAAACTCGACTACTTGAGCGCTTTTCGGGCCGCGATCAATGGGATCACCCACGAAGTGAAGGGTGTCCGTTTGAGTTGGGGCCATCATCGCTACTAATTTCATCAGCGCATCGTAGTGGCCGTGGATATCTCCAATGAATAGACGACGGCTCATTCAGCTACGCGAGGGCAAAGGGATACTTGTATTATGCCTACTTGAGTCTCCAACTGATCATGACCTAAGGGATTAGATTAAGGAATACTAGCGCTGGTATTCCTTGTTTTGTAAGCGATCGCTCAGCTTTCTGCCAGCTAGGCAACTATGAATCATTCAAGTCATTATTCATGTCGGTTTTGCTAGGCAGGTGATCGCGCCTCAAGTTCAGTTTCAAGCACAAATCCGGCATCGCGAATCATGGCGAAGTCCTGCTGAGCAGCTTGGCCAGGGGTGGTGAGATAGTCACCGACAAAAATGGAGTTAGCGGCATAAAGGCCGAGCGGTTGCAGCGATCGCAAATGCACCTCTCGCCCTCCGGCAATCCGAATTTCTTGAGCAGGCAACAGCAGACGAAATAGACACAAAATCCGTAGACATCGCTGCGGCGTGAGCTCATCGCGTTCGGCAAAAAGCGTACCCGGAATCGGAATCAAAAAGTTTAGCGGGACGCTGGTGACTTGGAGCGATCGCAGCGCCAAGGCCAAATCCACAATGTCGTCATCCGATTCACCCATGCCGAAAATGCCCCCTGAGCAGGTAGTCAGCCCGGCTGCTTGTACAGCCTGCACCGTCGAAAGCCGGTCTTGAAAGGTATGCGTGCTGCAAATCTGATCGTGATGCGCCTCAGCCGTATTGAGATTGTGATTGATTCGATCTACGCCAGCTTCTGCGAGCTGATGGGCTTGCGCTTCATCTAATAGACCCAGCGTGGTGCACACCCGCATAGGATACTGCGCCTTAACGCTGCGCACCGCTGCGAGCACGCCTTCAAAGACTTTTGCCGACGGCGTACGGCCTGAAATTGCCATGCAAAATGTACCGGCTTTAAGCTGATGGGCCCGCCCTGCTGCCGCCACGATTTTTTCTTGAGCCATGAGCGGATATTTCTCAATTTCGGCTCCTGAATTTTTAGATTGGGAACAATAGTGGCAGTCTTCTGGGCAAAGTCCACTTTGGGCGTTGAGCAAGAAGTGTAGCCGTACCCGATTGCCCCAGTAGTGACGGCGCACTCGGTAAGCTGCTGCCAGCTGATCGAGCATCATTTCATCGGGCGCTTGCAGCACAGCCAGGGATTGCGATCGCGTCAATATTTCTCCGGCCAATGCGCTGTTTGCAAGCTGCTGCCAGTTCGATTGTTCTACTATAGGGTCAGAGGCAGGATTAGAGGCAGGGCCAGTGATAGGGCCAGCGGTAGGGCCAGTGACAGAAGCTGCAATCACCATAGAATCTCTTGCTTTTAATAGGGACAGATGATGAAAAGTTTACGCGATCGCCCGCCGCTTATTTGAGACGCTTTTAAAAGCACGCATCTCCCCGTCCATTTTAAGAACCGCAACCCTGAATACCAAACGCTTGCCTGATATAAGCTCAGCATGAATCAGTCCCTTCACCGCTTTTTTGATCAGTCTTCTCAGCGCCCTTCTCAACCGCCCTCTCGATCCCCTAGTCAGCAGTCCATTACCCTGATTCGTCACGGCCCCCCGGCAGTTTCACTGCGCCAGCGGGTGCAGGGCCATTTGTTTCGTCAGTTTGTAGAGCGCTATGACGCGGCTCATATTGCCCATCGAGAACGGCCACCTGTCGCCGCACAGCGAATTGTGGCCAAAGCTGATTGGGTATTCGCCAGCCCTCGGCCTCGGGCAATGCACACTGCTGAGCTACTAGGCGTTACCGTCAGCCCGATTATCGATTCGCAGTTTCGAGAAATAGAGTTTCCGGTTGATTTTCCTCGGCATTTTCGATTTTCGGCCCTCACTTGGTCGCTGATTGCCTTAGTCTTGTGGCGGTTAGGCTACAGCTCACGTTCGGAATCGTTTCGGCGCACTCGGCAGCGGGTTTGCTCAGCGGCTGATTTGTTAGAAGGTAAGTCACAGACGGCGGCCTCGGTCGTTTTAGTGGCTCATGGAGGCATCAACCGGCTGATCGCTGAAGAGCTGCGTCGCCGTGGTTGGCGCTGGCCAAGACTACCTCATAGTCAGCATTGGGGCTGCACAACGTACTGCCTTTAGACCGCGTGCCCTTTTTTGCTCACTTTTTTTCCTCACTTTATTCCTCACTTTTTGTAGAGGTAATGACGATTGGAATAGCTGATGATGAAAGTATTGATAAAGGAAAAGCTAATCCCATGAATGACACCTTACTTTCTCACTCAGAAAATCAGGATACAAACCTAGGTTTAGAAGATCTGCAAAAACCGGATCAGCCTCAAAAGAGCTTATTGGAAGTGACCTTGGCAGGCGCGATCGCCCTTTCTAAAGATGCCATCAACCACGCCCAAGCCAATGAGCAATTTGAAGCGCTGCTAGCTCAAATCCAGAACGAAAGCCCCACTGCCACCCTTTTACTGAAGCAGCTTTGGACAGAGTACTTGGCCGCTCAGCGCTCAGCCACATTCTACGAAGGTCTGAGCGGCGCTGAAGCAGGGCTTTCTGAAAAAATGGCCAAAAGCACTATCCAGCTCAAGCAAAATTATCTGCGGCTCATTCAAGAGCAATAGGTTCAAGCTGTTAGTCCCAGCCGTTAGTCCCAGCCGTAGACTATGGGGTGAGTCTAGGGCTAGCGCCCGTGATGACGATTTTCCCGTCAATAATTTTGACATCTTCGGGCCTGAGACCGCGCTGCGTCAGCAAGGTATCTATCTGCTGTTCGAGATCTGTTTGAGATAGACCTAGCTGACTAGCGACGCTGGCTATCGGGAGGTTGAGTTGACCAATTTTGACGTGAGTATCGTCTAGGCTAAGCGCCCCATCGACGACCGTTGGAGCGCCCTCAATGCCTAAGTAAACATCGCGATTGGCTAAAAAAGGAAAGGTATTCGTCAGCTGTTCAACGGCTTGCTGACCTTCTGTGGGCAGCGACTCTTTGGGTAGCTCGGACAGATTCATCACCATACCGCTTTCAATGCGGCCATCTCGGATGGCGGTCTCTATGCCTTTACCAGCCTCTAAAATGGGGGCTGCATAGGGTTGAGTGGCGATCGCATCTGCCACCAACTGATTCAGCTCACCTTCAGAAATCACCACGTCATTAGGTGAGATATTAGCTGTGCTGACATTTGTTGAGGTGTCAGCAGCGTTTTCAGCAGTGGTGTCAAAGGGCTGGCTGTTAGCGGATGCGTACCAATCGGGCGTGGTCATGGTTTTGACGCTGACATAGCTAATCCCACCGCCGACTGCGGCAGCGACGATGCCCAACCCAATCAATAGCATTCTCATAGTGTTAGCGCCTGAATATACGAATAGCGTGGTATTTGTATTAGTCTCTTCAGCCTACAGAACCCTGATTCCGGCTTCACTGTAGCTGTGACAGTTGCTAAGCTACACCTGCTGAGCTTAACTGGCTGGGCCTATAGATGAGCAAGCAAATGAGCAAGACGAATACAATCAGCCATCGGGGCGTTGGTTTTAATGGCCTGAGCGCTGAGATGAGTCCTTGTCGCCGTAAATCCATTTTGGCGTAGATGTTCAACGAGCGCTTGGCGAGGCGGAATGTCCATTTTGCCCCGCCGACCAATTTCTGCTAGTGGGTAAAAGTAGGGCGGCAAGTCAGCTTCGGCTTGCATTGTGGCGATTAGAGATTGGCAGTGAGGCCACTCGCGCTTGAGCGCAATGCACTGCATAGCGGCGAGATGTGCTGGATTGTGCAGCGGTCCTAGCCACATCGGGCCACTGACGCTGAGCGGTTCGTCAGCAGCGCACGGGCAGACAATGCGCCCTAGCTTTTGCCACGACGCGGGCTGAAACTGACCGCAGGTGTGGCAGTAGGCCAAAAAGCCGAAGCGATCACTGCGCCAACTAGCATCGCGGGTAATGCGCACCATGACCCGATTGACTTCACCCTTGTAAAAAGAGAAGACAGGCTGGGCCGCAAGCCCTTTTGCAGCGGCTTGTTGCGCTACAGCCCCAATCAATAACCGCAGCCCTTGTTCATGCACTGCCGGATGCGATCGCGCCCAAGCACCATAGGTTTTTAGGCTGCTATCGGGCGCACGACCGCTAGTTGCCCTGCCGTCGGTGCTGGTGAGGTATAGCAGCCCACCGAGCTTTACTGCCCACAGAGCGGTGCTTAAACTCGGCATCGGGCTACCAAAGCTATCGACATCGATCAAATCATAAAAGTCTTGGCGCTGATAGCAGTCAAAAAAAACGGCATTGGCATCCTGATGCGTTAGCCGGTAGCGTTCGGGCGATAGAGCCTGAGCGAGGTTGGCTTGGAGGCTTTTGCCTAACTCTCTATTGCCTTCATTCGCCCAGATATAATCAGCCTTGGCTTCTAGGGCGTAACGTAAAGGCCGAACGCCGCAGCCGGTCATGGCATCGAGAATGCGCAGGTGGCCGTGGGTTTGTTTGTAAGCGATCGCGGCCAGCACCGCCAAATCTCTCCCCATTTGGCTACTGGCTCTGAAAAACGCCTCTCCCACCTCAAACCGAGCCGCTCCTTCCTGCTGCATACTCAATTTCTTTTTGTCTGAATAAAAATCCGATAAAAAGCTGTGTGATAAAAAAAGCGTCTTCTGAAGTCAGAAAACGCTTAAAACAAAGAGAACAACGCAAATCAGCAGATACTTAAGGCGCTAACGCATAGCCGCGTAGCAGACTGCCCACCGTTTTCGCCGTGATTTTCAGCTGGGTGAGTGGGTTCGCAGGCACGACAGTCTTGTACAAGTAGCTGTCAAAAGTCAGCCTTTGGACGTCAATGTCTGAGCACATTTCCACAAAGGCTTCGCGGGATGCATCGCTGCGGTAAAATACGCGCTGCAAAATATCGAGCACCTTGTAAGTGAGGCCGTATTCTTTGTCCCACTGTTTGATGTAGAGCTTGAGTTCGGCTTCCGTGAGCGCTCGTGCACCGTTTTCTGAATACTTAACAATAGTTTCGGCGCACATGCGGGCTGATTTGGCCGCAAAGTAAATGCCTTCACCCGAAGACTTGGTAACCGTACCGGCTGCGTCCCCAACCAGAGCAACGCGGCCAACCACGCGGCGAGGTCTAGGATGCTCAGGAATCGGATGCGCTTCGACTTTAATGATTTCGCCACCTTCTAGGCGCTTGGCGGCGCGGGCGCGAATGCCGCGCTGCAATTCTTTAATGCGCGCTTGATTGGGGCGCATGGTGCCGGTGCCCACAGCAACGTGATCGTATTTGGGAAAGACCCAAGCGTAAAAGTCGGGTGAAACATCGTCGCCGACGTACATTTCAGCGAGTTCTTCGTAGTAGGCCATTTTGTCTTGGGGCAGGCGAATACGCTCTTGGAAGGCAATAGCGTAGTTGTAGTCGCCCGCGTCGATGGCTCTAGCCACTCGCGAATTTGCGCCATCTGCGCCGATTACCATGTCTACTTTGAGGGTTTTGGCTTCGCCCTGTAAGCCTTCTTTGGAGTGATCTGCGTAGTGCAAGATGTAGGGATCTTTGTCGCTATTCGGAATTTCTAGCTTGTGCATGGTGCCATTTATAAGCTTGGCTCCAAGTTTGTGGGCGCGATCGCGCAAAAAGCCATCTAGCACTTCTCGGCGGCACATGCCAATGTATTCGTCGTCATTGAGGGTGCCACCAATATTCACCTCGACATTGGAAGGTGAAATCATCTTCATTTTGCGAACCCGACGATCAATGATCTCAGGGGGCAAGTCAAACTCATCGACCATGCAGAGAGGGATTGCGCCACCGCATGGCTTTGCATTATCCAGCTTGCGCTCGAACAGGTAGGTTTCGATGCCAGCTTTGACCAGTGTTTCAGCGGCGGAAGAACCAGCAGGACCTGCGCCTATAACTGCGACCCGAAGTGCCAAGGGCTTATGCTCCACGAAATGAGTAATCCAATGGGAAAATCGTATCATTACCTCTCAAGGAAGAATACTCACACCCCCCGAATGTTAAGCACATTGACACACTGGTTTACATTCTGAATTGATCTACAACCTCTCCATTTCATGCGGACAATCATCACGTTGACGATGACTTGTCGGAATCTCTCTAGTATACTGGGGCCGTTGCAGATAGTACGTCTGTTCACTTGGCGATCATTTCTCTAGCTGTTTCTCTGGCGGTGCTGATGGCGATTAAACCCTCTCAAATTCAACGAGTGCTGAGCCGTAAGCGGGCTGATTTTGCGAGTTTTGATAGAAGTGCATCCAGCTATTTGACGCAGTATCAAGCGGCTTGGCAGACTTGGATATCACGCTCAGCGGCAGATCGAGAGGACTGGGTGAACGCTCAAACGGGCGATTTAGGGGCTAAGCCTTTGGAGCCCATTCGCGCTGAAGATAGCGGCATTATTCGCAGCGGCCTAAGCTGGCAAAACCGTGAGCAGAGTTTGGCTTGGGCGGGTGAGCATTTGAGCGATGTGACGACATTTGCAGTGGATGGATCGCAGGTGTTTCCGCAAAAGGATTTTTCGATTCCGATCGCGCTGGTGCAAATTGGCTGGTTTGAAAATCATCACTCAGCGGCGGGCAATTACGAAAAAGATATTTTGCTGGATGTGATGACGCCAAAAGATCTGGTCGCCGATCGCTCTCAGCCCATGGATCGGTGGATTAACATGCGCCGGTTTTCAATGGAGGTGCAGCGTTTAATTGAATACATCACTCAGGCGAAAGGTCGGGCCGAGGCAGCGGGGCGAGATCCTGAAAAATGTTTGGTCTTTTTTGATGGTTCACTGGTGCTTTCGTTTGCAGCCATGTTGGATGAAAACTTGCGATCGCCCTATCTCGACCAAATTCTCGCGCTGCTCATAGCCAGCGAAAAACACCAGGTGCCGCTCGTTGGCTATGTCGATACCGCCGAATCAAACGACATTACCACCTTGCTGCGTCAGCTCAATTCGCTCGAAAGCACCCGCTCCATTCACGATGCCAAACTGCTCAGCCGCCTGATGAAATGGGGCGATCGCACCCCGCTGATGATCTGCGATCGCGGCGACATTCTCAACTACTATGCGGAAATGCGCAGCCGCATCGCTTTTACCTACCTAAAAACCAACGCCAGCCCGCCCGCTCGATTAGAGTTACCTACCTGGATTTGGGAAGCCGGTCGCGCTGAAGCCGTCATTAACCAAGTGCGCGCCGAAGTTGTTGTCGGCAATGGCTACCCCTACGCGATTGAAACCGCTGACCAGACAGCGGTGTTGCAGAGTCGTGATCGCCAAATTTTCTACCGGATTTTACAAGATTGGGCTGCTAAAGAAAACCTCTCGATTAGCCTCTCTCAAAAAATGATTAGCAAAGCCAGACGCCGCTAGATCGCGTTGAGTCCTGCCTCTGACAATGACTGACATCAGTGCAGACTCTCTTAGCCAAATGACGTAGGTTGTTGAATCAGCTACTCGCTATGTCCCGCTATGTCAGTATTCGCAGCTGCCCGTACTTACTCAATCAGCACTCTCAGCGCAACACTTGACCCATGTACTCACCCCATAGCTGCGCCGCTGCCGCGCTGCTGCCATCGGTTGGGCTATTGTCGTCATTGCCAAGCCAAATTCCGGTTACCACAGATCTATTCGGCACAAAGCCAATAAACCAAGTATCTACATTGTCATTGGTCGTACCGGTTTTACCCGCCTCCCCTAAGCCCAGGTAGGCATTGCGACCGGTGCCGCCCTGCACTACGCCTTGCATCATGCCAACCATCGTATTGGCCACACTCGCATCCAGCACCGGCACCTGCGCTTCTGAGCTTTGGGCAAATTCATAGATCACCCGGCAAGTAGAGACATCTTTAAAGTCTTTACAATCGCTGCTATCGAGCACTCGCTGAATGCCGTGAGGCCGGTTCCAAATGCCTTCATTGGCCAGCGCCCCAAATGCTCCAGTGATCTCTAAAGGCGTCACTTCGCTTTGTCCAAGAACTAACCCCGGCAGCGGCTCTAGCTCTGAGGTAATGCCCATACGTTGGGCCAATTCAATCACGGCTGGGAGGCCCACCGCTTGAGCGACTCTCAGCGCAATCACATTTTCAGAACGGGCAATGCCCGAATACATATCGAGTGCGCCACCGCCGGAGCGACAGCCCGCAAAAAACTGCCCGTCCCAGTCGAGATCGCTACAGGAAAACGTCTCCCCCGGTGAAACGCCTTGCTCAATTGCCGCTGCGTAGGCAAATACTTTGAACGTAGAACCGGGCTGGCGCAGCGCTTGGCTAGCGCGGTTAAACTGACTTTCGGCGTAATCGACACCGCCTACAAGGGCTTCAATTTCACCGTTAGTAGTGTTGAGAGTCACCATCGCGCCCTGCGAAAAGCCTTGCTGCACGCCGACGGTATTGACGGTTTCACGCAGATTCGTTTCGGCGGCGGCCTGGGTGTTCAAATTCAGACTGGTTTCGACGATGAAGTTGCCCTCGCGGGCCAAGCCCTTTCCCAGAACGCTATCTAACTCCTCAAAAACATAGCTATAAAAGTAGGGCGCTTTTGAGCTTTTGAGCTGTTCGCGAGCTTTGGGGCTAATTTCAATGCGCGATCGCCGCGCTCGTCTTCCTTCTTCGGCGCTGACCATGCCCAGAGAAACCATGCGCTCAATCACGCGATCGCGGTACTCCACCGCTGCCTGATAGTCCTGCACGGGGTTAAATGCATTCGGTGCGGGCAAAATGCCCACCAGCGTCGCCGACTCGGCCACCGTCATCTCACTCGCCGACTTGCCAAAATAAAACTGCGCCGCATCTTCAAAGCCATACAGGTTATTGCCCAAATACACCCGATTTAGATACAGCAGCATCAGCTGATCTTTACTGTAAAAAGTTTCTAGTTTGAGAGCAACGACTACTTCTTTCACCTTGCGCATAGCGCTGTCATCGGTGCCCACGTAGTCGCGGTAGGTATTGCGAGCCATCTGCTGCGTTAAGGTACTCGCCCCTTCTCGGATGCTGCCCTCGTCTAGGTTCGTTTTCAAAGCTCGAACAATCCCCAGCGGATCGACGCCGATGTGCCAATAAAAGCGCGAATCTTCAGAGGCGACAACGGCTTTGGGTAAATAGGGCGAATATTCGCTCAGGCGCTGCTTTTCGAGGTGAGCAATCGTCGGTAGCTCGTTTAAAGGTACTCGCCTATTTTCGTCTTCGCCGGTAATCAGCACCGGCCCTTGCACTGATTCAGGCAAGGGGTTGATGGTAATTTTGGGCCATTGCAGCACCACGATCCAGAAGGCTAACAGCCCGCTTAGCCCAGAGACGCCGTACAAGCTATAGCGCAGTACGTTGAGGTACCAAGGCGGTGGGTCAATGTAGCGGACGGTGACTGCATCGGCAAGCTCTTGCGGGCCGAGGGTGAGCACGTCGCCATGACGCAAGGGCAGCGACGAAATTCGCTTTTTGCTGCGGTAAATGCCGTTAGTGGACTTTTTGTCGCGGATTACGAACGGATTGCCAGGTCGGGTACGATCGCGCGTCAAAGACAGATGCGTTTGGCTGACAATCGGGCTGCGCACCACAATGTCACAGGCTTTAGACGATCGACCCAATAAGTAGTGCTCTCCCACTAGGGGATAGTCTTCCGGCTTGCCGTTGGCGGTTTCTATTTGCAGCTTGGGCACCCGCGCATTCGGCTTCAGCGGAATTTTAGAAAAATCCACATTGGCCTGCACCGTTTGAAAGGCTTGGGTAATCGAGCCTAAAAAGGTCTTAGGAATAGACTGATTTGCTTTTTGCGGCGGCTGATTAGACGATCCGGAACCAGGACGCCGAGGTGGCTGAGGCGGTGGAGAGGTCATAGAGCAAAAGAGAACGTAGCTCGATCATCTATCTATAGTCGCAATGATCACAGAAAAAGATCATGGCACCATACTAGACGCATCGGTGGAATATCGGCCATTGAAAGAAAAACCCTATCGGCGGCGTTTGGCAGGCGCGCTCGGATCAGGGGCGAGAAAAGCTATTGCCAGCAGGCAGATGATGCCAATGTTAATCCACACATCAGCAAGGTTAAATATCGGAAATCGGGTAACCGGAAATACATGCAAAAAATCGACCACTTCTCCCGCCCGCATTCGATCAATTCCATTGCCAAACGCACCGCTCAAGATAAAGCCATAGCCCGCTTGCTCCCAACGATTGGGCAACCGAGCAATCCAGCCGTAAGCCGCTAAGGCCAAGCTCACCAGCATCGAAAGCCACTTCAGCCACTCGCCATTTTCACTAAACCAGCTCCAAGCCGCACCCGGATTGGTCACATAGGTAAAGTTCAAAACGCCCGGAATCAGGGTAATACTTTCGCCCACGTCAAAATTTTGCACGACCCAGTACTTGGCCAGCTGATCGAGCAGGATGCCAGCGATCGCCACCAGCCAAAACACGCCATTCTTAGGGCTATAGCTAACTTTTGTCATAAAAAATAAGACTAATAAAACAGGGCTTTGCGCAAACCGTAGGCAATCAGCGCGATCGCACAGGTCACCATCACCTGCCCCGGAATCTGCAACAGCGAATAGTCCATGATGGCGTTAACCAAAGACGACTCTACCTGCACCCAGCGAAAGAGCGAACCCACCAGTAAGTAAACCAGCCCAAACAGATGTACCACCAAAAGCCCACTCAGAGCCGCAAACGCTAATCGCTCCAGCGTCGGCTTAGCCGCAAAGGCCAGCTTCCCGCACAGCCACCCCGCTGGAATAAAGCCCAGCAAATAGCCAAATCCAGGTTCGCGCAAATACCCCACCCCCGCCCCTTGAGTAAATACCTGAAACCCAAAACGCTCAAATAGCACCACGCCCAAAGCGATATAGGCAATTTGCGCCAGCGCCGCCGCATTTTTGCCGCCCATACAGCCAGTGAACAAAGCCGCCCCGACCTGAAAAGTCACCCCCAATGAAGACGCATCGACCGATCCCCCTTCTAGCCGAAAAAGCGACCAAGGCACCCTGAGCGAAAAAGCTTCAAACCAAGTGCTCCCAATCGTCAAAATCAAGCCAATCAGGGCCCACAGCAGCTCAGATGGAGCAAACACGTATAATTTTCTACCTAATAACTTAATTTATAACTTAATTTACTGTATTCAGTATTTTAGGCTAATACCACCCAGCCGCCGTCAAATTAACCCTGACCGCCGTCAAATTAAACCTATCGGTGGGATACCTTTTTTTACAGAACGTAACTTTTGGGCGAATTGGCCGAATTCGTCTCAGCCCAAGCTTTACACTGAATCATCTGTACCGTCGCAAAAAGCCCTTATGTTTCCTACCCATCGCCCCCGTCGTTTGAGATCGCACGAAAATCTCCGCCGCATGGTGCGAGAAAACATCGTCACGGTTAATGATTTGGTCTATCCCCTGTTTGCCGTGCCGGGATCGGCCTTTTCACAAGAGGTCAAGTCTATGCCGGGGGTGTATCAGCTCTCGGTCGATAAAATTGTTGAAGAAGCTAAAGAAGTCTACGGGCTGGGAATTCCGGCGGTGATTTTGTTTGGTATTCCGGCAGAAAAAGATACCGAGGCCACCGGCGCATGGCACGATCACGGCATTGTCCAAAAAGCGACTGAAGCGATTAAAAAAGCCGTGCCCGATCTGATCGTAATTGTCGATACCTGCTTGTGTGAGTACACCGATCACGGTCACTGCGGCTATTTAGAAGTAGGCGATCTCAGTGGCCGCGTGCTCAACGATTCCACCCTAACGCTGCTTAAAAAAACAGCCGTTTCTCAAGCCAATGCCGGGGCCGACATCATTGCGCCTTCAGGGATGATGGATGGCTTTGTCAGTGCAATTCGAGCCGGGTTAGATGAGGGCGGCTTTATGGATCTGCCAATTCTGTCTTATGCAGCTAAGTACTCATCTGCTTATTACGGCCCTTTTCGCGATGCAGCTGATTCTGCGCCTCAGTTTGGCGATCGCCGCACCTACCAAATGGATCCGGCCAATGGCACCGAAGCGCTCAAGGAAATCGCCCTTGATATCGCAGAAGGCGCAGATATGCTGATGGTAAAACCAGCCTTGGCCTACATGGATATTATCTGGCGAGTCAAGCAGGCGACTAACCTCCCGGTCGCCGCTTACAACGTTTCTGGCGAATACTCGATGGTCAAAGCCGCCGCGCTCAATGGTTGGATAGATGAAGAAAAAGTCGTGATGGAAACCATGATGGGCTTCAAGCGATCAGGGGCGGATTTGATCTTGACCTATCACGCAAAGGATGTAGCGCGGTGGCTTAACTAAGCTCACCTAATAGACCCCAGAGCGTTTAGACAGAATCGTCATCACAGTCTTATCAATCAGTTCAATAAGTTAGAGTAAGGCATGATTATCTTAGCGCTCAATTTGTAGCGATTATGATCGACTCCGCAGCGCGTTCCCAAGGCGATTCCCAAAGCGATTCTTCCAGTAGTTTCCAAGGAAATTCTTCAGCACCGTCCTCAAAAAAAGCAGCCTCACGGCTCATGAGCCCAGCCCCTTCAGTCGGCGATGAGGACGCGAACAGTTCGCTCACCGCTGAGCAACTGCTGCCACAGTCGATTGTGCAACTGCAACGCGATTTACCTGATCAGGCTATGGCCACTCATGAGGCTATTGCCCAGTGGTTAGTCGGTAACTTGCAGCGTTTTGAGGGGATGGATCAGCAGGCGCTTCAGCTAGCACGAAAGGCGATGGACTATCGCTACCGAATTTTGCTCTTTCACTACTGGGGGCTTTCGCCAGAGCGGGCTTACAAAAGGCTATTGCAAAAGCTGGGCGGACTATTTTTGATTCGCAGCAAAATTCGTACCTGGATTGCCCTCAGCCGTGATCGCCAAAGAGCTGTCAAAGATGTGCTGCAAGAAGTGATTCAAGAAATGTTACAGAGCGATCGCCACATGCAGGAGCAGACCGCCTGGATCGCGCAATGTACGACTCGTGCGAGTCTGCGCAATTTACTAACGCTGGCCACGATTGAAGAATATTGCCTGCGTCCGATTCGCAATCAGCCGCTGTTAGTGTATCGCTTTGTGAATTATTTGCGGCGATCGCAGCGCGGCGGCATGACCCAGGTGCCCAACAGTAAACTGATTCAGCTCATTTCTGAAGAAATCGGTACCGACGAAGCCAATAGCACGATTAGCCTGCTGGATTTTGAAGCGCTAGATCGCTACGAAGTGCAAAAGGAATTTGAAGAGCACCAAGCTGCCCGCCAAGCCGTGAAGCAGCAGTTTGCCGATTACCTGCATGAAAAACTCGGCGCTACTGCGGTGCAGTGGTTAGAGCTACACCTGCAAGGCTACGCCCAAGACAATATCTCTCAGCAGCTTGGCCTGAACGTCCGCGAAGCCTACCGTCTGCGCGAAAAAATCAGCTATCATGCCATTCGCATTTTCACCCTTAAAGAGCAGCCCGACTTGGTATTTAGCTGGCTCAAAACGTCTTTAGAGCACCACAATCTAGGGCTAATGCTAACCGAGTGGAATCGCTACTGGAGCCGCCTTTCGGACGATCAGCAAGCTATTCTCACCGCCTTAAAATCGGGCCGCACCGTCAAAGAAATCGCCCAATCGATGAACCTGACGGAAAAACAGTTCGCTAGCCAATGGGCCGATCTTTATCTGATGGCGCAAAGCCAGCGACTAGCCGAAACTATAACTCAGCCTCACCATACGGAGCGAGAAACTAAGTCTTAGATGCCTTGCGAGCATCCATCACTCGAGTAAAATTCAGCTTGAATTCACTCAGCCCGATTAAGCTCCCCGGCTCAGTATCCCAAGAGGCCGACAGCACGCCATATGTCAGGCCAAGTACACCCAATCCAAAGCATCCCATTGTCACTAGCAGCACCGCCACCGGGGGAAAATCTACGATCTCGTGGCTTTTGAGGTAATAGGCCAGAAAAAAAACGCCGACGCCTAAGAATACGGGGCTACCTGAGAGGACGGCCATGCGGCGCAACATGCGATCGCTGACCTCTTTAGGAATAGCACCGCTGTTATTAGCGCGATTTTGCTTGCCTTTGGCTGTCTTTTGGCTGGTCTTGGGGGTAGTTTGCTTTTTGGGTTTGGCGCGATCGCCCGCCAAAATTTCATCCGCTTTAGCCTGAGCCCGAGCCGACATATCAGATCCAGGCGGCTTCGACTTATCGCTCGATTTCGCCGTTGCTGAGGCCGAAGCTTGGGCGCGATTGCCGCCCTCCAGCTTACCCTTACCCGACTTTTTGCCTTTAGGTTCAAACGGCAAGCCCGATCGGCCCGTATTCGCGTCTTGTTCTGACTTAGCAGCCATGATCAAACCTACCTATCAACTCAAAGCACTCATGCTCTATCGAGATGAACCTTGTCCCACATCAATCCAAACATAGTCCGAACGATAGTCGGCTGTTCTTAGCGACGAATGCCCAGCTTTTTAATCAACGTTTTATAGCGCTCAGCATCTTGCTTCACCAAATAAACCAGCAATCGCTTGCGCTGACCAATCATCTTCATCAGCCCACGGCGTGAAGAATAATCCTTTTTATTTTTTTGCAGGTGCTGACTGAGGGCATTGATCCGATCCGTCAGCATCGCTACTTGTACATCAACCGATCCAGTGTCAGTGTCATGCACCTGATGCTCACTGATGATCTCCTGTTTTCGTTCTTGAAGCAGAGCCATACGCTTAGAAAGTTATTAGACAAAAAGTACTGTTCACAGATTTTCCATACTATCACAACCCTACAGGCCCAAACCCAAAACCTCCCTTAAAAGCCCGGCTTCCTCGCTCCCTGACCCTAGTCGAAACTACTGAACTCCAATAATTTCAGTCAACTCAGCAGCTTTGCTTGATATCCCCACGCCATCTGCGGGCATTCAAAGAAAGACAAAAGAGCGATCGCCTCTTTGTAGAATCTTGCCCTTTCACTGAGTCATCTCTAATGGTTCTGGTTCTTCGTGCCCATAACGCCGCTGCGGCTAAGCGGCCTATTCAACGCCTTAAAAAGCCTCCTTAATATATGCCGAAATATAGGCAAAAGGAATCTGCCCAAAAAACTTCTCCGCAGCGGCATCGTCTGTGGACTGGTCAGCGCCTTGGTCGGAACAACCCTAAGCATGGCCGCCTTTTCCGCCCCGGCTGAACGACCTACTACTC
>JBGTIK010000248.1:0-3598 GCA_041745715.1 Phormidesmis sp.
AGCGATCGCTCTGCTTTGGCAATATGGCCGGGATACCATTGAATCGAAGGAGAGGCCATAAGACAAAACACACAGAAAACAAGATAATCCTCTCTAGGCTACCAAGATAAGACCTGACTCGACGATTACTCAGCAATTAACCCGATTAATAACCGACTAAGGCACCACCAAAACCGGACAAGGCGATAAATTAATCACCCGCGCACTGACGCTATCTTCCCGGCCTTCTTCCGTTAGGCCCGTACCCCGACAGCCAATCACGACTAGATCAGCTGCGACGTCATCCGCAACATCGCAAATAATAAAGGCCGGATTACCTGAGCGCTCAATCGTTTCAGCCTCAAAGCCACGCTGCTCAAATAGCTGCTTGGCTTTTTCTAGCAATGAGGCCACTGCCTCTTCGGACATTTGCTCCGGGTGAGCCGGGTCGCTATTTTCAACCGCCTCTACCACCGACAGCAGCACCACTTTAGACTGGCAAAGTTGGGCCATATCCAAAACAGTTTGAATCACCTTTTTGGCACCAGGACTAGAATCTATCGAAAACAAAATCGTCTTATACATAGTCGCAGAATCGGGTCATTAGAGTGTGGTCACGAAACGGAATTTGATGCAGAAGAGATCACAGACTTCTGTAAAATGGTTAACAAATAGCAATAAGTAGTTCTACTCATCGTCGTTCTAGTTATTACCATTGATGACTTAAAACACCCCTTGAACAGTCCTTGACAGGCATTCATCATCTACTGTATCCATCATTCGAGATCTAGGGTAGTCAAGCACAGGCCCGCTTTCGAGTTTGGTGCAGATAAACGTTACATAATTTTTTAGGAGAGTATATTCCGTGGCCAAGAAAGCCCTTGCTGATCTATCCGCTGCCGATGTTGCCGGAAAACGTGTATTAGTCCGCGTCGATTTTAACGTACCGCTAGACGATGCGGGCAATATCACTGACGACACCCGTATTCGTGCCGCTTTGCCCACCATTCAAGATCTTACCTGCAAAGGAGCTAAGGTGATTTTGGCGAGTCACTTTGGTCGCCCTGATGGCAAAGTCGTTGAAAGTATGCGCCTGACGCCCGTTGCTGAGCGCCTATCGGAAAAGCTCGGCCAAGCGGTGATTAAGTGCGACGACTGCATTGGTGATGAGGTCGCAGACAAGATTGCTGGCATGGAAAACGGCCAAGTCGCGCTATTAGAAAATGTTCGCTTTTATGATGGCGAAACTGACAACGATCCTGATTTTGCGAAAAAGCTGGCAGCTAATGCGGATCTATACGTCAACGATGCCTTTGGTACCGCTCACCGCGCCCATGCTTCTACCGCAGGCGTCACTGAATATTTGAGCCCCTCGGTCGCTGGCCTTTTGATTGAAAAAGAGCTGAAGTATTTGCAGTCGACCGTCGATGACCCGCAGCGCCCATTAGCGGCCATCGTCGGGGGTTCCAAGGTGTCTTCCAAAATTGGCGTGATTGAAACCCTGCTGGATAAAGTCGATAAAATCTTCATCGGCGGCGGCATGATTTTTACCTTTTATAAGGCTCGTGGCATGAGCGTGGGCAACTCTTTGGTAGAAGAAGACAAGCTCGAACTAGCTAGATCGCTAGAAGCCAAGGCCAAGGAAAAAGGCGTTGAGTTTTTGCTGCCGACTGATGTTGTGCTAGCTGATAAGTTCGCAGCGGATGCAAATACTCAAACGGTGAGTGTCGATGACATCCCAGATGGCTGGATGGGCCTAGATATTGGCCCTGATTCTGTCGAGACGTTTCAGGCGGCTTTGGCTGACTGTAAGAGCGTGATTTGGAATGGGCCGATGGGCGTATTTGAAATGGATGCTTTTGCCAAAGGGACGGAGGCTATTGCGCATACCCTAGCGGGCCTCACGGGCACTGGCTGCATCACGATTATCGGCGGCGGTGACTCCGTAGCAGCGGTTGAAAAAGTGAGCTTGGCCGATCAGATGAGCCACATTTCGACGGGCGGCGGTGCGAGTTTGGAATTGCTCGAAGGCAAAACGCTGCCTGGAATCGCTGCTCTAGACGATGCGTAAACATCAGAAATCTGTCTCAAGCTTAAGTGAATAGGCTTTTAAGCCGCTATCTGACATTTACAGATAGCGGCTTTGATCTTCTCTAGCCGTTTGTACCGCTCTGACAACAAGTTCTCCGACTCGATCAATCTCTGTTTGGGTAGTTTCTTTGCCTAAGCCAAACCGCAAAGTGGCTCTGGCTAGTTCATCGCTGCGTCCCAACGCTTTGATCACGTGTGAAGGCGCAGGGTTGGCTGAGCTACAGGCTGAGCCTGAAGAAAGCGCGACGTCTGGCTGTAGCTTTGAGAGTAAGGCTGCGCCGTGGACGCCTTCAATACTGATATTTAAATTATTGGACAAGCGCTGTGTGGGGTGGCCGTTGAGATGAATGTTAGGGATCTGGCTAAGGTGATGCCAGAGGCGATCACGCACCCCCCTTAACCTATTTCCCTCTGCCGATTGTTCAGAAACTGCCAGCGCTGCCGCTGCACCAAATCCGACAATTTGCGGCGTATTCAACGTGCCTGAGCGCAAGCCTTTTTCCTGCCCACCGCCGTGCAATTGCGGGGCCAACTGCACCCGAGGATTGCGCCTGCGCACATACAGCGCCCCGATGCCTTTGGGGCCATAGAGTTTGTGCGCCGTCATGGACAGTAAATGAATGTTCATGGCCTGCACATCAATGGGAAGTTTGCCCAGCGCTTGAGCGGCATCGGTGTGGAAAAGGATATTGCGATCGCCACACATCTGCCCAATTTTTGCAATCGGCTGAATTACCCCAATCTCATTATTCGCCATCATCACCGACACCAAAATTGTCTCGGATCGCAACGCTTGCGAAAGCTGCTGCAAATCAATCAACCCATCTCCATCAACCGGCAAATAAGTGACGCTGAAACCCAACGTTTCTAGATACCGACAAGGATCGAGGACTGCACTGTGTTCAGTTGCTACCGTCACAATGTGTTTGCCGGTTGCTAGGTAAGCCTCAGCCACCCCTTTAATCGCTAAGTTGTTGGATTCAGTTGCGCCGCTGGTGAAAATAATTTCTTCTGGTTCTGCATTAATTGCTGTAGCCAACTGCGCTCTCGCTTTGGTGACACCCGCTTCTGCTTCCCACCCATAGGCATGGTTGAGGCTGCTCGGATTGCCAAAATAGTCGGTGAAAAAAGGCAGCATAGTATCCATCACTTGCGGCGCTACAGGCGTAGTGGCATTGCAATCTAGGTAAATTGGGCGGTGAGGCATAGCAGGCAACCAAGCTGATTAAACAACAATTTTTTTAAACAACATAATTAGCGTTGGGTTCCGGTCAGAAAGAATCGATTAAAAGCGCCAATGGCTTCGTAGTTGCCAAAGGGTGTGGTGGTTTTGTATGTGCTAAAGAGAATGCGGTTGTTGTATTCGGTGTTGCTGGCAATCAGCGCTCTAATTTGTTCTTGTGAAAGGGTTTCTCCACTGGAGAGTAAGCTCTGGCAAGCACCGCTGAGCGCTTCTCCGATTTTGCCGAGCCATTCAGAAAAGCCTTCTGGCTGGCACAAAGAGACTTTTGCTTCAGTCGTCATGGTG
>JBGTIK010000249.1:0-4874 GCA_041745715.1 Phormidesmis sp.
AGGTCTTACGCTTAGGCAAGTGCAAGGTAAAATCGGCTGAAACCTCGAAAACTCGTTGAACGCCCTTGCACTTGCTTATGGTTTTATTGGCTGTAATCCAGATATATCAAGGGCTTATACTTTTTCAGCAAGCCCTAGATACCCGCTTTGAGATCGGAAATGCGAAAGTCTTGGCCTAGCTCATCCCAGTAGATATGCTCCCCGCCTAGCTCAACGGCTTCTAACTGCGCCTCGATTGCTGCTTTAACCGGCACCCAAGCATTGCCGTCGTTATCTGACCATCTCAAGCAGACGCACTGGCTATATACCGGCAGAGCCATCGGTAAAATCTACCACTACCGCTTTCCGCGGTTAGCAAGCGATCTGCTGAAGAAGCTAGCTCATTAAGCTTGTTGCTTATTCAGCTTAGCTAGGCTGATTTACTGAGCATTTTTTTAATAAAGGTCGGGAGGCAAAAAGCAGCGGTGTGAACGTCGCTGTTGTAGTAGTTCAAGTCATGTTCGGTAGCAAAGCGTGAGGCCGCTTGAGGATCGAATGAGGCGATTGGATGCTGGGCGTTTTTGGTGCAGTAGCTGAAGCTCCACATACCGGTTGGGTAGGTCTGAATAAAGGCTAGGTAGGGATGAACGTTGGCTTCACCGAAGATGGCTTGGAGGCAGTGGCTCAAATCAACAAAGGCGGTTTGGTTAAAGCGTGGTGATTCGCTTTGAGCGCTCATGACGCCGTTGGGGGTGAGAGTGCGATAGACGTCTTTGTAAAAGTCAGCGCTGAATAGGCCTACCGATGGCCCGACCGGATCGGATGAGTCGATTACGATAAAGTCGAAGCTTTCATCAGCGGCATTTTTGAGGTAGTCAATGCCGTCGGCAATGATTAAGTTGAGCTTAGGATCGTCTAGCGAGGAGGATAGCGAGGGTAAAAACTCGCGGGAGGCGCGCACCACGGCTTCGTCAATTTCGACCATGGTGACGCTTTCGACCTGGGGGTGGCGCAAGATTTCGCGGACGCTGCCGCCGTCACCGCCGCCGATGACGAGCACGTTTTTGATGCTCGGATTGACCAGCATCGGCACGTGGATGATCATTTCGTGGTAAGCGGCTTCGTCTTTTTCGCTGCACATCACCATCTTATCGACGGTGAGCATTTTGCCGTATTTATAGGTGTCAAAAATTTCGACGAGCTGATAGGGCGATCTTTCTTGGAAGAGGCGATCGCCCTTATGCCGAATCGACAGGGCAATGTTCTCGTCTTTATCAGTAAACCAAACGCTGCGGCTGTGCTTGGGAGGGCGCAGTTTTTGAGTGGCCTGATCGCGCATTTCACCTAGGTCAACGTCGCTTTTTTCGAGCAGCTCTAGCTGACCGCGATTGAGTTCAATCGCTGAACCATGTTCAGCTTGAAATGCTTTTTTGAGGCTTTCGTAAGACACCCAAGGGTTGACCGTGTAGCCACAGGTAAACAAATCAACGGCAGCGTAGCGGTATTCTGGCCAAGTGTGAATGGCTAAATGGCTTTCTTGAATGACGATCACCCCCGATACGCCAAAGGGCGAAAAGTGGTGAAAAACCGAGTTAATAATCGTCGCGCCTGCTTTTTCAGCGGCTTCTAGCATATCGTGCTCAATGCGAGGCACATCGTTCAAAATTTCAGAGGAGCAGCCATAGAACTCAACTAAAATGTGGCGACCGAGAGGTTTCATGGGCAGGCAAAATGAACGGACAAAAAAGCAAATAGAGTCAAAAGAATTCTAATAAGCAAACGTTATTATCTAATGATTTGGATTGGTTTGAGCTAATTTAAGCTAATTTGTTCAGTGGGTGCAACACTCAGGAGAAACAAAGCTGATGAACACAGGCAGTGAATTCGGTGAATTCGGTGGATCTAGATCACCGTTGGGCGAGCGCTACACCCTAGTCAAAGAGCTAGGACGCGGTGGCTTTGGTCAAACCTATTTGGCTGAAGATCGCGATCGCGACAATGAACTGTGCGTTGTCAAAGAATTTGTGCCGCAGGTAGAAGATAAGGCGATGCTGGCTAAAGCCAAAACCTTATTTGATCGCGAAGGCCGGGTGCTGTATCAGCTAGGACACAAGCAGATCCCAGAATTCCGTGAGTTGCTCAATGTAGAGTCAGAAACTGGCGGACGTCTGTTTCTTGTCCAAGACTACATCGCTGGCCCCACGTATCAGTCCCTATTACAAGAGCGGCAGCGATTTGGCGGTCAATTTACCGAAACCGAAATCAGGCATTTGCTCTACCAGCTGCTGCCGGTGCTTGCTTACATCCATAGCTTAGGAATCGTGCACCGCGATATTTCTCCAGACAATATTATTTTGCGGCAAACCGATGGTCTGCCCGTGCTGATTGATTTTGGCAGCGTTAAAGAAATTGCTGCGACCGTTCGCAACCAGCTCAGCATAAAGGGCCTTGAGCTAGCACCTACCCGTATTGGCAAAATGGGCTATGTGCCACCAGAACAGTTGAGTAGTGGCGAAGCTAATCCGACCACTGACCTCTATGGGCTAGCGGCCACGCTGCTCGTGCTAGTGACGGGAAAAGATCCACAGGTACTCAACGACCCGTATCACGGTACTTGGAGTGGCTATGAAAACTTGAGCCCCAAGCTAGCACAGGTATTGAAAAAAATGCTCTCAGCTGAGCCAGCCAGCCGTTTTCAGACCGCCAAGGCGGTATTGATGTCGCTAGAAGCCTCCTCAGACGAGCAATCCGGCACCGAACATCCGGCAGATGAATATGGATCAGCGATGGTGCCAGAAATGGCCTCAGAAGGGGCGCTCAGCGACGATCTATTGGCTTCAGGAACCGCTTTTTATTCAGCAGAATCGCCGGTTGATAGCATCGGTGGGAGCGATCGCACTGACAGCTCTCCTACGCTCAATGCGCCCGTTATGGCAGCGGCTGGGATGGCGGCAGGTAGAACTTTAGATGCTAATACCGGGCAACCAATCGAGGCTGAACTCTCCCATGCTGATGCCCACGCTGATACCCATGCTTATGGTAGCGGTGTGCCGCAAACAGAGTATGAAATGGGGCTACAGGCAGGCTTACAAACTGACTACGGCGAGAGTTTTCTAGGGGAAGAATCTGAGTCAAAGACCATTGGTAAACCCGGTAATCTTCAGATTATTCTGGCATCGCTGGCAATGCTGGGTCTATTGGGGGCGCTGCTGTTTTGGGCGGTTCCTTTAATCAATAATTCATCAGCCAACAGAGCCACTAATCGAGATGCCGCTGGCAGCACTGTGCAGCCCATTGCCGACGGTGAATTTACACCCGAAGAAACGGCGCGTAAGGCAGAAATATTGCAAAGGCAGCAGCGATTGGGAATCAGCGATCGCACCTTCACAGGCATTGTCAACCAGCTATTTTACGAAGAATATCAAACCCTGCTCACCAGCGGTGAAAATGGTGGCAAACAGCCCTTAACTGCCGCTGCTGCCGATGAACCGCTGCGCCTGCGCTGGGATCACATTGCGCTGGACTTGCTCAATAAGCTAGAAAACAACTTCAGCGAAGGTAGCTTGCGGGCCTTGGGTAGCTACAGTGAAGAGAGTCGCACTAACTGGCGATCGCAGCTGAGTGCGAGTAATGTGGGCGATCGCGCCTTGGACGATCTCATTGAAACCAAATTCTTCCAGCTATTTCCCAGCCAATCAGGCCGCGATTTTCTGACTCAGCCAATTGGCCAGCTCTACTACGCACTCGGCGAAGATACCGTTCGCGCGATTGAATCGGGCGCTGTTAGCCAAACTGTTGAATTTACGTCAGGCGCGTTTAGCAAAGATGTCACGGGTCAGCTCAAACCTGGGGCGGGTCAAATTTATACTCTGCGACTTTCTGCCGGACAGCTTTTTCGCTTGAGTCTCACCGCCCCGGCCGAAAGCACGCTGCTCTCGCTGTACTTGCCTGAGCCGACTAGCGACAGCCCTTACATTCTTGCCGATTCCGAGCAAACTGTTTGGTCAGGTGCGGTTAGCCAAACCGGCGTTTATGAAGTGGCTGTCGTCAATCGCTCAGCGACCACTATCAATTATCAAATGACGCTCTCGGTCGATAAAGTGACCACAGCGCCCGTTGCCCCGCCGCCTAAAGCAGAAGAGAACCTAGGCTCTAGCACCAACGCTCCGGCTGCACTAGAGTTCAACAGCGACGCTAATCGCACCGCGCCCCCTCCCGCTAGTACCACCGGGACAACGCCCAGCAGCCCTCAACCGAGCCCATAGCCGAGCCCTCAGCCTACTTTGTAGCACCTCACTTTCATAATGCCTGCCACCGGTTTCCCGCCCAACCAAGCCGCAACTGAACTAGGATGCCAGATGCTTTCCTGTTCTATAACCGCCCAATCAGCGGCAATATCAATCGCATCTAGCGCCGTCTGATTGCCCTGATGATATACCAAGCAGCTATTGGCAACGGGCACAGGCACTGCGTCCGTGGTCATCGGAATAGCTTGAGGATTGTTCACTAGGTAAGCATAGAACGCCAAATTCGCATACGAGGTACGCGGCTCATTGACAAAAACAATCTTTTGAGGATTTTGATCAATCGCAGCTTGAAGCGAAGATTGAACATCAAAACTTTCCATTGCCGCGACGCTTCTAGGCGGATAAAAGATAAAGTAATCAACCTGATAGCTGACAATTTCAGCGATCAGCAACAGCGCCGCTCCCCCCATCAGCCATTTACTCCAGCGCCGATCGTTGATCTGCGCTAAAAACGCGACGCCGTAGCATGACAGAAACCAGAGATAGTAGCCCATGAGTAAGCTTCTCAGGGCGTGGGGCGCACCTGCTGACGTAATGATGGCCGCTAACGGAGACAACAGCAAATTAGCCAGCAAAAACAAATGAAAG
>JBGTIK010000250.1:0-6036 GCA_041745715.1 Phormidesmis sp.
AGACTTTCAAGGCATCGTAAAGGCGGGAGTTATTCACAGCGTTCCTATGATTTTGAGTGGTATCTAATCTTAGAACGCTGGCTCCCTTTAACTGCTTTTCAATCCCTGAGACTGCCTGTTCACAACCGATTCACCCTCTCAACTCCATCTTTTGTCAGTCAATCAGCTGCTCGTCACTCATACGATAAAGGTGCGGGCAAAGGAGCCATTCACATGGTGAGTGCCTGGGCCAGCGAGAATCAGCTCGTTCTGGGTCAAGTCAAAGTCGCTGACAAGTCCAACGAGATTACGGCAATTCCCAAGCTGCTGAGCCTCTTAGATGTCTCAGGCTGCATCGTCACGATTGACGCTATGGGCGCACAAACAGAGATTGCCAAACAGATTATCGACCAAGGTGCTGACTATGTTCTGAGCCTCAAGGGGAACCAGGGAAACCTCCACAAGGATGTTGAGCAGTTGTTCGACTGGGCCAGTGAAACCAATTTCAAAGACATTGAACACGAAGCCTATCAAACGATTAACAAAGGTCATGGCCGCATCGAAATTAGGCGCTATTGGTTACTCGGCAATGTGGAACATCTGGAAGATGCACATCGATGGGAAGGACTCAAACGGGTGGGCATGATTGAGTCAGAACGGCGCATTAACGGACAACCGCCGACGAGTGAACGGCGCTACTACCTAGTGAGTTTAGACGGGGGTGTAGAGCGCTTTGCCTACGCTAGTCGGGGGTACTGGGGCATTGAGAACAAGCTACATTGGAGCTTAGATGTGGTCTTTCATGAAGATGACTCGCGGATTCGCAAAGGCCATACCCCGGAGAATATGACCGTCATCAGAAAGATTGCCCTCAACTTGCTTGCCAAAGAATCGTCCCAAGGCTCTAAAAAAGGCAAACGGCTCAAAGCGGGATGGGATAACGACTTTCTCATTCGCGTTCTACTCGCTTGAGTATGCGTTTGCCCTGCGTCCATTCGCGGCTCGTTGGACAAAACTCTTGGATAGACGATAAAATCATGACATCTTTTTGATCGGGACGAGATCTATGATCTCATCCCTTTTTTTTTATTGGCAAGTCTCCCCCATCACTTGGATGCGCCCAGTGCGATCGCCACCAGTGCAAATCCAAATCCGGCCAAGCTCTGTACCAGTGCAGACAACCCGATAACCGCCCCTACCCAGCCAATATGTTCCAAAATTACTACCTGTGCCTACGGCAGCGCGATCGCTCGTCAGCGATATCCACTTTCATAATATTAACTTATATAAACACCGCTCTCATATAGAAAGCAGCCGTCAATGCCGAGACAAAGTCCCACACATCAGCTAAAGCAACCGCTACGGGTAAGCCAGATGATGAATTACCTCAACAAAAAAATAGAATTAGCAACCGTGAGCACAGTGAACCCTTAAGTTGTATATTCAACCACAGAGATGCCGACTGAACCCATCAGCGCCCCATCAATACCTCACGAAAAGTAACCTCAAAGTCAATCGCAGCAAATGGTTTCGAGCATAAACAGCCTCTCGGATGACATCACCGCCATTGCCCAGCAAATATCTCAAGAGTGCGTCGCCCGCCGTCTCAGGCAAGTCACCCGCACCGTTACCCGCCTGTACGACGAAGCTCTCCGGCCTCACGGCATTACCATCAATCAGCTCAATATTTTGGCAGTGATTATCAGTGAACGCACCATCCGCCCCAGTCAGCTCGGCCAAATTCTCGGTATGGAAAAGTCCACCGTCAGCCGCACGACTGAGCGCATGGCCAACAAAGGCTGGATAAAAGTGGCTCAAGGGAAAGATGGCCGCACTCAACTACTCACCGTCACCGCCAAAGGGTGTCAGCTTCTAATCGCAGTCACCCCCATTTGGGACACCCTACAGTCCAGCTTGCTCACCACTGGCGGCAATAACCTGTTAAATATGCTCACTATTGATGAATCAACGGTCAGTGACTCTATGATTGAAAAATATGAACCTGTCATAGCAGACGACTTTTATCTGTAGGCTCTATGCTCGACTTGCCATCTATTGCCATAGCTGTAGAACCTACTAGCCTAGAGCGCTGGACGGTAGATGCTTACCACCAAATGAGCGCACTAGGCATTTTAGAAACCGGTGAGCGTACTGAGCTAATTGCAGGACAAATCACCGTCATGACAGCCAAGGGCACTCCCCACGTTAGCGCACTGCGATTATTAGCCACTCATCTAGATGCCTTTCTATTAGATCGCCCTTTTTTTGCTATTACCCAAGACCCCATTCATCTAGATGATTTATCAGAGCCTGAACCGGATCTGGCGGTTGTTCGCGGCCGTGCACTCGACTACGCCAGCCATCATCCCCAGCCCGAAGATATTGCGCTGATTGTCGAAGTCGCCGATTCAACCCTAAAGCAAGACTGTACGATCAAAGACAAGCTCTATGCCCAAGCTGGCATTACAAATTACTGGGTTCAAGATCTCAAAAATCAGCAGCTTCACGTTTTTCGAAAGCCTACCGCGAGCAGCTACGGTAGCCACACGATACTGTCTATGCCAAACCAAGCATCCCCGCTGGCTTTCCCCAAATTGAACTTAGAGTTAAGCTCTATTTTTCCGCCCTTTTCACGCTAAGTCACGCTAAGTTTGGTCTAACTTCACTTTAAGTTCGCCCTAACGCTGATGATGAGGTGATAGAATTTGAGCATCTAGGACATGTAGCTCAGTGGATAGAGCATCAGATTCCGGTTCTGAGGGTCGGGGGTTCGAATCCCTTCATGTTCGTCAAAACGCTATTGATCAAGGCACGCTGTTCGTCAAAACACAGCCTTTTTCACCTAATCATTCGATTTCATATCTTTCATAATGCGTGAAATCTCAGTTTTTTCGGTCGTTGCCACTCGCCGAGGTGAGCCGCTGATAATGCCTTCAAAGTTGCGGAAAGAATCTTGAATTTGAGGGCCACCGGCATTGATGGTGTATTCGCGAATGGCTTTATCGTGCCAAGATCCGCGCATTTTGAAGACGTTGATTGCCCGCGACATTTCGCCGCGAATTTCGACGTATTGCAGCATTAAAATTGTGTCTGTAATCGTCGAAACATGCGAGTCTGTAATTGAATGAGAGCCCATAAACTGCTCAGTCGTATTGGTAAAAAAGCCGGTAATTTCTTCCTGCTTGGCATAGCCGGTTACCCCAATTACAAATTGACGGAACGCATTATTACTCACGCCCCGATCCAGCGCGGAGAGCGAATCAATCGCAATTCGTGACGGCTTAAATTCAGCAATTTGCGACTTGATAATCTGCAAATGATCTTCTAGTCCGGCTGATTCAGGGTAAGCACAAATAATTTTTAATAGACCCTGGCGCTCTAGTTCTTCAAAGTCAATGCCCCAAGAAGACGCGTTGCGCGCGAGCTGCGATCGCGACTCCTCATAAGCAAATAATATTGCGCGTTCGCCATTCTCACAGGCATTCGCCAAAAAGTTACTCACCAGCAGCGTTTTACCCGTACCGGTAGCGCCCGTCGCCAAAATAATTGAATCGCGAAAAAAGCCGCCGCCGCACATTTCGTCCAGCGTCGGCACCCCCGAAGAAACCCGCACATTAGACGATCGCTGTGTCAGCCGCCTCGCCCCTAGCGGGAAAATGCTCACCCCGTCATTGGTAATCGTAAACGGGTACTCCCCCTTCATGTGAGTCGTGCCGCGCAGCTTCAAAATCTCCAGCGTTCGCCGTCGCCGCTCACCTTCTAGCGCGTTGCGCACAATCACCACATTATCCGAGACAAATTCTTCTACGCCAAAGCGCGCCACTGGGCCATATTCTTCTGTGCGCTCAGTCGTCATCAGCGTAGTTACGCCCATTTGCTTCAGCCTCGCTAGCAGCCGAAAAATCTCCCGCCTAACAACTTCCGCCGCATCGTACTGATGAAAAACCGCCGTCACCGAATCAATCGAAACGCGCTTTGCCTTGTACTTACGAATCGCATACTGAATCCGCTCAATCAGCGCCGACAGATCAAAATTGCCGACCACTTCTTGCCCTTCCGGATCGGGGCAGGCATCCAAAATAAATAGCGTGCCGCTATTAATCATCGCCTGCAAGTCCCAGCCAAAGCTATAGGCATTGGTAATAATGTCAGCCGGAGATTCTTCAAAGGTGACAAATACACCCGGCTCATCAAAGTAGGTCATACCGTAATACAAAAACTGCACGGCTAGCAGCGTTTTACCCGTACCGGACGTGCCGCTTACCAAGGTCGAACGGCCTACCGGCAGCCCGCCGTGGCTAATATCGTCAAAGCCCTCGATCATGGTGCGGATTTTCTGCACCCCTTTTGAGCGAATTAGCGCCTGATCATCAATCGCAGGTGACAGTGGTTTCATGAGTGCATTTAAACAGCTAATTAAAAAAGAATTGAATAAACAGAAATACTAAAAAAAACCAGCTAGAAACTATTCTCAAACTCTTGACAAAACAATAAATAACCAGTCTATCTAATGCCGCCAATTTAAGCGAACAAACTTACACAACAATCTGCTAAGGCCGACTTATTAAATCCCGTTAAAGATGTCAGTTAAATAGCCCTTCATCTTGCAATTCATCATAGAGAAGATCGAGCCCAATCAAAACCTTTTCTCGATCAGAAAGGTCACCAATGATTTTGCGAACAGGTGGCGGCAAAATCTTAGCCAGAGTAGGCGTAGCCAGTATTTTGTCTTCTTCAGCTAGCTGAGGATTTTTGAGGACATCAATTACTTTAAGCGCGTAAACTCCCTGAAATTCCTGCTCTAAAATGGTGTTCAAGGTTTTTAGCGCCCGCATGGAGCTAGCCGTGTTTCCAGCGACGTATAGCTTCAAAATATAGGTTTTTTTAGAGGCATTCATAGCAAGTCTCTAGACTTCACGAGGCAAAGAACGTCGATACATTTCACACAGATGGGCCATCACATCAATTAGCGTTAGCCGGTAGTCTGCTAAAACTTCTTCGTTGCGACCTTCTAACTGTAGCTGTTTAGAAAAATCGTCGATCAGCTCCATATGAATCTCAACGATTTTGGGCACTGACATATCGGCAAAAAAGGCCACATTGACAAAATCATCAATTTTTTGATTAATCGTGGTGTCATTAGCGAAGTAGTTCAAAATAATGTGCCGGTAGTCTTGACTGAGCTTATCTAAAAACTCGTGACGCTCTGAACGGGTCATATGCCGTAAAAAGTTCCGGGGGTTGCGTTTGTAGTAAACGCCGACATAGCCTAAGCGCTCGCTGAGTTTTTCACTTAGTCGCTGCTGCTGCAAGCTCAGTAAAAAAAGCCGCTGATCGCCGCTCTCAGAACTTTTGCCAGGAGGTATATCGGGCGGCGATTCTGTTGCAGGCAGTTGCAAATAGCGCTCTACAGCGAGCCGAATGGCTTCATCAATGCCGTCTAAATTATCAATATCGAGAAAGGTAACGGCAGAGTGATAGGCGATCGCGGCCTCATCGTTTTCGACCGTCTCAAGGCAGCCCACCGTTAGCGTCGGCAATAGAATATCGCGCTGCTGAAACAGATTCAGCGCTTGAAAGGCCGCATCTGAAGACTGCACAATCAGGCAGTCAATCCGATGGCGGTTGTGAATCACCCAGCTAGCAAAGTCAGACTGAGATTGACTCCAGCTCACCACAAAACTTTTCTGAGCGAGCAGCCGATGCAGCGGATCCGCTAAAGACTCAGTGGGAACAAATACACCAATCAGAAACTGTGCAGACAAAGGACTTTCTTAAAACAGCACTAGAGCTGAATGAATAACGATGAGGGCTACGGGCTATAGCGATAGAAAGCAAGGATAGGTTCCCAAGGCTATTTACAAAACGTAACTCTACTAAATATTAATTAATTATGAATCTCTATTAAATTATCATAGATCCCACATTCCGCCCTTTGAAGTGTCACACTCAGGTATTAATGATAGAGCCCTGTTTTGGAAAGACTTTCATGGCTTAGCAGTTCAAATGAACTAAGTCATAAAAATTCTCAATTAAGGTTAACTATTGAGAACCATG
>JBGTIK010000251.1:0-20708 GCA_041745715.1 Phormidesmis sp.
AACTTGTTTTGACGTCTGTGCCAACGTCCTGTTTGTTGACGCACAATCCCGTTCGTTCGCTCCAATTTTTGTGTATTCTCCTTGCCGATAATATGGATGACCTCTGGTGGCAAAATCCGTTCATAGCCACCCCAGTCATCGGTATACCAGACTTTACAATCTGTTTTTCCCTCCGTATTAAACAATAACTCTGACAAAAATGAATCGGTATGCTTCCCGACTCGCATCCCCATAATCAGCCCGCTTTCCTCGGCCAAACTGAGCCCAATCCAACAGTCACCTGCCATTAACTCTTCAGGAACCTAGCTTCATCTTGTTGGAGTTTTTGCCTTGCAAGATGAAAATGCGAAGCCTTTCTCCATCAAATCGCCGGTAGTGCTATTTCGTAAAGGATGAAGAATAATCGCCATTTTTAGAAGTCCTATTAGGTAATGGCTCCCACAATCAGGCTTTTTTCTCTGTCCTTTACATAAATGCACTACCAAATCGCCAAAACTCTGAAATTCCCATCGCGGCATAGAGTGACAGCTTATCAATATCCGTGTGGGTGATATCTACCTCCAAAACCAGATCTGGCGGCGGGTCTTGAGTGAGATCGAGCGATCGCCCAGCCACCAAGTGCTGATTTTGAATATAAAATCCTTTGTCTGGTTCGGCGCTCTTCTCAAGCTGCGGATAGCTTAGCGTTGTAGAACCGACAGATCTAATCTTTAGATTCAGCTCCTCTACCAAAATGCGAATGAACAACCCGATCAGTTCGCTGGCAAATTCATGCGATTCTAGCGGCATCGTAATTTCCAATCGCCCTTGGTCGTAGGTCAATCTTGCTGAGCGAGTATCGCCCACTGCCGAAAGTATGGCCAAGTAGTCTTTCCAAGCCACATGGTTGAATACGACCCTTTGCTCTCCGCTAGGGTAAGCCCTATTTTTTATAGACGGTGACGATGAAGTGGCAACCATATCTCATGAAGGTTTTAATGGGCTTCTATACTGCTATAAAAATATAGTAGCCGAACGATGCTGATGATTCTATACGATCTATTTTTTGAGAAAAAGGCGGTTGAAAAGATTGTTGGCGATCGCTGTTCCTAGCAACACTAACCCGCAGCCAAACACCATTGCCATCGTAATCGGTTCTTGGAGAAAGATTGCGCCCCACAGAATGGCAAAAGCTGGAACTAGGTAAGTCACGGTCAAAGCGGTGGTGGAGCCGACGTTTTGGATGAGGCGAAAGTAAAGGAGATAGGCAATTGAGGTGCAGAATAGAGCGAGGGATAGAACGGCAAGGAGAATGCTGGCGGGTGGAATGGCTTTAGGAAGCGTGAAGGGCAGCGCGGGCAATAGGAAGATAGCGGCACTGAGTTGGCTGATGGTGGCGATCGCAATTGGTGGCACACCTGCAAGCTGTTGCTTGGTGTATGGAGCCGCTATAGCATATAGCAAAGCCGCTAACAGCCCAGATCCAACGGACATCAAAAACATTGGCGTGGTTTCAAACGGTTTCCAGCCAACGAGCGTCATCACCCCGATAAAGCCTAGTGCAAAACCGACTGCTCGAGTTGAAGTCAATTTCTCTTTGAACCAAATGGCCGCGACGATGGTGCCAAATAAAGGAGCTGTTGCATTCAAAATCGAGGTGAATCCAGTTGGTAAAAAAATAGAGGCAAATGCCAATAGAGAAAACGGCAGGGCTGAATTAATGCAGCCAACTACAAACAAAGGAACGGCTTTACGGCGCACATCGCCCCAAAGATCTGCCCGAATGAGCAACGGCAACAGCGCCAAACCGGCAATCAACACGCGAATTTCAATCAGCCAGATGGGCCCTAACACGGGCGCAGCGATCCGCAAAAAGAGAAACGATCCGCCCCATAGTGCTGCTAATACCAGCAATTCAACAACATCAGAGGCTTTCATCGCAACCTAATACAAACTACACTTCAATAGATAAATGGACTTCTTAGTATGGCGCAGAACAACCAGTGGGCGGCAAATGGTTTAAACGCATACATTTCGGTGGCCTGGAAGGTGATATGTATTGAATGGCACATTTAACTATCTTCTCTACGCTATTTTCAGCGCATTACCATGTCTTTTAAAAGGTATGATCCAGGCGATTTTTATGATGAGCTGTTCAGTGCCGCTGGGGTGCCTTGGCCTGAGGCGGCTTTGCTGATTGAGCGCATTGAATCAATGCCAATCGAAAGCCTGATGTTGCGGCAGCAGGCGGCGCAAAGTACGCTGTTTAAGCTGGGCGTGACTTTTAATGTGTATGGCGATGAAGAAGGCGCTGAAAAGGTTTTTCCATTTGATGTAGTGCCTCGAATTGTGTCGGGCGAAACCTGGGACTGGCTCGAAAAAGGCTTGCAGCAGCGGATTGTAGCCCTGAACTGCTTTTTAGACGATATTTACACTGAGCAAAAGATTATTGCCGATGGCGTGATTCCACGCGCAACGGTGGAGTCGGCTTCGGGCTATTTGCCGCCTTGCTTAAGGCTGAAGCCGCCGCAGGGGGTATGGTGTCATATCACGGGGACTGATTTGGTACGCGATCGCAAAGGTGACTGGTTCGTTCTTGAAGACAATCTTCGCTGTCCTTCTGGCGTTTCTTACGTGTTAGAAAACCGCAGAGTGATGAAAAGCTCTTTTCCTAGCCTCTTTGAAGCCCTAGATATCAAAGCAGTAGACGACTATCCTGGCCAACTGCTCAAAACCTTGCTAGGGCTAGCGCCTGAAAATATTAGTAATCCGATGGTGGTGCTACTCACGCCCGGAGCCTTTAATTCTGCCTACTTTGAGCATTCGTTTTTAGCGCAGCAAATGGGCATTACCTTGGTCGAAGGCTGTGATTTGGTGGTGGATGACGGCTATGTAAAAATGCGCACCACTCGCGGGCTGCGTCAAGTTGATGTCATCTATCGCCGGATTGATGACGACTTTATTGATCCAACTGAATTTCGCCCGGATTCTATGCTCGGTGTGCCGGGGCTGATGGAGGTATATCGTCAGGGCCGAGTAGCTATTGCCAATGCACCCGGCACAGGCATTGCCGACGACAAGCTTGTATATGCCTACGTGCCCCAAATGATTCGCTATTATCTCGGTGAAGAACAGATTATTCCTAACGTGCCAACTTACTTCTGCGAGGATGAAAAGCAACAGGAATACATTCTCGCAAACTTAGATTCTTTGGTCGTCAAAGCAACCGATGCTTCGGGTGGATATGGCATGTTAATTGGCACCCAATCTACCCAAGCAGAACAAGATCGATTTGCTGAAAAAATCAAGACCAATCCACGAGGCTACATTGCTCAGCCAACCCTCTGCCTTTCGCGGGTACCGACCCTAATCGACAAGACTTTTCAAGGTCGCCACGTTGATTTAAGGCCATTTATTCTATACGGGAAATCGAGCAGCTATGGGGGCGCAGCGCCCTATGTAAATCCGGGTGGGCTAACGCGAGTGGCGCTGCGAGAAGGATCTTTGGTGGTGAACTCTTCTCAAGGCGGCGGTAGTAAAGACACTTGGGTGATGAATCCATAGAACACAAACAATTGAACACAAACAATTGAACACAAAACATCAACCATCAAAAACGAACAAACAATTATGCTAAGTCGTGTCGCTGACTCAATTTACTGGCTCAACCGCTACATCGAACGAGCTGAGAACGTGGCCCGCTTTGTTGAGGTCAATCTTAACCTGCTAATGGATAACCCCATTGGCGTAACCCAGCAGTGGGAGCCGTTGATTGCGGTGACAGGCGATCGCACTCTTTTCGCCAAACTCTACGGTGAAGCCACTGCCCGCAACGTCCTCAACTTTCTCACCTTCGACAGTCACTCGCCTAATTCCATTCTCTCCTGCGTGCGCTCAGCGCGAGAAAATGCCCGCTCCGTGCGCGAAACTATCTCTTCTGAAATGTGGGAGCAAATCAACGCCTTTTATCTCATGGTCGAAGCCGCCGCCAAAGATAAACCCGACGACATTCGAGAAGTCCATGAGTTTTACGCTGAGGTCAAAATGGCCAGTCATCGCTTCAATGGCGTCATGAATGCAACCGCCTCTTGGAACGAAAGCTGGCACTTTGGGCAGTTAGGACGACTGTTAGAGCGAGCTGACAAAACCAGCCGCATTCTAGACGTAAAGTATTTTTTGCTGTTGCCGTCTGCTAAAGCTGTAGGCTCACCGCTCGATAATTTGCAATGGATCGCCCTGCTCAAATCAGCCAGCGCCTATGAAATGTATCGCAAAGTAGAACAAACTATTTCACCGACAAACGTGGCTCGCTTTTTGATCTTTGATCCTCACTTTCCGCGATCTATTAAGTTTTGCCTGTGCCGAGCTGAAGAATCGCTGCGCAAAATTGCTGGTACTGATGAAACCCAAACGCTACCGAGTGAGCGCGCCTTGGGCCGACTGCGGGCTGAGCTAGAGTATGTCACCTTTGAAGAGATTTTTCAGCAAGGTCTGCATGAGTTTTTAGACAAGCTGCAAGGCGATCTTAATCAGGTGGGTTCTAGCATCTACACCGATTTTATTGCCGTCCCGCCTTCTGTTTTACCCTCATCTGACATTGCTTCTCGCCAGTTCTCTGGCCAATTTTCTACTCAATCTTCTACTCAGTCTTTTACCTTTAGCAAAACGGAATAAGGCTGTGCATTACCGCATTACTCACACCACTCATTACTGCTACAGTACGCCTGTGCAGCTCAGTCCGCACATTCTCCGCCTTTGCCCGCGCAATGATGGCAGTCAGTGGCTCCAAAAGTTTGAGGTTACCCTGACGCCCACCGCAGCTAAACAAACCTACGTTTCAGATGCTGATGGCAACATCTGCTTACGCTTAGCGTTCGATTCGCCGTTAGCATCGCTGCACATTCGCGCCGTCAGTGAAGTTACAACAATTCGCGACAATCCTTTCGATTATATCGCTGAGCCTTGGGCCGTACAGTTTCCAATTGACTATCCAAGTTCCTTAGGGGTGCAGCTTCGGCCTTACTGGGAGCCGCCTTTAGGGTGGGGAATCAACGATGCGCTAGCGCCTGAAGTCGTTAGCTTTGCCCATGAGATTATGCAGCAGGTCGATTACAATGTCGGCTACTTTTTAACCCGCCTGACTCAGCTTATTCCTGAAACCTGCACTTACCAACAAAGGCTAGAAGGAATGCCCTATCCGGCTGCGGTGACGCTCTCTCAGAAATCGGGCACCTGCCGAGATTTTACGATGCTGTTTATAGCGGTCTGCCGTGCAGTTGGGCTAGCGGCTCGATTTGTTAGCGGCTATCAAGAAGGAAATCTGCAAGGCGATTTATCAAAAACTTCGCATGACCTGCACGCCTGGGCAGAAGTGTATGTGCCGGGCGGCGGCTGGCGGGGGTTTGATCCAACCTTAGGGCTAACGGTAAGTGATCGGCATGTAGCGATCGCCGCCTCGGCCAACCCTCAACAGGCCGCTCCTGTCTCAGGCACCTTGCAGCCCCAAGAGTCAGCAAAGACCACCTTAGAAACAGAGATTACGCTAGAAGATATGCGCTTAGCCAAATAGTTTGCTCCTTAGGCTGATGATTATGCCCCATTCGTAACTTAAGATACAACTTTGTAGAGATGAGTAAATCAAAGCAAATTGCAAGAATCTAAAGAAGCAGTCAGTTAATACGCGCTATCAATCAGATTTTCAAAGGATTCTCTTTTTGTGTACTCACCTTCTACGTTTGCACCGACCAACTTGCCAGCGCTACGTTTAGATGATCTGCCTGTACTAACAGCATTGCCGCCGCTTGAGTCATGCCGTGTGTGTGTGATTATTCCGGTTCGCAATGAGGCCGAAAATTTGCCCACAGTGATTAGTGCCTTGGCTCAGCAGATAGACGAAAACGGCGAAAGAATAGACCCTAATTGCTATGAGGTTTTAGTCCTTGCCAACAACTGTAGCGATGATACAGTCGCGATCGCTCATTCCCTCAATCGCCGCTACCCAAATCTTCAGCTTCATCCGATAGAAGTTTCTTTGCCCAAAGCCCAAGCCTTTGTCGGCAAAGCCCGTCAAATGGTCATGCACGAAGCCTATCGGCGGCTCTCTCTCATCGGTCTGAAAAACCGGATCATTGCTTCCACCGATGGCGATACTGAAGTTTCACCAGACTGGATTAGTGCCTTAATAAAAGAGTTTGACCGAGGAATAGATGCTGTGGGTGGACGGATCATCACGCGTCGAGCTGCAACGCCTGAAATTAATCCCGGCATTTCACTTTACTATTTGCGTCGGTTGGCTCACACGTACCTTAGCTCACAGCTAGAGTGCCTGCTCGATCCGCAAGCACACGACTGCTGGCCCCGACACTTTCAGTACTGTGGTGCAAATATGGCCGTCTCGGCGCAGATGTATGGAAAAGTTGGCGGTATGCCCTTGGTCAAAGATGAAGAAGACGTAGCGCTCTATTGCAGGCTAAAACAGGCCGACGCAAAAATTCGCCACAGCTTGAGCGTGCGAGTGTTGACCAGCGCCCGTCGCACCGGACGAGCAACTGGAGGGTTAGCCGAATTGTTAGAAGAACTCGCAGAAAGGAGCCAGAAGCGGCAGATCGTTTTGGTCGAATCACCTCAGCTTACAGAGTCTCGTATTTTGCTCTGCCGTCAGTTACGCCAGACTTGGGCTGCTCTACACAAGCGCAACAGCTTTACCATATCCAGTTACGCACGCACTGCTGAGTTGCTAGCCAAAAGCCTGGGTGTGTCGTCCGCTCGGCTTCGACACGAAATGGAGCAAGCAGCTACTTTTGGTTGGTTAGTAGAGGCTTTAGCCACTCATCAAAAGCAAAATATTGACTCGAAAGTACTGGCCAAAGCCACCACCGAAATCAGCCTTGCTAACATGCACCTACGACAGCGCCTTCAGTCTATTCGTCAGCAAAGACTAGATGCTACAAATCCTTATATTGTTCTACAAACGCTCCAACAGATCCAATCGATACCGCTCTTCTCTTTCACTCACTAAAGCCCGATAGGAAGTGCCTACCTGTTGCAAAAAAGCCTCATGCACCTCGTCACCCGTCAGCGGATATTCTTCTACATAAGGTGTCCAATGCACCAGCAGCAAATGCCCACCGGCTTCAAGATGATCGGCAATCTGCTGTTGAGCGAGCGGTAAATCATCCCGGCCCCAGTAGTATCCCACTTCCGAAACCAGCGTCAGATCAAACCTATCAGCCGGATACTGATAAGGTACCTGCATGACTTCAAATTTGACCTGCGGCAGATGCTGACAGCGAGCTTTGGCTTTAGCTTGAGCCTGCTGAGAAACATCTATTGAGAGTAAAGATTCACAGCGAGTAGAGAGCTTTTCGGTGAGGACGCCAATGGAGCCGCCAATTTCAAAGGCCGAGCGGTATCGGGCTTTAGGCAGCGCGGCCATAGTTGCTGCGTACTTTTTGGCCTCATATTCGCTGGTTTCAAAATCCCACGGATCGGGATTGGCCGCATACATTTTTTCAAAATAGTCGGGCGATAAGGTGCCGCTAGTATTTTGTTGAAAAGCTGGCATTAGCTGACCTCCAAATAAGTTTCCCAAGGCTGAATGAGATTGTTGAGCATAGCAGGCGTTAGGCGAAATCCATCTGGATCATCGCTGATTAAATCGGTTGTTTGAGACTTGTGTGCCAGCGCCGCTTGGCGCTTGAGGGCTTGAACTGAGCGAATGTCTAGCCGCCAGCCGGTTGTCTGATCTGGTAGCTCTCTCAAGCCCGCTTCCGGGTTCCCCCAAATAGAGTAGGCTAACAGACGTGGGGGCTGCTGCCAATCATTCACACAGCGCTGCACAATTTGCCAGGTGGCTTGATGATCGCAATGCTGATCGCCTTGCCAAGGGACAAATATCACGCTGGGCGAGAAACGGAGTAGTTCGCGATCGCACAAAGTCACTGCCTGCTCAAAATTAGGGTAATGAGGATGAGGCACAGCGGTATCTGGCCAACCGTAGAAGGTGACATACTTAGCGGCGACCCCCAGTACTTTTAAAGCATTCAAGGCTTCTAGTTCGCGTAGTTTCTTCAGCCTTTCAGCCGGATAGGCTTTGGATTTAGGGTGAGATTGGGTGCCATCGCTCATTACCAACACTTGTACCGGAATATGACGCTGACGAAGTAGGGCGATCGCGCCGCCACAGCCCAACGTTTCGTCATCTGGATGAGGCGCGACCACAACAGCGCTGGTACAGCTCGAAAAAATCTCATCCGCTGAATAGAGCGGTAAATCTGTGATTTCAACTGAGGTAGAACACTCCACTGACATCAGCCAATCTCCGATGACCACAGCTCTCTAGCCGGTGACGTTTCGCTCAGCGCATACTCACCTACGCCCGTCAGTGACGCATCAAAAGCAGGCTGCCGCAGATACAACGTCAAATCTCGAATAATTCGCTCCATCGGATGCGGCGGCAAGAGCCCATTGGTGCCAATGCAGCGCTCCGATAGCTGAATCATATCCATACAAACTTGTTCAATGGCGGTACGCACCATATTGGCGTAGCTTACTAGGCGCTGCTGATCAGGACGGGCTTGCGCCGGATCAGCAGGCGGCAAATCTCCAAAAATAGGGGCGTAGCTTTCCACTTGGGCGGCTCCGCCTTGCAGCCAAAGGTTACCTTGTTCAAGGGCGATCGCCATCTTCCCTAACCGCGCCTGCTGATGGGGGTGATCGGTGCGGCCCAAATTCTGCAAGTAAGTGCGCGTCGCATCAAATAGCGCTTCAGCCCCGCCGAGCTGTACAGCTGCAAAGCGAATCACGCCGCCCGTTAGCCAAGGCTGCTGAAAGTACTCTCCTGGCTGGCCAATGATATCTCTTGCGCTCAGCGCCACCCCGGTAAAATCCACCTTATAGCTTGCCGAAGCTCGCATTCCCGGCGGCTGCCACCAGTCCGGATTCACCTTTACCGTTACCTTTTCAATCGGCACAATGCACATTTGCCAGCGACCATCCGGCAGCGCTCCATTTACAAAAGGCCGCTCTACATAGCCACAGCCCGAACAGAACGTTTTGCTGCCTTCTAGCCGATAGCCGCCTTTGTTTGCAGCGTCTGGATCAAGGTGCAGCTTCACCCCATCTGCTGCTTCTGCGTTCCAAACGCCAAACACTTTATGGTTGTGAGCATCTTTGGCAAACCTTTGCACCTGTTCCAGCGTTCCAAACGTTTGCACTAACTGCAACGCATTCACATGCCCCTCGAACACTCGTCCTAAAGATAGATTGCCGCGCCCGATTTGTTTTAAAATTTGCAACAATAGCCCAGTTTGACTAGATTGAAACCCCAATCCCACCCCACCATGATCAGGATGTAGCGGCGCAGTTAAAAGACCTGCCTCAGCAAGCTGCTTGAACTCCTCTGCCGGAAATCCACCGATACAATCTACAGATGCTGCCCGTTGCGCCGCATCGTTAGCGATCTCAATAGCGGCTTTTAATAAATCATCCGATGCCAAAGAAAATTGGGTAGGAAATTGTGTGGGAAATCGGTCAATGGGCTGAGTTCGAGCGTCATTCGAGGTGCAGATCATAAGGCATTTGGCAGGGCAAGTTAAGAGAAAAACTCTATTGCGTCATGTTTATTGCATTGTGTATGGAGTGATCGCCCCTCAGCCTCTTCCTTCTGTAGGATTATTTACGGGCATACTTTCTGATTTTTGCTAAGGCGCGACCAAAAATGAGGGCGTTGTTGCAGGTTCAGCCCCCAAGTTAACAAACTGTGAGGTTTCCGAGGGCAAGCCCCAAAAAGCGGCTCTTTCTTGTAGCCAGCCTTCTTCGTACCAGCGTTGAAGGGCTTGATTGATAGCCCTTTGCAAACTACTGTACTGCGTGCCCTTGGGCATTGCTATTGATAAAGGCTCTGCCGATAGATAGTTAGACAGTAGGCGATAGACGAATGGATCATGGCGCTGCCAGCCAGCTAAAACCGACAGATCGCCTGCAAAGGCATCAACTTCGCCAGCGGCTAGCAAACGCTGCCCTTCGGCGTAAGATGTCACACCGATGAGCTGAGCGCCGGGCAAAATGTAGCGGACGTGCGGCACGGTGCTAGATCGATCTAACAGGGCAATGGTGCCCATTCGCAGATCGGGTAAGGTTTGAACGGATGGGTCGCGGGTGACAAAAGCGACGCCATCGAGGTAGTAAGGATAGCTGAAATTAACAATTCGCCGTCGGGGTTCGGTAATGGTGATGGCCGCGATCGCAATATCCACCCGATCTTCTAGCACCGCATTGAGCCGATCTACATTTTGCACGGGCACTAGCCTGACTGCCGCCGCATCGCCTAATAGCTCTTCGGCCAAGCGCCGCGCAATTTCAATTTCAAAGCCGTTGAGGTTGCCCGCAGCATCGATAAATCCTAACGGGGCGCGGTTGTCTTTGACAGCAACGGTGAGATAGCCGCGATCACGAATCGTTGAAAGATCCGCTGCGATGGCCCTCGATCCGCTTACTGACCATAAAATTGACAGCAAAAACGAGGGCAACAACAGCTGCGCCCTCAATCTCAAATTTAAGCTAGCCAATAGATTTCGCATGAAAATTGCGCAGTTAAAAAACGCGCTTTTATTTACTAAAATCTATTCGCTAAACAGCTTCTATCGGCCGCTATTGGCCGCTAGCCTTCTCAACCACCTTCGCAAAGGTCGCTGGTTCTAGCACTGCTAGCTGAGCCAGCATTTTACGATTGATCTCAATATTAGCGAGCTTCAAGTCGCCGATTAAACGGCTGTAGGTTGTGCCATTTAAACGAGCAGCGGCATTGATACGAGCAATCCACAGTCGCCGAAAGTCGCGTTTGCGGCGACGGCGATCGCGATAGGCATTGCGCAATGCCTTCATTACCTGTTGGTTAGCGGTGCGAAATAGCTTAGAGTGCGAACCCCGGAAGCCTTTAGCCAGTTTAAGAACTTTCTTGCGGCGTTTGCGAGCTACATTACCGCGCTTAACACGTGCCATGATCTAGTGTTTCCTTGTTGGTTTGAAAAATGACCCCTTGGTAGCAAGTCATTTGGCGAATAGCGAATTGATTGAGTTACAGAGGGTTGAAAGAACTACCCCAAAGGGCCGTCTTGAACGCCTCTTGAATACCGTCTTGGATGCCACCTTAAAAGGTGAAAACTAAAAGGTGAAGACAACTTGAAAATGAACCGTACCTTACAGATAAGGCAGCATCAGCTCTACATTCAGAACATCGGTTTCATGAACCGTCGTCATTTTAGCGAGCTTGCGCTTGCGATCGGGGCTTTTACACTCTAAAAGGTGGTTTTTGTAAGCCTTGCGGCGCATGATTTTGCCACTTCCGCTGCGGCGAAATCGCTTAGCAGCAGCGCGGCGCGTTTTGAGCTTAGGCATAGGTTTGCAGTTAAATTTGCAGTTAAATAAATCAACAGACTGCTGAAACGCTGTGAATAAAAACACGACTATTTCGCAGTCTCTGATGATACTACGTGATAGAAGCGGTGACAAGGGGGAGATCTCTGGCCAGATCTCTGGCAAAATAAGGCTAGAAAGCTCACCCTAATCGAGATCTCAATGCCTACTTTTCAACTACCCGCTAACCTTTTGCGTGCATTAGAAACCCGTTCAGCCCTCAAAATTATCAGCGGTCTCACTAATTTAGATCGCCGCAACGTCAGTGATGTCGTCACAGCCGCCCAGCAAGGCGGCGCTACGTTTGTCGATATCGCCGCTGATGCTGACTTAGTGCGCTTGGTACGCGGCCTAATTGACTTACCTATTTGTGTCTCTGCCGTTGAGCCAGAGCGCTTTGTCGCCGCTGTCGCCGCTGGCGCTGATCTGATTGAAATCGGCAACTTCGATGCCTTTTATACCCAGGGCAGACGCTTTGAAGGCCCAGAAGTGTTGGCGCTGACTCAGCAGACTAGAGCGCTATTGCCCGACGTTACCCTGTCCGTGACGGTGCCTCACATTCTCACCCTCGACGCTCAGGTGCAGTTAGCTGAAGCCCTCGTTGCTGCTGGCGCAGACATTATTCAAACCGAAGGCGGTACTAGCAGCGCCCCGACCCATAGCGGTATTTTGGGCTTAATTGAAAAAGCGGCCCCAACCTTAGCGGCGGCTCACGCCATTTCTCGTGCCGTTAGCGTTCCGGTGCTCTGCGCTTCTGGCCTTTCTGACGTGACTGCGCCGATGGCTTTGGCCGCAGGTGCTGCGGGGGTTGGCGTGGGCTCTGCTGTGCATAAGCTCAACGATCCGCTGGCGATGGTAGCAGTTGTCCGAAGTTTGGTCGAAGCGATGCAAATCAAGGTTCTGGCTGCTGTCGCTTAGTCGGCGTTCTGGCAGCGTTCTGGTGATGTCCTATTCTTCTTCTAAATCGGCTGACTCTCCTGCTAAGTCAGCTTCTAACTCTTCCAAGGAAAAGGGCATCGCCTCAAATAGAGAATTAATCGCGGCTCTAGATTGATTTAAGTCGTGACTGGAGAGCCGTTTGGTTTCGGTGTCGTTGACCGCCAGTGAGTTTTTTTTGCCCTGGCCTTTTTCGGTCGCGGTCACGGTCAAAATGCCGTTGAGATCAAAGTCAAAATGCACCTCAATTTGCAGACTTCCGCCCGGTTTTGGCGGTAATTCTTCAACTCTAAAGGAGCCTAGCGGGACGTTTTCACGAGCGATCGCATTCTCCCCCTGATACACTTCAATTTCGACGGCTTCCTGGTAGTCGTAAGAGGTGTGGTACACCTGCGATCGCGAGGTCGGAATCACCGTGTTGCGCGGAATAATCGCACTAAACATATCCGGCATTCGGCCCATCGGCGTGTCCATTACAGCCGCAATCCCCAAAGAATGCGGCGTCACATCCACCAAAATAGACGACACCGCTTCGCCCGCTAGCACTCCGGCCTGAAGCGCTGCGCCTAAGCCCACACATAGATCCACCTCAAAGCTACTCACCGGCACGCCCGGCAGATGACTCTCTACCAGCTGCTGCACTAACGGAATGCGGGTAGAGCCGCCGACTAAAACTACGCGATCCAAATCATCTGCGGTCATATCGGCATCGGCTAAAGCCCGATCAATTGCTTCTAACGTGTCTTTGAGCAAAGGTTTGATCAGGTTTTCAAAGTCTTCTCGGGCAATTTCGGCTTCCAGGTGCAGGGCCGTACTGCCTTCGCTCACCAAGAAGGGCTCACGCACCGTGGTAAAAGCATGGTCGCTAAGCGCCATTTTGGCCTGTTCGGCGGCTCGCAGCAGTCTCGCTTGCGTTGTCGCATCCGTCGGGACTGGAGTGCCATCGTGAGCTTGGGAAAATCTATCCGCCAAATGGCGCTGAAGCTGGCGGTCAAAATCATCGCCGCCCAGTCGATTGTTACCATGACTTGCGATTACTTCAGTCACATCGCCTGCAATTTCCACAATTGAAACGTCCAAGGTGCCGCCCCCCAGGTCATAGACCAAGACGTTTTCCGGCTCTTCAGCGCGAACGTCGAATACCAAGGCCGCTGCCGTCGGCTCATTGAGAATTTGCAGCACCTCAAATCCGGCAATTTCACCGGCTTCTTTGGTGGCCTGCCGTTGGGCATCCGTGAAGTAGGCAGGTACGGTGATCACGGCTTGGGTAATCTCTTCGGCCAAAACAGATTCAGCCCGCTGCTTGAGAGACTTGAGCAAGATCGCAGAAATCTCTTGAGGGCTGTAGGTGCTAGTGCCCAACGTCACGCTGTAATCTGTCCCCATCTGCCGCTTAATCGATTTTACGGTGCGCTCGGGCGCAGCTGCGTACTGTCGCATCGCTGCTTGGCCAACCAAAAGCTGATTCGAGTCGCTCATGCCCACGTAAGAAGGCAATAGCAAATCACCTTCATCGTCGGGAATTACCCAAGGCTGGCCATCGTCTAGGGTGGCAATGAGTGAATTGGTTGTACCGAGATCAATGCCGACAACTGTTCCCATGAGTGTGATGTCCTTTGCTGTAGTGAATGATGCTATGGCTGCTTGGGCTCTTGTTTGGCGGCGACGGCCACAATCACTTGAGCCTCTCTCAAAATCCGATCTTTCCAGCGGTAGCCCCGCACCACTTCTTGGATTACCGTATTGGGTGCGATCTTGTTGTCTACTTGCTGGCCTAGCGCGTGCATCTGAGTCGGATCAAAGGGTTGGCCAACGGCGGGCAGGGCAATCACCTCATGCCGGCTCAAAACGCCCACCATCAGGTCTCGAATCAGATCTATGCCCGAGCGAGCGCTGGTGATCACTTGAGGCAGCGCGTCTGCGGTAGTTGAGGCGGCTTTTGAGCGCCTGTGCCAAATTTTGTGCCAAATTATCTGCCAGCGCTGCCAGATAGTGAGCGAACGAGCAGGATTAACGTCAGAGACGGTTTGGCGCTGATTTTGTTCGGCCTGCTGCCAGTGCTCGGCAGCGCGATCTAGAGCATCGATTACGGTGAGCAAATCGCTGAGCAGCTTTTCTTGCTGTTTGCGGATCTCGATTTTTTGGTTGGCGAGTTCTCTGGGTGAGGGTCTAGAGGAGGGCTGCGATCGCATCATTATCTCGTCAGTCATATCGTCCGTCAATTTAATCCAATCAATCTATCTAATTCGATCTATCTAATTCAATCTATCTAATTCAATCTATCTAATCAATTTAAGGTCAGTTTATCCAACCGATAAAACTGTGTTGCGCTTAAGTGGCGCTTAAAAGGTCAGCAGAATCAAATCTTCCAAGGTCACCTCAACGGCGGCGCTCACCTGCTGCCGAAGCCGCTCAACGGCGCTGTGATCGATTTGAGCCTCCACCGGCTTGATCTCAAAAAAGTTTTCATCCGGATTGGGCGCTTTGCGCAGGGCTTCATAAGCGGCCCGAATCGCCTTGAATTCAGTGGGGTGGCTATGGGCTGGAAAAGCCTTGAGCTGAGTATGGTAAGCGGCTTTGATGTCAGCCGGAGTAGCAGGCGGCGCAATGCCGAGCCGATCATAGTGTTCTTTGAGGTGAGTTTGTAGGGATTCTGGCATGGATTAAGAGGGGGACAGTAAGGGGGGCAATAGATGCGGACTATATAAGGTGAGTAGGAATGCATGAGAAAACGGCCAAGGATATTAGCGCGATCGCTTCCCCCTTGTTTGTTTGCCCGACTGCCCATCCGGTGGCGGCAGCGGCAACGAAAAGGGATTGAAGGTCTCGTCAAATTCTTCTTCCATATCCCCAAATAAGCCGCTACCAATCATTTTTGCCAAAACTTCGGGCGGCACTGGCCCCCCAAACGCTTCATTGGCCATCCGCTTAAAGATATCCATTAGATCAATCTGGCTAGGGTCACCAAAGCGCTTGAGCTGCGGGCCTAAAGCACGGTTTGTCATCGCCTGTGATACAAACCAATCTTCTTCGCGAAAAGCCTGGAGTGCTTCTGCATCTTGCAGGCGGCGAGCTAGCTCAAACCCCTGGTCATAAAGCGTGCCGTACTCTCTAGAGCGGCGATCATGCAAGGTAGCACTGGCAAGCAGCAGCAGCGGGTTTTGCGGATCCTGCTGAAGCTGGTCTTCAATGAAAAACCTGAGCATAGAACTACGGTCAAAGCGACGGATTTCGAGCTGGGCTTTAGCCAGCGCGTTTCCAGGCTGAGCAGCGCGGGTGAGGATGGATTCGACCACAGGGTGAGTGCGTTCAGGGCTGGGCGATCGCACCGCCAAAATCACCAAGTGCACCAGATCGGCCTTAGGCACCCGCTGCGCTGCGAGATCAGCAATTTTGGCCAAATAGCTTTTTTGCAGCGCCGCAATGCCTTTTTTATTGCGCTTGGCATATTTCTGAATGGTCAGATAAATCGCTTCGATAATCTCAACCTGCTGTTCCGGTAAATGATCGTTCAGCAGCTTTTCCCACCGCGGCACAGCTTTTTCAACATTGAGCGTCACTTTTTGGCCGCTGCTAGGCTCATCGTCAGCCGCATTTAAGAAAATTTCAAGGGCTTGAATGGCAGGTGATCGCGGCTTGGCATCTTCAATTACCTCTGCCATCACCTGATAATTATCAACACTCAAAGCCTCTACCCAAGCCGGAATCTCCACTTCTGTATCGACAGTGGTATCGCCAAATGTTTTACCAAACTGACGACGAACCGATTTGACCGCTTCTGGATCGCGATCTAGCAACACTTCCAGTAGAGATGCGTAGACCTCATCAAATTCACAGCCTGTTGCCAATGCCTGCTTCAGCATTGGAATAGCCGTCTCCTCATCGCCCTTAGCCTTGGCGTTCAACCCTTTTCGACCCAGTACATCCGGATGAGTCGGCGCGAGTTTTTCAGCCGCTTGAACGTTCTTTTCGGCGTCTCGATAGCGTCCTAAAGACATTTGTTCATCGGCCTCCCAGCAGTGCAGCTTAGCCAGGGTCGAGTTTAGTCGCGCTTCTGGCCAGGCTTGAGGCTGCTGCTGGGCCTCTTTTTGCACCCATCTCAACAGCTTAGCCACGATTCGCTGAGACTGAGCGGGCTCATCAATAGTCGAAAGTGCCTGATGAAGGTTCAGCGCCAGATTTGGTTCAAAGTCCTCATCAATAATGCTCCCCCAAAACTCAGCGCTACACTCCGGCTCTGCCGATTCCATCGCCTGTACGCCCCCTAGACGCATCAGCGGCAGGCGCAACGCTTTTAAGTCGGGGTAATGGGTCATGACCCGACTCGGAAAATTAATCAGATAGTGGGCCGCTTCATGAAAATCACTCGCCTGAATCAGATGCAGCACTTCTAGCACCCACGCCTCCTCGCGAGTGGGCAAGTCTGGATCGCGCAGATCGAGAAAATCGCTCAGATCTTCTTCGCCATCCGTCGTTTGAGATAGCATCAGCTTTTGCACTGCCGGATGATAGCGCCTGCCGAACCGCAAAGAACTTCTGCTGCCAGGAGACTGGTGCAAAATAGTCCTGGCCTCAGCCAGGTTGCCCGCACACTGATGGGCGTAAGACTGCCAAACGTTGAGAGGATCCTCAGGAGTGAGCGCGGCGCTGATTTTTTTGAAGTGGGGGACGGCGGCTTCGGGCTTGTTGGCTTTGAGGGCTAAAGCGCCTTTTGCCCAATTCAACTGATCCGCAGTAAAGCGCTTGGCTTGCGACTTAATCAAACGCTCAACTTGATCCGTCTTGTGGTTGAGAATGAGTAATTTGAAGTAGCCACCGCCCATTGCCTTGGGCAGCGTTTTTTGCGTAAAGGCCGACTCATACAGATCCAGGGCGGCAGCAGGCTGTTGCTGTGCCAGCAGGCATTTGCCCAGCCAGTAATAAGTATCTTCGTACAGACCTAACTCTAGGGCTCTGCGTAGGGCCGTTTCAGCCGACTTATACTGCTGCCGTTTAAAGTCTTGTTTGCCCTGCAAAAGCAAAATATCCGCTTCATTGACGCTCAGCTTTTGATCAGGATTGCGCTTCAGACCCTGCTGCAATTTGCGAATAGCTGTGCTGTATTTTTTGCTAGCAATCAAGCTCTTGATCTGCTTATCCAGCGCCTGATCAGATGCTGATAGCTGAGACAGCTGTTGCCGAATGCCTCGTCGTTTACCCAAAGCTACCCCCCCTGTGCAAATCAATGCCTTAAGTTTTCAGCATTTTCACTGATTTTACCTTAATCGATTTGCTCTAGGGTTTTGAGCGCTATTACAACTCCTTAATGTTGACGTAAAAAGGCGTCTACTTGATCTGCGTTTGGCATTGCGGATTGTGCGCCGGATTGGGCGACGGCTAAAGCGCCCACCGCATGGGCATAGCGAATCGCTGGCTCTAGCGTGGTACGTTCATACCGTTGAGTCGAGCGATCTGAGCGATCTGCTCGACACAGCGCTGCCGCTAGCCCGCCATTAAAGGCATCGCCAGCCGCTACTGTATCTATGGCCTGTACCGCAAAAGCAGGCACCACAAAACTATCGGTCGCTGTTGCGCAGACTGCACCGAGTTCACCGAGCTTGACAATCACCACGGCAATGCCTTGCTGCTGAAGAATCTCTGCTGCTGCTAGAGCACTCACCACATCCGTCACAGATTGCCCGCTCAGCAGCGCCGCCTCCGTCTGGTTAGGCGTCAAAATTGAAATATACTCACAAAAATCAGCTGCTAATGGCCCTAGTGCCGGAGCCGGATCGACTATTACCGTCACCCCTGCTTGATAGGCCAGCGCTGCGGCTTTTTCTACCGCTGGTAGCGGAATCTCGAACTGTAGCATCAGCACCTTGGCCCGCTCAAAGTAAGGCATCAGCCGCGCCAAATCATCTTCATCCACCGCCCCGTTTGCGCCAGGGATGACAATTATTTGGTTGTTTAAAGGAGACACTGCGATTAGAGCGGTGCCGGACGCCAGTGAGTCGTGGGTTTGGATGGCGCTAATGTCAACGCGATCGCGCTTAAGCTGAGCCCGCAACGCTTCACCGAACGCATCGGCCCCGACACGGCCCACCATCGCTGTTGCCATCCCTAGTCGAGCTACCGCCACGGCTTGATTGGCCCCTTTGCCACCTGGCATCGTCAAAAATTTTCGTCCCGTCAATGTCTCACCGGGCTGTGGCAACCGATCTACTTCAGCTACCAGGTCCATGTTGAGACTGCCCAGCACCACCACATCTGCCATCGGTCTGCCATCCTCGAATCAAATGTGCCTTGAGCTTGCAAACTGACTTATAATTTTTGGCCCATAATTTTTGGCCCATAATTTTTGGTTTCATGAGATCTTGGACTAATTCTCAGGCCAATTTCCGGGCCAACTTCCGGACCTGTCCTCATTTTGCTCGCTCTGCTCCGAGTCTGATTTTCCCAGATCTAGCGGTGGCCGATCCGAACTCCAGCCCCACCAAACTGTATTGCACTCACACTGATAAAACTCTTGGTACTTACGCTTACGGGCTTCAGTAAATACCGGCGCGCGGCGATTGAGCCAAACTTGCTGAGCCTCTCGGCTTCCTTTTTCACACACCGGGCAGCCAAAGGGCTGAGCATGAACAGCATTTTTGATCCAATCAGGCGGAAACAGCGAAAATGCGTCCATAGGGACGGCTCCCAAGTGTCAGTGACAATCACTTTATTATGCCGCTTACCCTCTAATCTCGTGACACAAATCCTGATTCGATCTTGATTCGATCTACAGATCTCAAAATAGATTTGGTAGCGTCACCATTGAGAACTTATAGTGAATCTAAACGCGATTCTAAAGAAAACCTTACAGTGGGTATCTCTCCTGTGAAAGCCATCACTTTACTCGGCTCGACCGGTTCCATTGGCACGCAAACACTCGATATTGTGGCGCATCACGGCGATCAGTTTCGGCTGGTAGGGATCGCCGCTGGTAGCAATATCGAGTTGCTGGCGAAACAGGTGATTCAGTTTAGGCCGGAAATTGTGGCGATTTGTGATGAGAGTAAAGTCACTGAGCTGACAGCCGCCCTGTCGGCCTTAGACCCACAGCCGATTATTTTGGCGGGTGAAGCAGGCGTAGTTGAAGTCGCTCGGTATGGGGACGCAGAAGTGGTCGTAACCGGTATTGTGGGCTGCGCTGGCTTGTTGCCGACGTTGGCAGCCATTGAAGCGGGAAAAGATATTGCCTTGGCGAATAAAGAAACTCTAATAGCCGGGGGGCCGGTTGTGCTGCCGTTGGTGGCCAATCATGGGGTAAAACTGCTCCCGGCTGATTCTGAGCATTCAGCGATTTTCCAGTGTTTGCAAGGAGTTAGCGCCACTGGGCTGAGAAGAATTTTGCTGACGGCTTCAGGCGGTGCGTTTCGCGATTGGCCAACAGCAGATTTGGTGAAGGTGACGATGGCCGATGCGATTAAGCATCCGAACTGGTCGATGGGGCGCAAAATCACGGTGGACTCGGCGACGCTGATGAATAAAGGGCTAGAGGTGATTGAAGCGCATTATCTCTTTGGGATGGATTACGACAACATTGATATTGTGATTCATCCGCAGAGCATTATTCACTCGCTGATTGAGCTGCAAGATACGTCTATGCTAGCGCAGATGGGCTGGCCGGATATGCGCTTACCGCTGCTGTATGCGCTGTCTTGGCCGGAGCGCATTTATACCGATTGGGAGCCGCTAGATTTGGTTAAAGCGGGCGATCTCACCTTCCGTGAACCGGATCATCAGAAATACCCTTGCATGGATTTGGCCTATGCGGCAGGCCGGGCAGGGGGCACGATGACGGCAGTGCTCAATGCGGCCAATGAGCAAGCAGTAGCGCTATTTTTGGATGAGAGAATTCATTATCTAGAGATTGCGAAGGTAATTGAGAAGGTGTGCGATCGCCACCAAGTCGATCTCAATCCAACGCCTAATTTGGAAGACATTTTGGCCGTAGATCAGTGGGCCAGAGCTGTTGTTACAGAACTGAGTGCCGCGCTAGCTATACTGCCGACGACTAAGGATTGAACTATTTTAGATTGTTGTGTAGAAATAAAGGAAGCCGTAACTAGCTGATAAAAGTGCCATGATAAATCTAAGGAGTCATCCGTAAATAAGTTACCGATTTTAGACTGGTCAAGACTAGGAACTTAGTCGTGTGTGCAATAGACAATTCGGTAATTTAATCACGAACGGATCCTAAAATTTAGCGAAGCAGATATTAGCGCGCTTGACTACGAACGCTACCACCATCCACATCCACAAGTGCAGCGGAAAATGGAAGCGCTTTATCTCAAGAGCCAAGGACTACGGCATCATCAAATACGCGACCTCTGCCAAATCAAGAGTCGGAC
>JBGTIK010000252.1:0-12103 GCA_041745715.1 Phormidesmis sp.
AGACTTTAAGGTATTCATGGTGATGAACCTGGGTTATTTTGTTCTTTCTCAAGCGTTCATCACTTTTCCTCTTTTGGCAAGGCTTTTAGCCTTTTTGGCCGGAGCACACTGACTCTTGTTTGGCCCAAACTTAGGTAGTTAAAAACATTGCGTCCACAGTCAAGCTCTTAGAACAAATTAAAAAAAGAGGCATTCACATCAGTTTGGATGATTTTGGGACGGGTTACTCGTCGCTGAGCTACTTGTATAAGCTGCCTCTCAATGCCCTCAAAATTGACCGCGCCTTTGTAAGTTTTACGGAACCCGATGCTCGCAATCGGCTGATTGCTGAGTCGATTATTGCCCTGAGTAATTTGTTGGAACTGAATGTGATCGCTGAAGGCATCGAAACCGCCGCCCAGCTAGAATGGCTCAAAAAGCTAGGCTGTGAAGCCGGACAAGGATACTTTTTCTCACCGCCCGTCTCAGCCGATCAGGCCAGCAAAATACTCACCCAGCAAGCTGTATCTGTTGATTACTCAAAAAGATGACTCAAAAAACTAACACAGGCACTCGTTTATAAGCGGGCGTATGCGATTTTGGATCGCTCACACCCTTCATCAGAATATTGGCTTCAGGATAAAACATCAGCGCTGCGCCCCGACGGACTGCGCCGCTGATGATTTCAATGTTGTTGAGTGCGCCTGCTTCGCCTTGCACCGTCACGGTTTGATGATTGTGCCACCCACTTGCTTTCACATCATCAGGATGCATTAAAATGCAGTGCCGATGCGGCATTCCTCTATACTTATCGGCTGTGCGATAAACAACCGTATTATGCTGAGCGTAGCTGCGCCCAGTAATCAGCGCTAAAACAATTCCTTTTTGTTGGCCAAATACGCTGGGCGCTGGCAGTGTGAGATGAGGCAAAGGCGTGAGCTGCATTTGAGCTTTGCCCGAAGGCGTCTTAAATAGAGGCGAGGTAAAAATGCGTCCGTCAATCGTGAATTCTGCTTTGGTGTCGTCAATTTGGCCAATTTTTTCATAGCCTGGAATGGTTTCGGCAATCAGCTGACGCACGTAGCGAGTATCTTTCAGCTTGCGCCAATCAACGGGTGTATCGCCCTGTAGCCGATGCGCTAGTTCTACAATAAAGCTCACTTCAGCAATCAAATCAGCTTTTTTTAGATGCGTTGTGCCTTCGTCATTGAGGCGCACAAAGTTGTTGCCAGATTCGACCGTGGTTTTATGTGGATTCTCAAAGCGGTTGAGAACAGGGAGAATGAGCGTGTTTTGTTGGCCCAGTCCGTGAAAGTGTCCAAGGTTTGGCTTGGTGGCGAGGTAAATAACGGTGTTGACTTGGCTGAGGGCGCGTTTGGCTTGGCTCAAATCGGGGCTAGCGGCGTAGAGATTGCCGCCTAAGCACAGCAGCGTATCGACTTTACCAGCATCGGCAGCTTCTATGAGCGATCGCGCATGATAGCCCGGCTCCAATGCCAGCGGACGATCTAATAATTTTTCCAATGCCTTTTGCAAAGCAGGCTTTAGCTCATTTTTAACGCCCATTGAGCCAAAGCCCTGCACGTTTGAATGGCCGCGAATGGGCATCACGCCTGCACCGAGTTTGCCGACATTGCCGGTGAGCAAGGCCGTATTAGCAATCGCACAAACCCCATCGACCCCATTTGCCTGATGCGTAATCCCCATCGCCCAAGCAAAAACCGTCCGCTTCGCTTGGCTGATAATCGTCGCTGCTGTCTCAATGTCGGCTTTAGCGATGCCGCAAGTTTCAGTAATCGTCTCCCAAGAGGTCTGATTGGCTTGCTCTATCACCGATTCCCAATGATCGGTATGGCCGCGCAAAAAGTCGTAGTCAACTAATTCGCGCTTGATCAGAGACTTTTGAATGCCAATAAAAATAGCTAAGTCGCTGCCGGGAATGGGCTGAAGGAACAGATTGGCAATATCGCTGCCGGGAATGAGAGACTTAACGGGGAAAGACGGCGAGCCGAATTTGACTAAGCCTACTTCTCTCACCGGATTGATCACAATGATGGTGCCGTGGCGATCGCGCAACTTAATCAGCTCATTCATCAGCCGAGGATGGTTTGCAGGCGCATTAGAGCCAATCAGCACCACACAGTCTGACTGCTGTAGGCTTTCCAAACTCACCGTAGAGGTGCCCGATCCAAACATCGTGCTCAGCCCTTCGGTGGAAGGCCGGTGACACAGATCTGAGCAATCGGCTAAGTTGTTGGAACCTAAAGCTCTCATCATTAGCTGCAACAGATAAGCCGCCTCATTAGAAGATCGCCCAGAGCTATACGAAGCTACCCGCTCAGGCGGCTGGCGAAAAGCCGCTTCTACTAAGTCATACACCTCATCCCAGCCCAAGCGCTCATAATGTGATGAGCCCGCTCTTAAAATAGCGGGAAAGCTCAATCGGCCCAGCTTATCCGATTCCATAGAGCTAAGCTGCTGCAACTCTTTAATAGAATGCTGCTCAAAAAAATGCGTCTCTACCGGCGGCTGCAATTCTGCCACAATCGATTCAACACTTTTGGCACAGCGCTGCAACTTCTCACCCACTTCATTGGTAAAACCGCCCTTTTGGCCGCCCGTCCCCCACGCACAAGATAAGCAAGCGCTCTTATGGAGCAGCGTTTTCCAAATCTGCGGCCCCTTGGGCGTCAGCGTATGCTCGGCCCAATATTCAATCACCGGCAAGCCGCCGCCAATTTCTCTACCCGGATGCGCCGCGATTTGCGCTTGATCAATTTGCGCTTCATCACTTTGATCAGTCACGGCTACATGTGATTCGTCACTTTCCATAGGGCTAGGCCCAACTCAGGCCAATAAGAAGACTGCCTGAAGCGTAGCGAATTTGGTTGAAAAAGTCATCTACTCACTAACAGAAATAGGGTAGTTGACTTCGATTCACCAGGCAAAGCAATGGCTACTGTTTCACACAGCAGGCTTGCCAAAGTAACGGCTGCAAGCAAGCTTTTTCTAAATTCAGTTTACTGAAAAATTCATGGGATCTGCATGAATCTCATCATCAGCCAGGTATTTTATTAGCAACAGTTTCTCGCAATCAGCAGCAGGTAATTTTGATCTCGGTCTTCTTTAACGTGCCGATCATTCAGCTTTCAGGAGCGATCGCTTCCATCAAAAGTATGCCTGCTGTTTTCCGCGCCCTCTCCTTTTTTGCCCTTTTGCGTCACTATGTCACTATGCCCCTGGCCTCATTCTCAAAGGCGTTGGCATTGAAGTCCTGTTGCCAGAAATCGCCGCAGTGGCGTTTGCCATTTTACTTTTAGGCATCAGCATCAGCCGATTTCTCGCTCAGCCCCACTAAATAGATAAACTAAATAGATAAATAGAACCTCTACCAAAATAGTCTTAGAAGCGCCAGCTTGATTTGAGAACAATTTGATGCTTTGATAAGGGGCGCAGATTAAGAGGCGCGATCGCAGTGCCAACCCTAACTAAATAGCCTGTCAATGCAGCACTATTTTCATCAGTTAGCCAAGATTTGGATACAAAAAATACATCCTCGCGTAGCTTCATTCGTCGCGTTTTTTGGGATTGCTTGGCTAGGAATCTGCACGCTTACACTTTACGGACTAGCCAAACTCTCGGACGATGTTTTAGAACAAGAAGCTTTTTCTTTTGATGAGAGCATTCTGCTGAGTCTTCATCAAATTTCCAGTCCCTGGTTAGATCAGCTGATGCTCAGCATCACCCGCCTCGGCAACCCCGCTATGGCCGTTTCCCTACCGGTCGTCGTGTTTGTGTTTTTGTGGTTGCAGCGTCATCAATTAGAAGCTAAGATTTTTGCTTTAAATGCGTTTTGGGGCGCGCTCTTAAGCTATATCCTCAAGCTGACTTTTAACAAATCTCGTTCTCAGCTTTGGGATCAGCTCATTTATGAAAATACCTTCAGCTTCCCCAGCGGTCACGCCTTAGGATCGATGGTTTTGTATGGATTTTTGTCCTATCTTTTTGCGGGGCTTTATCCACGCTACGCCAAGGCATTCTATGGCATAGCCGTGCTCCTAATTTTTGCAACTGGGTTTAGTCGGCTATATCTCGGTGTCCATTGGCCTACTGATATTCTAGCGGGCTACGGCATTGGGTTTTTATGGATTACCGTATGTATTAATCTGCTGCGACTTCAAAAAAAAGCAAAGTTTGCCGAACGTCAGCAGAGTTAGGGAATTTATTCAAACTTGTTCAAATTTATTCAATTTCTTGTTCAACCTATTTGAGAAAACTGTTTTCACGGGCTATATGAGCTGGCTGTTTGAACTCGTTGAATTCGCTGACTAAATTCACAAAAAAGAATGAGAATGACACCAAAAATAGGAAGAGAGGTTGGGTGCCCTCTTTATAATAAACAGATTACAACGAAGCGAAAAGGCATGGTCGGCGAAAAGGCATGGTCGGGAAAGTCTAGTTAGTTGATGAAACCTTTCTGCGAGTCAAATGTATCAGGGTGCTATCTTTATCAGGTTGCTTTCTATAAAAGCGAGAAGTGCTTTTTGATGAGGTATGCCGAGCGATCGCGTCTCATCTAGCTTGGCCGAATACTTCTCTCCTAATCGAATTTCAGCCAGTGAGCACAAGGCCAAATCTTGTCCCTCATTGAGCTTCAGTTCGCTTACTGGCACCGTTAGCTCACCGTGATAGTAGTAGCGCTGCGACTGAGCATCGCGCTCTTGCCGAAACAACAGCAATTTGGGTGGAGCGTAGCCTATTTCCTCTTGCAGCTCTCTCACCATGCCTGTGTGAGCATCTTCGCCAAGCTCTATATGCCCACCAAAAAACCCCCAAATGCCGGGATGAACAATATGAGGAAAATCATCTCGAAGCTGCATTAAGAACTGACCCTCACGATGCAAAATCGCTAAAGTCACTTTTCTCAGCGGACTGACCGGTTGGATTCTAGGTACTTTTTGATCAGTCATGGGTTAATTAATTGCGCTGAAGCTGATGGACGTCAGCAGCAAGAAATACAGTAATAAGGACAGCCGTGGGAATTTAGGTATCGCTTTTGACTGAGAATGACTTGCACACGTAACTTTTTGCCGTTAAGCAAGTTTTTTTAATATGTGGGCACATTAACGGCAACGAAGCCGACCACTGCTTCGAGCCTTAGTCTGGAGTCAATGCCCTTAGCGATGGCGTTCTAAGTTTGTTTAGATTTGATTTGTAAATCAAGTTAGAACCCCGTTACAGCATCGCTTTTTTCTCAAAATGGATAGCTCCTTACCGGGTATTCAGCGATGGGCCGGTGCTACTAAAAGTGCTCAACGTGAACTAGCAGTGAGATAGCCGAAAGGCAGACCTTAGTTGAAGCCTAGGGTCTGCCTTTTTCTTGAGCAATTTCTTAGGCAAGTTCTCAGGTAATTTCTCAGGCAAGGGCTGTTCAACCAAACATGTTGGTTAAGAGCTTTTGCACTATCTGTACACCCGTAATCGCTTGCCAGCCAAATAGACCTACCAATAGGGTATTGAGCGCAATGTGGGTGTAACGGGCAGGGTTGTTTCCCTTTTGCATGAAAGGCACGAGTGACGCTGACGTTGCAATCAAGGCCATCATCCCTAGCCCTGCTAACAAGTGTGAGCCAAAAAAGAGTTTGCCATTATTAATATAAGTAGAGGCCATGCCGCCTAAGCTGACTAGGATCATTGCCGCTAGCAAAATAGAGCCTGCCTGATGATGGCGCACCAAAAATTTGCCTTTGATCAGCTCTTTTTTCTCTTCTCCGGTGGCGAGGCGAGTTTGTCTGTACTGATAGCCTAAGTAGCCTGCGTAAAGTGTTAGGGCTAAGATCCCCCACATCAGCAGCGGGTGGATAAAATTAAGCCAAGGTTTTATAGCCTCTACAGTGTCGGGACTCATAAGCATTACTTTAAAAAAGGTTACGTTTTTTAGTATATGCCGATCTATTCCGTTGGGTGTAGCCCTCTTCGCTAAAAGCTCATCTCATTAAACTTCACTGCAATCCAATCCTGATGAAATCTGTGATGAAACGCCTAAAGCTCCTTTTTCTCGCGGTGATAAGTGGGCTGATTGTCTTGGTGATGGGTGGGGCCATTGGCTCGCTGCCTGCTTTGAGTCAAACACCGGTGAATCAGGCCGCAGAAGCCGCAGAAGTAGAAACCGCAGAAGTAGAAACCGCAGAGGCTGAGGCTACAGAGGCCGATCCCATAGCGGTCGATCCCATAGCGGATGAACCTGCGGAGGCTGAACCGGCATCGGCTGAACCGACAGGGAGTGATTCGGCGGCGGCAAAACCTGAGGCCGCGCCTCAGGTGAGTGAAGCTGAGCGGATTCGCCGGAAGCTGCTGATTCAAGGCGATCGCGCCTATCTAGCAGGGGATGTGGCGGCAGCTGAGGCGCTTTATCGTCAGGCCAAGGATCAAACCTGGCTGTTGCCTGCTCAGTTTGCGCGGCTGCCGCCAGCGCCTTTTAGCGATGAGGCCCTGCTATCGCCGGGGGCAGCGGTGTATTGGCGGGAGGCGAATCAGGGGATTGCGGCGGGGCGATCGCCTCAATCCCTAGTCGCCCTAGCGCTGCTCACTGCCGAATATCCTGCCTTCACTCAGGGCCACATTCTGTACGCCAATACGATGCGATCAGCTGATCGCCTGGAAGAAGCCAATGCAGTGCTCGATCAGGCGCTGACGCTATACCCAGCTCAGCCAGATTTGCTCATAGCGCAGGTGGATATGCGAATGGCGCAATCGCAGTGGTTAGAAGCCGCGATTGCCTCTCGTCAGTTCGTGGCGCTCAACCACGATCATCCTGCCGTCGCTGCTCAAGCTGAACTGGCGAAAGAAAATCTGGATCGCTTTCAGGGGCAGACTAGAGCGGCGATTAATAATAGTGCGATCGCCAACATCTTCACCGGCGTACTGGGCTACGCTTTTACGGGCAGCATCTTTGGCCCCATTACCGCCGCTCAGTCGGGGCTGATGCTATTGCAGGGTGAAAACGCGATTGGCGCTCAGTATGCCAGCTTAGTCACGCGGCAGCTTCCCATGCTGCAAAACCCAGAAGTATTGGGCTACGTACGGGGCATTGGCAGTCGTTTAGCGGCGGTTACTGGTCGCCGCGATCTGGACTACGAATCTTTTGTCATTCTCGATCCCGGCCTCAATGCCTTTGCGCTACCTGGCGGCAAAGTTTTTGTCAATGCTGGGGCTATTCTCGATACTCATTCAGAGGCCGAACTCGCTGGACTCATCGCCCACGAGCTATCTCATAGCGTGCTCTCTCACGGCTTCCAAATTGCCACCCAGGGTAACCTCAGCAGCAGCCTTGCCCAGTACCTGCCCTATGGTGGCTTGATTAATAACGTTTTTCTCAGCGGCTACTCTCGCCAGATGGAGCGCCAAGCCGACATCGTGGGCACCCAAATTCTGGCGGCGGGCAAGTACGCCGCCGATGGCCTACACAATGTCATGATCACGCTCAATCAGCAAAGCATAGAAGACGATAGCCCTAGAGCGCCGAGTTGGATTGCTACTCACCCTAATCCAGAAGATCGCGTCACCTATCTCAAAACCCTGGTAGAGCGCGGGGGCTATAACCGCTATGCTTACGAAGGGGTTGCTAGCCACGAAGAAATTCAAGTTGCGGTAGCTGGTGAGCTAGCGGCTTATGAAGCCAAGCAAAAGCCCGATGCAGCATCAGAAGCAGAAGCAGAAGGCTCCGAACCCGCCGCTGGCTCCGAAGAATCTAGAACGGACTTATTTGATGCGGTAGAGCGGTTCAACTGGTAGGGCCGCTTCGAGCTTTGAGGGCAGTTAAGGGGGCAGTTAAGGCGCGATCGCTCGCCTCCAATTGTTTCAATTCTTAAAAACCGCTGATACAAAGATTCAACCTTGGTACACTAATATTCATAACTTCTGCGAATTTAGGTGGAATATAAGGAAGCAATGGTAGCGACGAAACCCCAACGGAATCAGCCAACGAACCCGCCCACAAGTCAGTTCGACGAAATTCGCCCTGGCGTCAAAGCACCGGCCAAAGACACGATTTTGACGCCTCGGTTTTACACCACCGACTTTGAAGAGATGGCCAATATGGACGTCTCTAGCAACGAAGCTGAGCTAAAGGCCATTATTGCTGAATTCAAAGAAGACTATAACCGCCATCACTTTGTGCGCAATGAGCAGTTCGATGGCGCATGGGATCACATTCAAGGCGAAAAGCGTCAGGTCTTTGTTGAGTTCTTAGAGCGCTCCTGCACGGCTGAGTTTTCTGGCTTTTTACTGTACAAAGAGCTGGCTCGTAAGCTCAAAGGCCGCAATCCGATTTTGGCGGAAGGTTTTGATCTAATGTCGCGCGATGAAGCAAGGCATGCGGGCTTTTTGAATAAAGCCATGTCTGATTTTGACCTTCAGCTGGACTTAGGCTTTTTGACCAAGAGCAAAAGCTACACCTTTTTTAAGCCCAAATTTATTTTCTACGCCACCTATCTCTCTGAAAAAATTGGCTACTGGCGCTACATCACCATTTTCCGCCACTTGGAGCAGAATCCTGGCGATACGATCTACCCAATTTTCAACTTTTTTGACAACTGGTGTCAGGATGAAAACCGTCATGGCGACTTTTTTGCCGCGATGATGAAGTCTCAGCCGCAGTTTTTGAATGATCTCAAAGCCCGGTTGTGGTGCCGCTTCTTTTTGCTGTCGGTATTTGCCACGATGTATCTGAATGATATTCAGCGCAAGGCTTTTTACGCCTCGCTAGGGCTAGATGCGCGCGAGTACGACATTGAAGTGATCAAAAAGACCAATGAGTCGGCGGGTCGTTTATTTCCGATCGTTTTGGATGTGGAAAATCCCAAGTTCTTTGCTGAGCTAGATGCCTGCACCGAGCAGACAGCAGCTATTAGCGAAATTAGTCAGGCGGGCGGGCCTAAAGCGCTTCAGCTGTTGCGCAAGCTGCCGCATATTGCTGCGATTGGCGTGAAGCTAATCGGGCTGTATTTTATGAAGCCAATTAGTACGATGGGCGATCGCAACACCGTTCGATAAGCGTTCGATAAGATCCATACAACCCGTCGCAGCTTCCACCCTAGCAGCGGAGATAAGCGGATTAAACTGCCTTATTTCTGCTGCTTTTTAATTTTTAAAATGTTTCATTGGCTGGTGCTATCTCTTACAATTCATCTGAAAGCCCTGCTTAGAGCAGATCCTCATGACCAGTGCGGCTGAAACAACCGATGCAAATGAGCGGGGTGAGTCGCAAGCGTCAGCTGATTCGGCTCCCGACCTTGCGATTGTCGGCATTGGGGCGTCGGCAGGCGGACTGCGGGCGCTGGAAGAATTTTTTGAGAATATGCCCGCCGACAGCGGTGCCGCTTTTGTGGTGATTCAGCACCTCTCTCCCGACTTTAAGAGCTTGATGAATGAGCTTTTAGAGCGACGCACCCAAATGAGTGTGCGCTTGGTCACCGAAGATATGCGGCTTGAGGCCAACGTTATTTTCCTGATTCCGCCCGGTCAGAACCTAGTGCTAACCGGTCAGCATCTGCACTTGAGTCAGCAAGATCGGGGAGCGGGTCATTTACCTAATTTCCCCATTGATCTATTTTTTGAATCGCTGGCGACGGCAGGCGGCGATCGCACCATCAGCATTGTGCTCTCTGGTACGGGCAGTGATGGCACACGCGGCATTAAGCGCGTCTCTGAAATGGGGGGGATTGTGCTGGTGCAAGATCCAGCCACCGCCGAATTTGATGGAATGCCGCGAAGTGCGATTGCCACTCATCTCGTCGATTTGATCTTGCCGCCTCAGGCCTTGGCTGCCACTACCTATCAATTTGTCACCTCACCGGCTCAACGGCAGGCATTGCGTCAGCAGCAGCAGAGCCAGCTCAATCCGATGCAGCTGCGGCAAATTGTGGGCCTTCTCAAGCGCCACGAAAATATTGACTTTACGCACTACAAGCCCAACACACTCACCCGGCGGATCAATCGGCGCTGCCTGATCGCCGGATACAGCCAGCTTGATAGCTACATTGAGCATCTAGAAGCCTCCGCCGAAGAGCGCGACCTGCTGCGTAGTGATTTGCTGATTACCGTTACCAGCTTTTTTAGAGATGCCGAGGCTTGGGAGATTTTGGCGCGCGATGTGCTGCCTCTACTAATTCAGCAGGCCGATCCTGAAAAAGGGCTACGCATTTGGATAACGGCCTGTGCGACCGGTGAAGAAGCTTACTCAATGGCCATTTTGCTTAAGGAACTCTTAGCGGAAGCGCAAAGCCCGATTGAGGCCAAAATTTTTGCGACCGATGTCGATCAAATCGCCCTAGCTAAAGCCTCGTCAGGGGTGTATTCAGCGGCAGCGGTGAGCGACCTGAGCCCGGAGCGATTGAAGCGCTTCTTTAAAGGTGAAGATGACCGGTTTGAGGTGGTGCGATCGCTCAGGGAGATGATCATTTTTGCCAATCACAACCTGACCAAAGATGCGGGCTTTACGCAGATGGATTTGGTCACCTGCCGCAATGCGCTGATCTACATGCAGCCTGATTTGCAGCAGCAGGTGCTACGAGTGCTGCACTTTTCACTCATGCCCCACCGCATTTTATTTTTAGGAGAATCTGAAAACCTCGGAGCCCTGGCCGAAGAATTTAAGCCCCTATCGAGCAAATCGAACCTTTATCAAAAGCTCCGAGATGTGCGGCTACCGTTCATTGATTTGGATTTGGAGGCTTTGAGCAGTCCTCAACTCAGGCTGCCAGCACAGCCTAGAGTGCCAGAAAAAACTCGGTTTGACCCGCTTTTAGAAACGGCTTTTCAGGCGCTGTTAAAGGCGCGTAAGGCTACTTGCTTTTTGGTTAACCGTGACAATCAGCTGATCCATCTCTGTGGCGATCCGCTGCGCTTGCTGACTATTTCAGCCGGGCCAGCTTCTCAAGATGTGCTGAGAATGCTGCCGGAGTCGCTGCGGCTATCGCTGAGTACTGCCCTGCATCAGGCGCGGCAAACGGGTACACAGGTGAGGTATAGCCACTGCCCAATTGAAGATGACACGATTGACATCAGCACTGTCAGGTTGGAAGTAAGCCTGCATGTGAGCCGCAGTGTGGGCAAGTTTTTGATGGTGCTGATAGAGCCAGAAGACGCGATGCCGGTCGCGAGTGTGCCAACTCGCTTTGCCGCTGATGAAGCGGCTACGCAGTATGTGTCGCAGTTGCAGCAGGAGCTTCAGGCAACCCGTGAGAATTTGCAGGCCACGATTGAAGAACTAGAGACCACTAACGAAGATCAGCAGGCTACGAATGAAGAGCTGCAAAGTACGAATGAAGAACTGCAAAGTACGAATGAAGAGCTGCATTCTGTCAATGAAGAGCTGCATATGGTGAATTATGAGCATCAGGCCAAAATTCAAGAGCTAATCGAGCTGAATAATGACATTGATAATTTACTCAATATCATTGATATTGGCGTGATTTATTTGGATGGCCAGTTCAAAATTCGGAAGTTTACGCGGGCTGCGACCTTGGCTTTTAATTTGGTCAATGCCGATATTGGTCGTCCGCTGGAGCATCTTTCGCACAACCTAGAAGCGTTTGATATCACAACGTCGCTAGCGCGAACTCAGCAGCAGCAAAAACCGATTGCTTACGATGTCACGATCAAGCGCGGGGGGCCGCATTTGCTGATGCGGGTGTATCCATACATCAATGAAAACAAGATGATAAATGGGGCGATTCTGACGCTTGTGAATGTCAATACCATTCAGCAGACAAAAGAGCGCTTAGCCGTCGCAGAAACTCAGTTGCGTCAGTCGAATGAAGCCCTAGAGCAGCAGGTACAGGCGCGCACGGCTGAGCTTCGCAAGCAGCAGCAGCTCTTGCAGTCGATTACCAGAGCGACGCCGAATGCGATTTATATTTATGATGTGCGATCGCGCCGCAATCTCTATGTCAATAACTACTTAGAAGAAATGCTGGGCTACGTAACCGTTCAGGGGGTAACGAAAGAATCAGGGTTTCAGTCCGCAAAATTGGCTAACTTGGCTCCGCTGCTTCAGAAATATAGGCTTGAAGAGCCCTCAAACCCACTAACTTCGTACCCCCCCTGAACGGTTACTGGGCTA
>JBGTIK010000253.1:0-27545 GCA_041745715.1 Phormidesmis sp.
CCCGTTGCAGCGTTCGCACTGAGCACACACCGCTCGTGCTCAGCAACTCTAGCTCTGTTCTCTCCTGCTTCTTCAGCTTAATCTCTTCCCGTTTCATTTGCCTCTGTACGTTTCATTGTTTTATACTTATTGTACTAGAGCGTAAAAAGGGCAAGGTGTTTATCGTCTGGGTCGCGCAAACTTTAAGTTAATGCCACTTTGGAGTGGTATCTAAATCTTAGAACGCTGGCTCCTACTTATTCAGTTCAATCGCTACATTCTCCTACGGCTAAAGGCTTCATCGCTTCGAATAGAACTTTTGTCAGTCAATCAGGGGTGGATCAGCAGACTTTGCCGTTAGAGAGTCGTAAAGGCTTTAAAGATCCTACCGGCGGCGCGGCGACACTTGAGCCAAGTTACACAATTTCTGGGGCATGGTGAGTATGCCAATGGCGGGCAATATCGACGCGGCGACAGATCCAAACTTTGGGATGACTTTGTACATAGTCTAAAAATCTGGCTAGAGAAGCGGCGCGTCCGGGTCTGCCAGAGAGCCGACAGTGCAGCCCAACGCTCAGCATTTTAGGGGCGGTTTCGCCTTCGGCGTAAAGCACATCAAAAGCGTCTTTGAGATAGGTGAAAAACTGATCGCCACAGTTGAAGCCCTGGTAAGAGGCAAAGCGCATATCGTTGCTATCGAGCGTGTAGGGAATGACCAAATGCGGCTGGCCGTAGTCGTGAGTCCAGTAGGGCAAGTCATCGGCGTAGCTGTCAGCGTCGTAAAGGAAACCACCGGCTTCGACGACGAGGCGACGAGTATTGGGGCTGAGCCTCCCCTGGTAAAAGCCTAATGGCCGAGTGCCGGTTACTTGGGTGTGAATGTCAATCGCTTTTTGAATGTGCGATCGCTCCATCTCCTCCCCTACATACTGATAATCAATCCACCGATAGCCGTGGCTAGCAACCTCCCAATCTGCCTCTACCATTGCCTTAGCCGCCTCAGGATGGCGCGCTAATGCCATTGCCACCGCATAGACCGTCAGCGGCATTTGACGCTCAGTAAACAATCGATGTAGCCGCCAAAAACCAGCCCTTGAGCCATATTCATACATCGACTCCATGTTAATGTTGCGAACGCCCAGCAAAGGAGAAGCGCCCACCGTTTCAGACAAAAAAGCTTCCGAAGCCGCATCTCCATGCAAAATACAGTTTTCGCCGCCTTCTTCGTAATTAACTACAAACTGAATCGCTAGCTGAGCCTCATTCGGCCAGTGCGGATGCGGCGGCGTTTGACCATAGCCAATTAAATCTCGCGGATAGGCTGAAGACATAAAATGGTTTGCCTTTACTGACAGGTAAACTGCCATTGCATTCTATGAGTGAGTGATGACAAGTTTTGTCGCATTTGTACCTCAATCTCAACTATCTTGAATTTTAGAGAGCGACTCTAAAAAGTGCACGGTAGCAAGGCGCAATGTTAACAAGTATTATCTGGATTTTATTAGCGGGCTTTTTTGTCGGTCAAGTAGCCCGTCGGCTAAAAGCGCCCGCATTGGTAGGGATGGTGCTGAGCGGCATTTTGCTAGGCCCGCAGGTGGGTAATGTGATTAACCCAGAGGTGCTATCGGCGGCGGATTCACTGCGCACAATTGCGGTGATGGTCATTTTGATGAAGGCGGGACTAGGACTAGATCGAGAAAAACTGATGCAGCAAGGGACGGTGGCGCTGCGGTTGGGGTTTTTGCCGGCGGCTTGTGAGGCGGTAGTGATTGCGCTAGCCGCCATCTGGCTGCTGCACTTTAACCCGCTTACCGGGCTGCTGCTTGGCTGCATTATCGGCGCAGAATCTCCGGCGGTGATTGTACCGGGAATGCTGCGGCTCAAAAGCTTAGGCTGGGGCGTAAAAAAAGGCATTCCCGACGCAATTTTGACCGGCAGCGCCCTGTCGGATGTGCTGCTGCTGCTGGTGTTTAGTTTGTTGCTAGCATTCTTAACACAAGGACAAACCACAGGATTAACGCTACCAGGTGGGCTTAGCCTAAGTCCTTTGCAGCTATTGCCCCTGCAAGTCATGGCTCAAATCACGTTGGGGGTGCTACTCGGCTGGGTGAGTGCGCGGCTATTGGTAGCGCTGCTCGCTCGGCGCAATTGGACTCAAAACACCGTGCAAGATGCCTTGGTTGCAGCCGGATTTGCCCTGTCACTGGTCGTTGTAGCCGCTGCGGTTCCTATCTTCTCTGGCTACTTAGCGGTGATGGCGACTGGCTTCTTTTTGATTGAGCTGAATGCCCCTTTAGCACGGCGATTGCGCAATGGATTTGACAGCTTGTGGATTGTTGCTGAGGTTATTTTGTTTGTGTTGATGGGGGCGAGCATTCAACTCGCAGTGCTAGAAAATGTGTTGTTTATGGGGCTGGGGCTGCTGGCGATTGGGACGTTAGTGGGGCGATCGCTCGGCTGGTATCTCTCTACTGTAGCCGGTAACTGGACTTGGCGAGAACGATTATTTTTACTTCCCGGAAATTCGGCCAAAGCCACCGTGCAAGCCGCGATTGGAGCTGTACCTTTGGCCGCTGGCATCGACGGGGGTGAGACAATTTTGGCGATTTCGGCGTTGTCTATTTTGGTCACTGCGCCGTTGGGAGCCTGGGCGATTCCCTTTTTTGCGCCGAAGCTGTTAGAAAAGGGAGATGTCGATCCGACTAAGGTCGCGATCGCCCGCAAAATAACGATCCTCGCTGCCGTAGATACGTCTGCTACCGCCGTCAAAGTACTCACACAAGCCGCCGACCTAGCCCGTCGGAGCGATGGCGAGGTGATTGTGCTACACGTCATTCAAGAAAAGTCTGCTCACAACAATGAAGCTCAACAACTGCAACAGCAGACAAAACAGATATTGGCTGATATTCACCATCAATTCATCACGGCTCAAGGTTCTGTTTGTGAAGAGATCATCAAGGCTGCCAAAACCCATAGTGCTAGCGAGATCGTTATTGGTAGGCACCTAGCCGCGAACTATACCGCTACCGCCTCCGTGACTGAATCCGTACTACAGAGCAGCGCCCTACCCCTTGTGATCGCCTAATCTTAGAGTTTCCTCACTTTAAGAACGCCTAATCACGATACAAAGATACGGTGTAACTCTGTAACAATTATGAACAGCTCTTTCTCTCATCTAGCCCCTCATTTGGCCTTCCCCACTTCAGGCATGGTCAATTTTGGCCGTGACATCTGCGGCGATTTGAGCCAAGCGACTCAGCGCGAATGGCTGATTACCAATGGCATTGGCGGCTATGGCTGCGGCACTATTTCTACTACCCTGACGCGCTGCTATCACGGCCTATTAGTCGCCGCGCTGAAACCACCGTTGGGGCGTACTTTGCTGTTAACCAAGCTAGATGAAACTTTGAGCTATCAGCGCAACAGCTATTTATTGAGCTGCGATCGCTGGGCGGGCGGCACCCTCACTGGCTACGGCTATCGCCATCTAGAACAGTTTCACCTCGAAGGCACAATCCCTGTTTGGAGCTACGCTGTAGCCGACGCCCTTCTACAAAAGCGAATTTGGATGCAGCCAAGCGAAAACACCACCTATATTCAGTACGTTCTCGCTAGAGCGAGTGCTCCTCTCACCCTCAGCATTAAAGCCCTGATTAACTATCGCGATCATCACAGCGTCATCCAGCAAAACGGCTGGCAAATTCAAACCCGCGCTCATCCTAGAGGGCTAAAAATCGAAGCCTCTAAGCAAGCCACCCCGTTTTATCTGCTCAGCAGCAAAGGTCAGCTATTGCCCGCTAGCAAATGGTACCAGCACTATTTTCTCAGCCTGGAACACTATCGCGGCCTCTCTCCGCTAGACGACAACTTCCATGCCGCCACCCTACGCACCACCCTCAATGCTGGTGAAACGCTCACTTTTATAGCTAGCACCCATCCCCACCCTGACCTAAATGGACAAGCCGCCCTCACCTTCAGACAGCAATACGAACAAACGCTGTTAGATTGCGCTCCTCAGTCGTCCGCTCCTCCCTACATTCAACAACTTACCCTCGCCGCCGATCAGTTTATCGTCAACCGCACGCTTTTGCCTGAATCCGAAGATGCCGATTTGTCAATAGATTCAGCAGATTCAACAGATTCAACAACAGCCAAACAGACAGCAGATCTGCAAACAACAACTGGAAAAACCGTCATTGCGGGCTATCCTTGGTTTGGCGACTGGGGCCGCGACACAATGATCGCCCTACCGGGACTGACTTTAGCGACCGGACGGCCCGACATTGCCCGCCCAATTTTACGCACATTTGCTCGTTATCTCAGTCAAGGAATGCTGCCCAACGCTTTTCCTGAAGCCAATGACACCCCCGGCTACAATACTGTCGATGCTATTCTTTGGTACTTTGAGGCCATTCGCGCCTATTTTGAAACCACGCAAGACTTGGCTTTAATTGAAGAGCTTTTTCCGGCCCTACAGTCTGTGATTGACTGGCACCTGCGCGGCACTCGTTACAACATTCATGTCGATAGCAGCGACGGCCTGCTTTATGCCGGAGAAGCGGGCGCGCAGCTTACCTGGATGGATGCCAAAGTCGATGATTGGGTGGTGACTCCCCGCATTGGCAAACCGGTTGAAATCAATGCGCTTTGGCATAATGCTTTGCTCACTATGGCGCAATTTGCCCAGCAGCTAGGCCAACCGTCAGCTCAGAGCTACTGCCCATACCTCACCCTTGCCAAACAAACCGCCACCAGCTTTCAAAAATTCTGGCAGCACGATCTCGGCTACTGCTACGACGTCATTGACGGCCCTGAAGGCAACGACTCGGCCCTGCGCCCCAATCAGCTCTTTGCCGTTTCCTTAGCCTTTGCCCCGCCCCTACTTCCGGCGCAACAAAAAGCCATCGTCGATATCTGCGCTCAACAACTGCTGACTTCTCATGGTTTGCGATCGCTTTCGCCTGTTCACCCTGACTACATGGGTGTGTATGGCGGCGATCGCCTCAACCGCGACGGCAGCTACCACCAAGGCACCACCTGGGCTTGGCTCATTGGCTCCTTCACCCAAGCCCACCTCAAAGTCTATCAAAACCCCGATCTCGCCCGCACCTTCCTCACCCCGCTCATCCACCATCTCCAATCCGGCTGCACCGGCACTCTCAGCGAAATCTTCGACGGTGAATCACCTTTCACCCCACGCGGAGCTTTTGCCCAAGCTTGGTCAGTCGCCGAAGTGCTACGCCTTTGGCAGTTGCTAGAACCGTGAAGTTGTGCGGAGTTAGCGGCGGCAACAGACTCAAACTTAGCGCCAGCAATTTTCGACCGTCCGCTGCATTGGAATGTATGTTGCGCTGCTATAACTGCTCTAGTAACCTGTCCTACCCTGAATGTGAACCAATCCAAAACCAAATCACTGTATCGCCATCTACTTGACCCACCGCTCGATAGCTTTTACTAATACGAGTAGAATAAATTGGCAACTCTGGATGCACTTTCTTGAAACGAAGGCTTGGATAGCTTGAGTCTTCCTTAAACTGACGATATGCTGCGCGAGCTTGTTTCTGAACTTGTTTGGGTAGTCCAGCGAATAATTTGCGAAACTCTGTCGTCGTGCGCGATTTCACAGTGTCTTTGGGTCAAGTTCTTGAGTTTTGCCCGCATAGTACTCAGCCATTGCAGAAGCCGCGAGTTTTGCAAGAAGATCTGGTGAACGTGAAAATGTCTCATCCCAGCGTCGCTCGTCTTCGATCTCATCCAAGATTATTGAAGCAATATCGTTCTGTTCGCTTTCGGGCAAGGTTTGCAGCTTGGCAATAGCACGCATAAGTAACTCAGTCATTGCTTACCCTACTCAAAATATTAAAGCTACACTTTATTCATTATCGCCACTTTCAGTCAACTTGAGCATACTCCGCACATGCGTTTGAAATGCGGTTAAACCACCCTGAGTCTGCCACTGCTGCTTAAAGTTGGAAAAACTTTGCCCGTCCAGGTTTAATCTTTACATGAACCCGAGTCCCTACTGATAGTCGCTGACTCACGGACGATCGCACGCTCAAAACCTGCTGCGACGGCATCAACAGAGAATACTGATACTCCCTGCCCAAAAACTGCCGCCCCCGCACCAAAAACTCTCCTGATTCATCCGCTTTCATCTCCAAATCTTCCTGGCAAATCATCAGATCGCCCGACTGGTTTTTGAGCAGATCATCAAGTCCAGGTTCTCCTTCATCTGCTAGCGACTCTACCCAGCCCAGCGCCGTCTCCCAACCCCTTTCTTTTCGCACTGCCGCTACAAAATTCGCCTGCGTCACAAACTCAGCAATAAATCGCGACGCCGGATTTTGATAAATTCTCTCTGGCGTATCGAGCTGCTCTATCTGGCCCGATTGCATCACCGCTACTTTGTCGGCGATCGCTAATGCCTCTTCTTGATCGTGCGTCACAAAAATCCCCGACGCCCCCACATTTTTTAAAATATCGCGCACCTCCTGCCGCAAATAGAGCCGCACCTGCACATCTAAATTACTAAACGGCTCATCTAGCAAAATCAGCGGCGGCCGAGGAGCTAATGCCCTCGCCAGCGCTACCCGCTGCTGCTGCCCGCCTGAAAGCTCATGCGGATAGCGCCGCTCCATGCCTTCTAGGCCGACGAGCGCGATCGCTTCTCCGGCCAGCTTTTGAATTTGCGGCTTCGGTAACTGCCCCCGCCGCGATAGCTGCTTCAGCCCAAACGCCACATTCTCCACCACATTCAAATGCGGAAATAGCGCATAGTCTTGAAACACCACCCCTACCTGACGACGCTCCGGCGGCAGATGCAAACCCTGCTGACACACCCGCTGCTGGGCTAAATCAATCTCACCCGTTTCAGGCGTTTCAAACCCAGCAACCAGCCGCAACAGCGTCGTTTTCCCACAGCCCGAAGGCCCTAGCAACCCTAACAGCTCACCCTCATTCATCTCAAAGCTCACCTTGTCGATTGCCGGAGTCGCCATGCTAGCAAAGTGCTTGGTCAGGTGACGGCAGACTAAAACAGGCTCAGATGGGGGCATACAGGCGGGGTTGATAGGGTGGATCTCAGTCGGTCGAGTCGGTCGTAAGTTGGGCAACAAATAGCTCGCTTTAGCCAGATTAATTCTCATTAAGGGCATTAAGCCCCATTTATTCCGCCCAGCGGCGCACAAGGTTATTTAAGCTCTTCGTAATTAGATCAAATTCATCGGTTTTGCCGTGCTGAGCAAAGAGCGATCGCCTGGCCGTATCCAGCTCAAACAAAATTTCTCGCGCAGCGGGATCGCGCACCTGGCTCTGCACCCAGCCAATCGCCGCCCACCGCACCCCGCTGACCACCGGTTCCACCCGATGCAGACTAGACGACGGATACACCAACATCGATCCCGCCTTGAGCTTATACGCCTGCTCACTATCCACCCCTTCAACTACTAGCTCACCGCCTTCGTAGCTGTCCGGGTCAGATAAAAACAGCGTAAATGAAAGATCTGAGCGAAAGCCACTCATCAAAGCGCTATCGGTGTGACGGCCATAGGCCATTCCGTCACTGTAGCGGTTGAATCGCAGCGTGTGAATCCGCCGAGGTCTGGCCGCTGACTGAAACAGCGGATGCTTCAGGGTGACTTGGCGCACCTGATCTATAAGCGCGGCCGTAGCCGGATGCTTGGGATCTAGCTGCTGATTTTGTTTGACAGTTTTGGCGTGCCAGCCTGCGGTGGTTTTGCCGTCTACTGTATCTGCTTGCTCAAGCTGAGTGATGAGATCGGCGATCGCTTCATCACATAGCAGATTAGGAATAGTGAAAAGCATAGAGGTTATTGCCAGCCAGCCCGATCAACAATTTCGTTCACTTCAGGGTTATTGCGGCCATAGGAAGCGACGTTGGTTTCATCTACTTTAAACTCGCCTAGCTGGGCCACGATTGGATCTAGCGCCACGTCTTTTACCACCGGATACTCGTTATTGCTCTCAGAAAAGATCTTTTGCGCTGCTGGACTCACCAGAAACTCCATAAAAGCAATGCCATTTTCAGGATGAGGTGCGGTTTTGACCAGGCCAATCCCGCTGATGTTGATATGAGTACCGCGATCACCCTGATTGGGGAAAAAGATCGCCGTTTTCTCTACCGCTGCCACGTCGCTCAGATCATCCGATTTTTCTAAGCGCGCCCAGTAGTAGTGATTAGCAATAGCCACATCACACTGCCCTGCGGCAACCGCCTTAATTTGGTCAATATCGCCGCCCTCTGGCGCTCTCGCAAAATTAGAAACCAAACCTTTAGCCCACGTTTCAGTCGCCTCAGCGCCGATCGATTCCACCATTGAACCGACTAGCGATTGGTTGTACACGTTACTTGAGCTGCGCACGCACACCCGGCCTTTCCAGTTAGGATCGGCTAAGTCCTCATAAGTTGAAAGCTCACTCGGCTTCACATTGGCTTTGTTATACACCAGCACCCGCGCCCGCGTCGTCAGGCCAAACCATTCGCCATTGGGCTCTCGCAAATTTGCCGGAACTTGACTATTCAGCACCTCACTATCAGTCACTGGCTGAAAAATGCCTGCCTCCTGAGCCCGCCACAGCCGCCCTGCATCTACTGCTACAAAAACATCTGCGGGGCTTTGCTCACCTTCATTCGTAATGCGCTCAATCAGCTCATCCGGTTGACCTTCAATGACGTTTACCTGAATGCCAGTATCCGCCGTAAACTGCTCATAAAGCTGCACATCGACATCGTAATGACGAGCCGAATAGAGGTTGACCACCTGATCAGAGCCGCTGCCACCGCCACAGGCCGCTACGCCAACAGACAGCAAAAACACCACGGCCCATAGCTGTCGTCTGGTTGTTTTAAAGCTTTTTTGAAGGCTTTTTCGGGAGCTTTTTGTGAAGGTTTTTCTAAGGATTTCTCTGAGGTTTGTCAGCATTACTAAGGTCGCTTGTTGATAATTATTACTACTAAAGACCTTTTCAGTTTAGTACGTAATCTTCCTCTTATGAAGGCTTACTTAGTCAGCAATTTTTGTTATCTCTGTGCGATTGCGCTACTAACGAACCTAAAAATTTGCAAAAACCCTCTAAAATGAACTGGATTTCATGGCCTCCGTAAGCAGAAAGTAATCAGCAAATAGTCAGCAAATAGGTGTTGTATGCCTCGTCGAAATGACCTCAAAAAAATAATGCTCATCGGCTCTGGTCCGATTGTGATTGGGCAAGCCTGTGAGTTCGACTATTCGGGCACCCAAGCCTGCAAAGCCCTGAGAGAAGAAGGCTACGAAGTGGTGCTGGTGAATTCTAACCCGGCCACAATTATGACCGATCCGGAAATTGCTGATCGCACTTACATTGAGCCGCTGAGTGCGCCGCTACTGGAGGAAATTATTATTCAAGAGCGCCCCGACGCACTGCTGCCGACGATGGGCGGCCAAACGGCGCTGAATTTGGCGGTGGAGCTGGCGAAAAGCGGCGTTTTGGAAAAATATGGCGTGGAGCTAATCGGCGCGAAGCTCGAAGCGATTGAAAAGGCTGAAGATCGCAAGCTTTTTAAAGAAGCCATGATCAAAATTGGGGTTGGGGTGTGCCCTTCCGGTCTGGCTGAAACAATGGATGAAGCCAAAGAAATTGGTAAGCAAATTGGCTCCTATCCGCTCATTATTCGCCCTGCTTTTACGATGGGCGGTAGCGGCGGCGGCATTGCTTACAACCAAGAAGAATTTGAAACAATTTCTCGCTCAGGGCTAGAGGCGAGTCCGGTATCGCAGATTTTGATTGAGCAGTCGCTGCTGGGCTGGAAAGAGTATGAACTAGAGGTGATGCGCGATTTGGCCGATAACGTGGTGATTATCTGCTCAATTGAAAATATTGACCCGATGGGCGTGCATACTGGCGATTCGATTACGGTCGCTCCGGCTCAAACGCTGACCGATAAAGAATATCAGCGGCTGCGAGACGCTTCGATTAAAATCATCCGCGAAATTGGGGTTGAAACGGGGGGATCTAATATCCAATTTTCGGTCAATCCTGAAGATGGCGAGGTGGTCGTCATTGAGATGAACCCTCGGGTGTCGCGCAGTTCGGCGCTGGCCTCTAAGGCGACGGGTTTTCCGATTGCGAAGTTTGCGGCAAAGCTAGCGGTCGGCTACCGGCTGAATGAAATTTCTAATGATATTACTGAAAAAACTCCGGCTAGCTTTGAGCCGACGATTGACTACGTAGTAACCAAGGTGCCGCGCTTTGCCTTTGAAAAGTTTCCCGGCGCTTCGTCTACGCTCACCACGCAGATGAAGTCAGTGGGCGAAGCGATGGCGATTGGTCGCACCTTCAATGAGTCGTTTCAAAAGGCGCTGCGATCGCTTGAAATTGGTAGAGCCGGTTGGGGCTGCGATGGCCCCGAAAAGCTGCCGACCCTTTCTAAAGTGCAGGCCGACTTACGCAGACCCCACCCGGAGCGCATTTTTGCGATTCGTCACGCCATGCAGCTCGGCCTGACGGTCGAAGAAATCTATGAGCTAACGGCGATTGATCCCTGGTTTTTAGACAAGTTCAAAGTGCTGCTGACCATTGAGAAATTTATGAAGCGCACGCCGCTGCCTGATATCACCAAGGCGCAGATGCTAGCGATCAAGCAAGAGGGCTTTAGCGATCGCCAAATCGCCTTTGCCGCCAAAACCAACGAAGATGATGTGCGCACCTACCGCAAGTCGCTCGGCGTGATCCCGGTGTACAAAATGGTCGATACCTGCGCCGCTGAGTTTGAATCATTCACACCTTACTACTACTCCACCTACGAAGAAGAAAGCGAAGTGCTACCGTCTGATCGGCGTAAGGTGATGATTTTGGGCGGGGGGCCGAACCGGATTGGCCAGGGCATTGAATTTGACTACTGCTGCTGTCATGCTTCGTTTGCGCTGCAAGCCGACGACTATGAAACCATCATGGTCAACTCTAATCCTGAAACGGTTTCGACCGATTACGATACGAGCGATCGCCTCTATTTTGAGCCACTCACCAAAGAAGACGTGCTCAATATCATCGAAGCCGAAAACCCTGATGGCGTGATTATTCAGTTCGGCGGACAAACGCCGCTGAAGCTGGCCGTACCGCTACAAGCCTACCTTCAGGAAATTGCTGACTCCGATCAAGCCGGAAGCATCAAAACCAAAATTTGGGGCACGTCTCCAGATGCAATTGACGCCGCTGAAGATCGCGAACGCTTTGAGAAAATTCTGCGTGAGTTAGATATTCGCCAGCCGCCCAACGGCATTGCCCGCAGCTACGGTGAAGCCCTCAGCATCGCCCAAAAAATCGACTACCCAGTGGTCGTGCGCCCTAGCTACGTGCTCGGCGGTCGGGCGATGGAGATTGTTTATTCTGACAGTGACCTAGAGCGCTATATGACCACTGCCGTGCAGGTAGAACCCGATCATCCAATTTTGATCGATAAGTTTTTAGAAAATGCGGTGGAAGTAGATGTCGATGCGCTGTGCGATCGCACCGGCACTGCCGTCATCGGCGGCATTATGGAGCACATCGAGCAAGCGGGCATTCACTCCGGTGACTCGGCTTGCTCTTTACCCACCGTCACGCTTTCTGAAGCGGCTTTAGCCACCATTCGCGATTGGACATTTAAGCTCGCCAAGCGGCTTCAGGTGATTGGCCTGATGAATATTCAGTACGCCATTCAAGGCGATATGGTTTACATCATCGAAGCCAATCCTCGCGCCTCGCGCACGGTACCCTTTGTCTCCAAAGCCACCGGCGCACCGCTAGCTCAACTTGCCGTGCGGCTAATGTCTGGTAAAACTCTAGCTGAACTAGATTTTACTAAAGAGATCATCCCGCCTCACGTCTCCGTCAAAGAAGCGGTCTTCCCCTTCAACAAATTTCCCACTACCGACATTTTGCTTGGCCCTGAAATGCGCTCTACCGGCGAAGTTATGGGCATTGATACCAGCTTTGGGCTGGCCTATGCCAAAGCCGAACTTGCTGCCTCTCAGCATTTGCCGTCATCTGGCACCGTTTTTATCTCCGTCAATGATCGCGATAAAGAGGCCGTTGTGCCGATTGCTAAAGGCTTTACTGAACTAGGTTTTACCCTTTTAGCGACGGACGGCACTCACAAAGCGCTGACCGCTGCTGGTGTAGAAGCCGCGCTAGTGCTCAAAATCTATGAGGGTCGGCCTCATGTGGGCGACGCGCTTAAAAACAAAGAAATTCAGCTCATCATCAATTCGCCGATAGGAGCAGCGGCTCAAGAAGATGATCGCATCATTCGCCGGACCGCGCTCGAATCGAGAATTCCGATTGTGACTACGATTGCGGGTGCCAAAGCAACCTTAGCGGCCATCAGCTCTCTCAAAGACAACAAGCTGACGGTAAAAGCGCTGCAAGACTATCTGGCTGTAGTGTAGATTTCATTGGGCACAGCGCTACATTAAAAAAAACTCTCGAGGATCTTATCGATCTTCGAGAGTTAAACAACTTACTCAAAAAACAAACTTAAAAAAACAGACTGGCCGCTAGAGATTTTCGCTGCCGGAAGTGACGAAAGCTCTCGGATCAAGCACGAAAAAGCAAAGGACAGCTAGCACAGCGCAGAAACCAAACGTGGCTGCACACAAGCTATGGGGAACAATACGGAGCATAGCAACAACCTCAGCTTTGATATCAGGCACAATATTCACTATGTATACTAAGCGACTCTTGCTAGCTGAGCGGTAGTTAAACGGTAGCTAAGTAATCGCTAAGTAGCGACAATGTATAAACAGCAACAAGCTCTTCTTATCTTGTTATATTCACATAGGCGCTCAATGGCAGTAGGTGCTAGCTTGCTCTACCGTGATTTTACATAAAAAGCTGGAATATGAAGTTTACTGAAACCCCGCACGCGATCGCATCCGTACACCCAGCAGTCAAAACAGCGCTATCCGCATCACGACGCGGGGCTCTGGCACTGATTTCACTGGCTTTTAGCTGATTTTTTTTGAACTTTCTGTCAGGGTAGTCAGCGTTGATGTGGAAACTGCGCAACCGGCAGTTGCCAGCGCTGAGGATCAAACTCAGCGAGTTCAGTAATCACTTCATCCGCTTTGCTATAAAGCGCTCTATCCATATAGGCAGCAGGCACGGCAACAACACTCATACCTGCCTGCTTAGCCGCCTGCACCCCGGCTGGCGAGTCTTCAAAAACCAAGCATTGCTCTGGCAGCGCGCCGAGTCGCTGGGCCGCTACCAAGAAGCTGTCTGGCGCTGGTTTGCTGCGCTTGACTGCCGGATCGCTGCCCAGCACAATCACTTCAAACAGCGCTAGCCAGTCGTGATAGCGCTGAATTTTGAGCTTGAAGGTGACTTCTGCGGAACTTGTTGCGATCGCCTGCCGCACCCCTAGCGCATGAAACTGCTGAGTCAGATCAATAGCTCCCGGCATCGGCTGCGCCTCAGGCAACCGATCAAAAATAAGCTGATTGCGCAGCTCTAAATGCGCCTGCACCGTCAGCGGCAGGGCCAGATCTGCAATCAAGATTTGGGCACAGTCGATGGCTTGACGGCCCATAATCTTGCGATGCAGTGCCGGAGTCACCGCCCTACCATATCGCTGGGCAATTTTCTCATATACAGCGCGATAAATCGGTTCTGTATCGAGCAACAGTCCGTCAAAATCGTAAATTAGGTGTGTAATCTTTGGCATAAGCTCGCAACTGAGCGTTCGCCTAACACTATCTCACGATCAATCCGGCTGTGGGGAGTGCTTGCCTAAAAAGAGAATCATCCGGGTAGGCTTTACGTACATTTCACATACATTTAGGTACAGCTGTATTTTTTAGCGAAGTAGATGTTCGTAAATACGGCATTTAAGGATCAAGGCTGACTGTATTTGAAAGGCTGACGAATAGATTCCAAAAACAAAGACATTAAAAAAGTTCTGACGTCTCTATTCTTGAAACCTCAGAACTTTATAGATCGCTTCACAATTTAGAGCATAATAGCAAAAAAGATTCAGCCTCTAACGTTATAAAATAAGGTTAAAGGCTGAATCTTTGACAGCGTTAGACTCACGGCTTACTTAATCTTTTGCTTAAGTTACAACAATCTAGCTTTTGCTGAAGGCATGACTACTTTTGTCGCTAGTCCCACGGATTTGAGCCCTTTAATTAGCCACCAAGTCATATCTATTTCCCAAGGGGCTAGCCCAGCTTTGGCCATTTTAGGAAAGGCGTGGTGGTTGTTGTGCCAGCCTTCGCCATAGGTAAGAATGGCTACCCACCAAAGATTTCGAGAATTGTCATCGCTATCGAAGTGGCGATACCCAGACATGTGGTTGGCTGAGTTAATCAGCCAGGTGCAGTGCCACAGCACCACCGCTCGTACAAACACGCCATAAATTACAAACGACCAGCCACCGAGCAGATAAAGCACCAGACCAACCGGCACCTGCAATACCAGAAAGTACTTGTCTAGAAAGGCGTAGTAAGGGTCGCGGGCAATATCGGGCGCGTTTTTGGCATACACCTTACGGTCAAACACTTCTGGCTTAAGGTAGAACATCCAGAACATATGGCTCCACCAGAACCCTTTTTTCGCAGAGTAGGGGTCTTTCTCTACATGCTCTGTAAAAGCGTGATGCTGCCGGTGACCAGCCACCCAAAAAGTAGGTCCACCCTGAAGCGCCAGTGCGCCCACCGTTGCAATCACGTACTCTAGCCACTGCGGGACTCGAAAGCTCCGATGACTCAACATACGGTGATAGCCCATGCAGATGCCGACGCTGCCGCACAGCCAGTGCAGCAAAATCGCGACGCATAGAGCCGACCAAGAGAAAAACCAGGGCGCTAATAGGGCCAAGCCATGAAACACTGCGAAAAAGCCAACGGTAACCCAGCTAATTTTGGGGGCAATTGAATCAGCACTTGAGTCGGTCGGTGCTTCGACGCTCATTGCTTCAGAGAAACGAACATTCGGTTCAAACTCAGGCGATCGCGGTTTTAAATGGGGTTGGGGCAAGTTGCGGGTGTTCATAGCCTACGGTAAAGTATTGCAAGTAACGCTTACATTAATAGTTATAGCTTGGTAGCCAGAAAAATGCAAGTGATACTTGCAAAAATGTCTCTAAAGTAGTATCTGCTACCCTCACTATTGGCTATTTTCAGGTTTTAAATGCTTGATTGGACTCGCGTAAGGTAGTCATGGCGATGATTGAGGGTGATGGTTAAAAGTAATGACTGAACGTAAGCTGTCTAGCCGTGAGCGGATTGTTGCAGCGGCGCTATCGCTATTTTTAGCTCAGGGAATTACGGCGACGACGACGAAAGAAATTGCTGAGCAAGCAAAAGTCAATGAGGTCACCTTATTTCGTCAGTTTGGCAGCAAACAGGGCTTGCTTTTAGCCGTATTGAAGGAGGCGTCAATTTTGGCTCAAATGCAGGTCGCCCTCACTGAAATTACGGGTGCGAACGATCCGCTGATGGCCTACGGCTCGTTAGGGCTAGACCTATTAGGTGAGGTGCCGGAACTGGTTCGATCGCTGATCGGTGAAGCCGGTCAATCACCCCCTGAAAATCGTCAGGCGCTAGGCCAAGCGCTGCGTCAGGCCAATCAGCAAACCGTTAGCTATTTGCGACTATCCGCAGCTGATCTCCCGGCTAACCTCTCGATTGAATCGGTAGCAGGACTGTTAAATACATTGATCTTGGGCCATGCAGTGCTTACCTTTAGTAGTGAAGGCCATAACTTGTGGCCCCATGCTGAGGATTTTTTAGCAGCCGTAAAAGCGCTGTTTTTGGGTGCTACTGCTGAGCAGATGCTTAATACAATCGCGGACACCACAGCTGAGCGTGGGGATGCAATGGGCTCAAGCATTGCAGTAGCCAATACGACGGTGACAGATTTGCCCGCCGAAAAAGTGCGATCGCTCTTTCAAACCGCCAAAAAGCAAGGCTTACAAGCCTACGCGCTAATGTACGTGCTGTTTGGCGCAGGACTGCAAATAGAAGAAGCTGCGCAGCTGCGGCGATCGTACTCGCTCAGCAGCAAAAACCAGCACTTACTGACCCTTCCCGGCCCGGCTTCTCGCCAAGTGCCGCTCAACCGCTGGATTATGGGCAATCGCTACGGCACCTACTTAAAAAATCCGCTGACCCAATGGCTGAAAAGCCGTTCAGATGACAGCCCCTATGTTTTTATAACCGATCAAAAAGAAGCATTAGCCGAAGCTGGAATTCTGGATTTGTGGACAGCGATCGTCACCACTGATACGACTGATCCAATGGGTGATACCCAACAAATCACGCCCTTTCAAGCGCATCAAACCTGGTGCATAGAGCTATTGATGAAAGGGATGAGCTTAGAGAATTTGAGCCTGCTTTCAGGATTGAGCTTGGCCAATTTACAGCCCTACGCTCGCCGTGCCAAAGAAAAAGTCGCTCTAGAAGCCGCCCTTGCCATTGATCAGAAGGGTTAACGCTGTGGGTCAAATCACTGACCTTAAGATTGTTGATGACTTCGGCGAGCGATCGCTGCTGAGTATGCTCTTCAAGACCCGTTCCAGTACATCTAAGAGATCCTTCACATAGTTAAGTGAAGAAAAACAGCCTTAGATGGAGGCTGATATCCGACAATTATTGGATGGCCAATCGCGAGGATATACCGACGAGTCGTTACCCTCGCGCCAGAGTATCGGCACGATACTCAATCGCATGAGTTATCGCCAAAAAAACGCAAAAAGTAAAATTTGGCTAGTTGGTTGGGCTAGTAGTTGGGCTAGATAGCTTCAGCCCATTTGCTATTACCCACTACCCCTGCGCAGGCAGCGGCGCGGGCCGCAACGACACCGTTTGACTCTGGCCATTACGGTCTAGTTTCAAGCTTAAGTCGCGATCTAAACCGTTGGCCTCGACTGCGGTTTGCACCGATTGGCCGGTGGTGATTGCCTCGCCGTTTACCTCCGTGAGCACATCACCCGCGCGTAAACCTGCGCGCGCGGCTGGCGAGTTAGGCACTATTCCAGCGACAAAGACGCCGCTATCGGCTTCGACTTGAAACCTACCGTTGGGATCTTGGTTAAGGGAATCGCGCACTTCTGGCGTGAGGTTGACCATTTCAATGCCGATGAAGGGATGATCGACTTTGCCAGTAGCAATGAGCTGCTCAGAAATTCGCTCTACTGAGCTGATCGGAATTGAGAATCCCAATCCTTGTGCGCCACTAATAATGGCGGTGTTCATGCCGATCACTTCGCCTCTGGCATTGAGCAATGGCCCCCCAGAATTGCCGGGATTAATGGCAGCGTCGGTTTGGATAAAATCAATGCGCTTGTCAGGAATGCCGACCTGACCGCTGGTACGGCCTACGGCACTAACAATGCCGACCGTGACGGTATTGTCGAGGCCAAGGGGGTTGCCGATTGCGATCGCCACTTCTCCCGGCAGCAACTCCGCATTGCTCACCGCCACCGTGGGCAAATCATTCGCTTCTACATCAATTACCGCTACATCAGTGACCGGATCAGTGCCTAGCACTTTGCCCTCGAAACTGCGCCCGTCTTTGAGCGTTACCTGCACCGTATCGGCCCCTTCAACCACATGGGCATTGGTCAAAATCCGTCCGTCTTCACTGACAATAAAACCAGAGCCGACGCCGCTTTCAGTCCGCTCTCGAGGCTGCCCTTGCGCGCCACCGGACGGGAGATTGTTGCCAAAAAACTGGCGAAACTCCTCTGGAATATTAGACGGTACGTTGGGTGCCCGGCTAGTCACTGTTCGCGAAGCGTTGATGCGGACTACCGCTGGGCCCACAGCCTGAACGACCTGTGCGATTGAGCTGCCTTCTGCGGGCAGGGCAAGGCTCACTGGCGTCGTGCTATAGGCAGGCTGGGCTACGGTCGTCGGCTGAGAACCGCGCGACGACTGCCCCCACACGTAGTAAGCGCCCGTTGTCGCAGTGCCCGCACCCAATAGTACTAGGGCCAGTGAAGCCGCTACTCGCTGACCGATTTTAGGGCCTTTTGAAGGTGTCGCCGAGGCGGAATTAGTTAGCGTTGGGGACAAAATTTCGGCAGGAATTTGGGGGCGGACAGAGGGCTTAGAGTGATCAGAGGTCATAAGTCAGTTTTGTAATGCGAAAAGAATATCTTTACTGTATACGGCTGATTTGATCTTGGGATGACGGCAGCGTGATGATGACATGACGCTTTGATGATAATGACATGAGAAAAATCAATCGGTTGAAGGATGGCAAATCTACAGGCAATTGTTCTAATCAAGTAGTTGGTTAAACCTACTCAATCAACCGAGTAGATTTAAATCTTTTTAATTTTTAGGAGACACCTATGGATAGCAAATCAACCGTAGTATGGCAAGGAAGCCTCAAAGAAGGTCAAGGCAAAATCACAACCGAAAGCGGTGCACTGAAAGAATCGGTGTATACCTATGGCACCCGCTTTGAAAACGACCCCGGCACGAATCCCGAAGAGCTGATTGCCGCCGCCCACGCGGGCTGCTTTACGATGGCGGTGACTAACGAACTCGGCAGCGCGGGCATCACGCCTGATCAAATCACTACCATTGCCAAAGTTACCCTCAGTACGGACAGCAACGAGCCGGAAATCACTCAAATTCATTTAGACGTGACTGCTAAACTGCCTAACGGCGATCTAGACGCTGCGGAAAAGTTTGAAAAAGCAGCCCAAACGGCCAAGGAAAACTGCCCAGTTTCCAGACTGCTCAATGCCGACATTGTGATGGATACTCACGTTCAAAGCTAAAACCATAGACAAAATTAGGGACTCGTAGTGAACTCTAGGCTAAATTTCAGGGTGAATCTAAAGGTGGATGCTAAGGCAAACCAGTACTTTCACCCCGACTTTCACGCAAACTGGCACAATAGAGGAGTTCCCATTTACCTGATCAGCCTGTGTTAGCGCCCGAAACCCTATTCCCCTTTCCGCTAGACGATTTTCAGCTAGAGGCCATAGCAGCGCTCAACCAAGGCGAATCGGTAATTGTCTGCGCCCCCACTGGCTCCGGTAAAACGCTGGTCGGTGAATACGCCATTCATCGGGCGCTGGCAATGGGCAGGCGGGTATTCTACACCACGCCGCTGAAGGCGCTTTCTAACCAAAAATTGCGGGATTTCAGGCATACCTTTGGCGACAAAAACGTTGGTTTGCTGACGGGCGATAGCTCCGTCAACCGCGATGCGCCGATTGTGGTGATGACCACCGAAATCTTTCGCAACATGCTTTACGGCACTACCATTGGCGAAGTGGGCACATCCCTACAAGACGTGCAGGCCGTTGTGCTAGATGAATGCCACTATATGAACGATCGGCAAAGAGGCACCGTGTGGGAAGAATCGGTGATCTATTGCCCGCCTGAAGTGCAGCTCGTTGGCCTTTCTGCAACGGTCGCAAACGGCGGTCAGCTCACGGACTGGATAGCCGAAGTGCATGGCCCCACCCGCCTGATTTATTCAGATTTTCGCCCGGTACCGCTGAACTTTCACTTCGCCGTTGAAAAAGGTATTTTCCCGCTACTAAACGCGCAAAAAAGCAGCCTTCATCCTAAATTAAAGAATTACCGCAAGCCCGCTCGTCATCAGCGCGGCCAAAAGAAGCCGCCCGCAGGTGCAACCCTACCCGGCATCGTGAGTCAATTGCAGCAAAAAGACATGCTGCCCGCCATTTACTTTATTTTCAGCCGTAAAGGCTGTGACAAATCCGTTCAGGCTGTCGCGCAGATGAACTTAGTCACGGCTGCCGAGTCGGAGTTGCTGAAGCGTCGAATTGATGACTTTTTACGGAAAAATCCTGACGCTGTTAGGGCCAATCAGCTGGCGCCGCTGTACCGGGGTATTGCCGCTCACCATGCTGGAATTTTACCCGCTTGGAAGAGCCTGGTAGAAGAGCTTTTTCAGGCCGGTTTGATCAAAGTTGTGTTTGCGACAGAAACCTTGGCAGCTGGAATTAATATGCCTGCTCGGACTACGGTTATCAACAGTCTTTCTAAGCGCACAGATGATGGGCACCGGTTGCTGCATGCGTCAGAATTTTTGCAGATGTCGGGTCGAGCCGGTCGGCGGGGAATGGATAAAGAAGGCCATGTCGTGACGGTAGAATCGCCTTTTGAAGGGGCTAAAGAAGCAGCGAATTTAGCCTTGTCGCCGCCTGACCCATTGGTGAGTCAGTTTACCCCTAGCTATGGCATGGTGCTTAACCTGCTGCAAATTCACACTGTTGAAGAAGCGCAAGAGTTGATTGAGCGCAGCTTTGGGCAGTATTTGGCGACGCTGCATCTCGCGCCGCAAAGGCAGGCGCTTGAGGTTGTAGAAAGAGAGATCTCGGTTCTGCAAGCTCAGATGACGTATGTAGATGAGGAGGCGATCGCAGACTACGAAAAACTGCGCGGCTGGCTCAAAGAAGAACAGCGACTGCTGAAAATATTGCAACAACAAGCCGCCGAAACCGCCCCTGGACTTGATCCGGTCGCGGTTTCATTTGCCATGTCTGGCACTCTACTCTCGCTCAAAGGTAAAAACATTAAGCTGCCTGTGCCCATGCCAGCGGTGCTGGTGAGCAAGCTAGCTGGGCCTGGACAATTTCCCTTTTTAGTTTGCTTGGGCCAAAACAACCGTTGGTACATTGCAACGGTTAAAGACGTGGCGATGCTGCACAGCGATTTGGATCGGCTACGCGCCGCTGATACGTTGCTTCCGCCCATTGCTTTGGCTAAGGCTCCGGGTTCAACTCGTAAAGGCGATGCGGAAACAGCGGCGGTGGTGGCTCAAATGCTAGATAAAATACCGGCTGAGCGGCTGCAAATGATGGGCAGTGAAGAGCAAGCCCCTGAAGTGCAAGCTCAGCGCCAAAAGATAGAAGCAGTGATGAACAAAATCGCAGAAAATCCGCTCGGTCAAATGGAGAATCCGAAGGCGATTTTGAAGCAGCAGCAGCGGCTAAGAAGGTTGCAGGAAGAAAGGCGCGATCGCGCTCAAAAATACGAAGGCCAAACCCACCGCTACTGGCAAGAATTTGTCGGCCTGATGCAGGTGCTCGAAAACTTTGAAGGCTTAGAAGACAATGCCCCGACTGATCTAGGGCAGCTCTGCGCCGCCATTCGAGGTGACAACGAGCTATGGCTCGGCCTTGCGCTCAAGTCAGGTGAATTTGACGCTTTAGAACCTCAGCAATTTGCCGCTGCCTGTGCGGGCATTTTGATGGAAAATAACCGCCCCGATACCTGGATTCGCTTTCAGCCGACTAGCCCTGTAATTGAAGCGCTAGAAGGGTTGCGCAATCTCAGACGACGCATTTTCCAAGAGCAGCGAAGGCAGAACATTCAAATTCCGGTAGCGTTAGAGTGGGATCTAATTGCGCTTGTAGAACAATGGGCGCTCGAAACCGAATGGGCCGATCTCTGCGACAACACCAGCCTCGATGAAGGCGATATTGTCCGCATTTTGCGCCGCACGCTCGACTTTATATCTCAAATTCCCCATGTTCCCTTTCTGCCGAGTGAAGTCAAAACCACCGCCCGCCAAGCCGCCTTTTTACTTGATCGCTTTCCAGTGAATGAAAGTGCTGGCTAGCGATCGCATCAATTAATTCATGTCGAAATGTTAAGCAGCTTTAAGGTCAAAGATAGAATAGAGCGATGAGAATAGAGTTTGATGCCCTCATCTACACTATGCAGCCAGACTGTAATGCCAGACTATGCAGCCAAAAGACAGCCAATACTTAGTTGACATGCTTCATTCAGCGCAGCGCATTCAAGCCTGCACTGCTCATTGCTCCATTCAAGACTTTTACCAAGACATTCGGCTACAAGATTCTGTTATTCGCCGTTTGCTTACGATTACCAAAGCCTCACAGCAAATTTCTGACACGACTCGTCAAGACATTAGCCGCCTTGACTGGTCAGCTATGACCACACTCAAAAGTCGAATTATGCGAACAGACAACACACTTGATGAAGATCAGGTCTGGGCCTTGGTTCAAACAGAAATTCCCGCTTTGATCAAAGCCCTCAGAGCGAGAGTTTCAACCAAGCCCGAAGATTTCTTTTCTACCCAAGTACCTCAAGTTTGAAAGTCTGACTGAAAGTCTGACGTAGCCGCAACGACGACTAGACTACATTGATCACATCATTAGATCCGCAGAGCAACCCAAAAAATATTAGCCAAAAAAAAGCTCCAGACTGTTTATAGCCTGAAGCTTATTGAATTGGATCGACTCTTTTGATCGATCCAATAAATTAAGTAGCTACTGAACGATCACTCGTTCAGACACCTGCCTTAGCGGCGAGGCTCACGGGGCTTAGCTTTGTTCACGCGTAGATCGCGGCCCATCCACTCAGCCCCATCCAATGCGTCAATAGCAGCTTGCTCTTCAGCATCGCTACCCAAATCAACAAAGGCAAAGCCACGAACACGGCCTGTTTCACGATCAGTCGGCAGCGTCAGACGCTTAACCGTTCCGTACTCCGCAAATACACCGCTCAAATCAGCTTCAGTCACGTCGTAGGAAAGGTTTCCAACATAAACGCCCATCGAATTAGTCTCCAAAAAAAATAAATGAAAGTCGAACGAAAAATTAAGTGAAATCGCTCACTAAGGAGCAAAAGAGAATGCTGCAAAACCTCACAGATTCTTCAGTTCAAAAGGCTGTTTCAAAAAGCTCACTGCAAATAAGATTGTTTGCAGAGCTGACTTAGCGCCTTATTTTCTGCTGAGCTAACCTCTCTTTGCAAAGCAATGAGCTTCGTGAGGCAATTAACTCAGCAATCAATTAAGTGATAACTCATGAGTTATCACTTAATTTTTAGCGACGATCTTCGCGAGGCTTGGCTTTATTTACCCGCAGGTCGCGGCCCATCCACTCAGCGCCGTCGAGCGCATCAATGGCGGCTTGCTCTTCAGCATCGCCGTTGAGATCAACAAAGGCAAAGCCACGAACGCGGCCTGTTTCACGATCTGTTGGGAGCGTCAGACGCTTAACCGTCCCGGACTCACCAAACACACCGTTCAAATCAGCTTCAGTCACATCGTAGGAAAGATTTCCAACATAAACGCCCATAACAAGAGTCTCCAAAAAAAAATGAGAAAAACAACAAACGAGAAAAAACAGAAAAGTGACAAACAAAACAAGCCTTAAGACTCTCTTGCGAATCCAAGGCTAATCGGAATATTGGGTTAATCGGCTAAGTGCTGAGTCAGAAAAACTCAGGTAACAGTAGCGGATCCAACAAAAATTCAGTCGAGAAAAACTTAGCAAGCAGGAATGAAATAAAGAATGTATTGACTTAGATTTTGGCCTAGTGTTGAACCTGGTATTGGCTCAATGCTGTCCCAGCATTGGGCTAGCGGCGAGCCTCACGAGGTTTGGCTTTGTTCACTCGCAGGTCGCGGCCCATCCACTCAGCGCCGTCGAGCGCGTCAACAGCAGCCTGCTCTTCAGCATCGCTATCGAGATCTACAAAGGCAAAACCGCGTACACGACCGGTTTCGCGATCTGTGGGAAGGGTTACGCGCTTAACGGTGCCGTACTCGGCAAAGACGCCGCTCAAATCGGCCTCTGTCACGTCATAGGAAAGATTTCCTACATAAACGCCCATACAAATAGTCTCCAGAAATTAAACAGGGTATTGAGAATGATAAGTCGGACGGAAGCCTGTAAAAATCAAGGGAAACCCTTTGAAAACAGAAAAGCAAACCTGTAGCCGAAAATCGAGTTCTTCTAACTATATCTTATAGCGAATTTGAAGCCAGATCACAGAAGATTGCAAACTTATCGTCACAATTTGATGATTTGTATTAATTCAAATCGCCATCGATGACTATCAACTCTAACAGTATATTCATCTGAGCGCCATGATCACCACGCCGCCCACCATAATGGCTGCGCCGGTCAATCTCGCCCGCAGCCCTTTTTCGCCGAAGAAAAAATGACCCATCAGCACCGAGAGTAGAGCGCTCATGCGCTTAACTGCGATGACTTGGGCGACCGGAGCCAAGGGTAAAGCCAGCATCTGAAAGGCAATAGCGATCGCATTCAGCCCGCCAGTCGTGACCAGGATCTGCCAATGGCTAATCAGCTCAGACGTGACAACGCTTAGCCTGCGGCCAGAAAAAAAGACGAACGGGATCATGCCAGCGGCGATCGCCATGAAAAGCGTAACCGACCAAAACAACGGCGAAGAATTCACTACGCCAATTTTGTCAAAATTTGAAGTAATGCTCCAAATAAAGGCCACACACAGCATTAGCCGACTGCCTGGATTATGTGCCATTGCCACCAAGGGAGCCCAGACCCCACGGCTTCTACTAGCCCCCAAATTCAGCACGTAAGAGCCAATTACAAGTAGCCCAACGCCCAGGCCATCGGCCCCGGTCGGCCATTCCTGTACAATCAGCGGCGAAGTCACCAGCAAAAATAAAGGCGTCAGGGTGACCAGCGGCACTGTCAGCGATAGATCGGCTAGCTTCAACGCCCGTACATACAGCGTCAATGCCAAAATATTCAGGCTGCCGCCAATCAGCAAGGCCACCCAGAAACCTGGCTGAATGGTGGGGATGCCTGATATCCACAGCACTGGCAATAAAAATATTGCCCCAGCTGACATTGAGCCGAAAAGTACTGAGTATTCATCTAAGGTTTTGAGACTTTGTTTGCCGGTGGCGTCTTTGCAAGCTTCAAAAAAAGCAGTTAGGGAGGCAAAAAGGAGCCACATATTTTAGTCAGGAAGAGGGCTATAGAAGGCAGAAACTCATACTGCCCTATTGACTATACTTTTGACTAAGGTGTGGCGACGTGTCGCAAGTATCCGCTATTACTTTAGGCCACTATTTTTATGAGCCCGTTAAGCAACCAGCAAAATAACCAGCAGCACAAACAGACGCTGATTGAGCGCTTTGATCCCAGCGGCGTAGGCGTCAATAATGGCAATATTTTTGGCTTTCCGTTTGATTACGAAACTGCCGATATTATTATTTTAGGGGTGCCTTGGGAGGTGACGGTATCTTTTCATGGCGGCACGGCCCAGGGGCCAAAAGCAGTGCTCGCCGCTTCACCTCAGCTTGACTTTTATGATTATGACAATCCGCTTGGCTGGCAGCAGGGCATCTATATGCCGCCGATCCCAGCTTGGATTGAGGAGCAGAATGGGGTGCTGCGATCGCCCGCCGAAAAAATCGTTCAAGCCACCGAGCAAAACCTATCCCTGCCCAACCCCCAAGATCTTCAGCAGGTGAATGCAGGCTGCGCTCAGCTCAACCAGTGGCTGCAAACAGAAACTCGCAAAGCCCTCACCGCTGGGAAAACAGTCGGCATCCTTGGCGGCGATCACAGCGTGCCTTTGGGCGCATTGCAGGCTCTGAGCGAAAAATATCCTAATTTCGGCATTCTTCATCTTGATGCGCACTGCGATCTGCGCGATGCCTACCAGGGCTTTCAGTACTCCCATGCTTCGATTATGCGCAATGCGCTGGCGCTGCCGCAGATTTCTAAGCTGGTACAGATCGGTGTGCGCGATGTTTCGATGCGCGAAGTTGAGTTTGTTGAAGCCAGCGGTGGGCGCGTTGTGCTACATCACGATACGGCTTTGAAGCGATCGCGCTACGAAGGCACCCCCTGGCGCGAACTCTGCCGCAAAATTGTGGCCGACTTGCCCCAGCAGGTTTACATCAGCTTTGATATAGACGGCCTTGACCCGAAGCTTTGCCCTACCACCGGCACCCCCGTCCCTGGCGGGCTAGAGCTAGACGAAGCCTTTTGCCTACTGCGCGAAGTCGCAGACAGTCGCGAAATCATTGGCTTTGATCTGTGCGAAGTTGGCCCCGATGACTGGGATGGTAACGTCGGAGCCCGGATCATATATAAGCTGTGCAATCTAGTCGGCCTCAGCCACAAGCAAATTCGCGACTAAGCTTCTCACCCGCGCCTCACCCCCGACAAAAGACCCAGTTATCCGGGTCGGAATGCGCTTCGTTAAAAGCGTAGCCTTCCGTATCAAATGCCTTCATCTGTTCAGGCGAACTAATTCGCTGACGAATCACAAAATCCACCATCAGCCCCCGCGCCCGTTTGGCATAAATCGCCACTATTTTATAGACGCCCGCCTTATTTTCCTTGAACGTGATATTGAGCACCGGAGCCTTTAGCGCCTTGAGATTGACTGATTTGAAGTATTCCTGAGAAGCTAGGTTTACCAAACAAGGCTCAGTTTCATTCTTGAGATCGGCGTTGAGCAAGTTTGTGATGCGATCGCCCCAAAATTCGTACAGGTTTTTAGCCACGACTTTGCCGCCTCTTTTCGTTGCTAGCTTCGTACCCATTTCCAACCGATAGGGCTGCATCAAATCCAGCGGTCGCAGCACCCCATACAGCCCCGACAAAATCCGCAAATGCGCTTGAGCAAACGCTAGATCCTCATCGTCATAGTCCTGAACCTGGATGCCTTTGTACACATCTCCTTTAAAGGCTAACAGCGCCTGCTTGGCATTTTCAAGCGTAAACGGCGTGTGAAAATCTTGATAGCGCTGGTGATTGAGTTGCGCAAGCCGATCGCTAATATGCATAAGCGACGAGAGCTGCAACGGATCGTAGTCACTGAGCTGCTGAGCCAATACTTTACTCTGTGCCAAGCCTTCCGGCAGCGTAAAATGAGGATAACGTCCCCCCGAATAGTCCAGCGTCTTAGCTGGAGAAATCACCATCAACATCGACCGCGCTACCTAAAGATTGCTCAACTTAGCATCTGCTAGCATTCGTTATACACTAAAAAACAAAGCAATCAGGCCACGTTTATCTAGCTCAGTTTTATCCCGTGTTACCTATTACAGTTTATCCAGCCCCGCTTATTCATGTCTTTGGATCCAGGGCAATCTGTTCCAACCCCAAACCACCCCGACTCAATCCCAAATTCTCCCGATTCCACCCCCGATTCTCCCGACTCAACCCCAACCCCCCAAACCTCCAAACGCTCAAATCCTGAAGCACCCGCTAATTCTATCGACAGCGCCCTCAATAAGCTCACCAACGCCGACAAAAAAGCTCAAGCGCAAGCCGCCTTTGACCTTGGACAAGCCACCTTTGAGCGCGGTCGCTACCGCAAAGCCCTCACCCACTTTCAAACGGCGCTTTCACTTTCAAACCCCATGGGCGCACGCGGGGGCGAAATCCAGCTATGGCTGGTCAACGCCTACGTTGCCGCTGGTGACAACGTAGCGGGCCTTGCTTTATGCCGCAAACTCATCCTCCACCCGGATCTCGAAACCAAGCGCCAAAGCAAACGCCTGCTCTACATTCTCGAAGCCCCTGAGCTAGAGATGAAGCCCGAATGGGTCACCAAAATTCCCGATCTCACCGGCCTCGAAGACGACCAGGGCCGCCGCTACCCTCAACAGCCCAAAAAGCCTCGTCACCGCCGATCCCAACTTGATCGTGAACCGCTCGATCTCAGTCAGGTCAACACCAGTGATAACCAATTCATTTGGATCGCTCTAATTGGCATTCTTCTCACCCTCACCAGCCTAATCTGGCTCAGCTAGCCGCTTTCCTTTTC
>JBGTIK010000254.1:0-13285 GCA_041745715.1 Phormidesmis sp.
GCATTGGCTATTTGGCTCAAGAGGCCAGCATTTTTCGCAATCTCAGCGTGCAGGACAATCTGCGGCTGGTGATGGAGCAGACCAGGGTGCCATTTCATGAGCGCAGCGATCGCCTTCACCATCTGCTCAAAGAATTTCGCCTGGAAACCGTCAAAAATTCTTTAGGCATTCAGATATCAGGCGGCGAACGGCGGCGCACAGAACTCGCTAGAGCCTTGGCTTCGGGGGTACAGGGGCCAGATTTTTTATTTTTGGATGAGCCTTTTGCAGGCGTTGACCCGATCGCAGTATCAGAAATTCAGACGATTGTGGCGGAGTTGCGCGATCGCAACATGGGGGTTTTAATCACCGATCACAATGTCCGCGAAACGCTCCAAATTATTGATCGAGCCTACATCATGAGCGAAGGCCAAATTTTAGCCGCCGGCAGCGCTGCCGATCTCTCCGATAATCCGCTGGTGCGCCAATATTATCTAGGCGAAAGCTTCCGCCTGTAGCCTCTGCTATGACCTCTACTACCGCACCGAGCTTTACCCAAAAAATTGCCCGCTGGCTGCCGCGCATTTCGATTATGGATCGCTATATTGCCCGCGAGCTGACGCTGCCGTTTCTCTTTGGCGTTGGCGCGTTTTCATCTATTGGCGTCTCCATTGGGACGCTGTTCGAACTCATTCGCAAAGTTACCGAAGCCGGGCTCCCGGCCTCTTTGGCATTTGAGATTTTTTTGCTGAGCTTACCGACGTTTGTGGTGCTGGCGTTCCCGATGTCTACGCTGCTCTCGACAATGATGACCTACAGCCGGTTTTCGAGTGACAGTGAGCTGATTGCTTTGCGCAGCTGTGGGGTCAGCGTCAAGCGAATTGTTGTGCCCGCGATCGCCCTCAGCCTGCTGATCACCGCCCTCAGCTTTGTCGTCAATGAAGTGATTGCCCCAGCGAGTACAGAGCGGGCGGCGACGATGCTAGCAATAGCCCTCGACGAAGAAAAGCCGCCTTTCAAGCAAGGCAACATTACCTTTCAGCAGCAGCAGCCCGCCGAAAATGGCTCCGGCGACGAACTGGTGCGCTTTTTTCATGCCCGTAATTTTGACGGCACCACCATGAACGGCATCACCGTGGTGGATTTTTCCCAGCAAGACAGCGAAAACGGTCTCAATCAAATTGTCAACGCCGAATCTGCCACTTGGGACTTCTCGCGCAACCTGTGGAAATTTACCAACGGCACCATTTACGCCGTCTCCGCCAACGGCTCGTTTCGCCAGATCATTCGCTTCGATGAGCAATACTTGCAGCTGCCGCGAACCCCGCTGGATCTAGCTAACCGGGTGAAGCGCGAAGAAGAAATGAACATTGCCGAAGCCACGGAATATTTGGGCATTCTGCGGCAAACTGGCGATGAAAAAGCGGTGCGCAAACTGGAGGTAGCGATTCAGCGCAAGTACGCAATTCCCTTTGCCTGTGTCGTGTTTAGCTTGGTCGGCTCAGCCGTAGGCATTCGCCCTCAGCGCACTGGCAAAGCCACAAGCTTTGGCGTTAGCGTGGTGATCATTTTCGGCTACTACTTGCTGAGCTTTATCACCTCAGCCATGGGCGAATCAGGCATCTTAAGCCCTTTTATGGCGGGCTGGCTGCCGCTATTCTTGGGCCTCACTGCTGGGCTTTTCCTACTGGCTAATATCTCCCGCTAACCTTTGGCGAGAGATATTGACCAAATTTTCTAGCAAATTCTTTGGTAACCCTAGCTGCGTGGCTGAATTCGCCAAGGCCGATAGCCCGCCCGCAAGCACTGCGTCATCGCTTCATCGACGTCCACTTCCGTGGCATCGGCAATATCCACCACACAGGTGCCGTAGCGCTCAGGCAATAGGCTGCGGCCACAGTTTTCGAGCACTTTAGGCGAAGGGCTCGTCAGCAAATTGGTGTGAATGTCGATAGTGCAGTTGGCGACTTCTACCGGGCGGCGCGATCGCTCACACACCAACAACGCACTCGCTGCCGTCAGCCCAGTCAGCTCATTAACATCGACGACACAAGCGCCCAAATTTTCAGGATAGCGGGCCGAAGCGCAGGCAGCTATTGCCTCTGCCTCAGTAATTCCGGCTGCCGTCATTCCAGCCGCACAGCCAAAATAGTCAGGGCTAGCCGCTGCTGCCGGACTGACGCCTACACCAGTACTTAGTGCCATTGCCGCCAAAGAAGCCGCCCCAAACGTAGAAGCGGCAGCTAATTTGAGCGCCCGCTGAAACAGCGGCTGAAACAACGTACTCTGCTGACGAACAAAAGCTGAATTAGGAGTCGTGAATATTTTCATAGGAGCCTTCATTTTACGGACGGACGCTCAGATCTAATCTACAGTAAAAGAGTAAAGATGAACGATACGTGCCACCAATCGTATATGAGTCATATCGTATATGAACCCGCAGTCAATACTAAAGGTTTACAAGGTAATTGCTCAGTGTCAGTGGTAAAAAATCAGTGTCAAAAATAATCCAAAAGTGATCACAGCATCCGCAAACGCTCAGGGCGGTGTTGTTTAGCTTTTAGAGCCCGTTTAGCACTTCTTTACGACTCCTGAAGAACGCCTGAAAAACGCCTGAAAAACTCATTGACTGCCGATTTATTGATTAAGAGAGGATTTGAAATGCATCTGAGTGACATTACCCACCCTAACCAGTTGCATGGCCTATCGGTCACCCAGCTAGAAAAAATTGCGCAGCAGATTCGAGATAAGCACTTGCAGACGATTGCCGCTAGCGGCGGTCATCTTGGCCCAGGGCTCGGCGTTGTAGAGCTGACTTTGGGGCTCTATCAAACCCTGGATTTAGACCGAGACAAAGTGGTGTGGGATGTGGGCCACCAAGCCTATCCCCACAAGCTGATTACAGGCCGCTATAAAGACTTTCATACCCTTCGCCAGCAGCATGGCGTGGCGGGCTATCTGAAGCGCTCCGAAAGCCGTTTTGACCACTTTGGGGCGGGTCATGCCTCAACGAGTATTTCAGCAGCTTTGGGAATGGCGATCGCCCGCGATCTCAAAGGCGAAAACTACAAAGTCGCTGCCATCATCGGCGACGGTGCACTCACGGGCGGCATGGCTCTAGAAGCCATCAACCACGCTGGTCACCTGCCCAAAACCAACCTCGTCGTCGTCCTCAACGACAACGAAATGTCGATTTCTCCCAACGTCGGGGCCATTCCGCGCTACCTCAACAAAATGCGCCTTAGCCCCCCCATGCAGTTCATCACCGATAATCTCGAAGAGCAGTTCAAGCAACTGCCCTTTAGCGAAACTCTCACGCCCGAACTGGGCCGCTTCAAAGAAGGGATCAAGCGATTGGCCGTGCCTAAAGTCGGTGCCGTTTTTGAAGAACTTGGCTTCACCTATATGGGCCCCGTCGATGGACACAACCTACCTGAGCTGATTGCCGCCTTCAAAGCCGCCCATCATCACGGCGGGCCAGTGCTAGTCCATGTCGCGACGGTCAAAGGCAAAGGCTACGAAATCGCCGAAAAAGATCAGGTCGGCTATCATGCCCAATCACCCTTTGATCTCGAAACGGGTCAAAAGATTCCGGCTAATAAGCCTAAGCCACCCGACTACTCCAAAGTTTTCGCCGAAACGCTCATTACCCTCGCCGAAAAAGATTCCACTATTGTTGGTATCACCGCCGCGATGGCCACCGGCACCCGCCTCGACCTGCTCCAGGCCAAGCTGCCTAAGCAATACATTGATGTCGGCATTGCCGAGCAGCACGCCATCACCCTCGCAGCGGGCCTCGCCTGCGAAGGCATGAAGCCTGTGCCGGTAATCTATTCCACCTTCTTGCAGCGCGCCTTCGACCAAATCGTTCATGATATTTGCATCCAAAAGCTGCCGGTCTTCTTGGCGTTAGATCGCGCGGGGATCGTCGGCGTCGATGGCCCCACTCATCAGGGCCTATACGACATTGCCTATCTGCGCTGCATTCCTAACATGGTGCTGATGGCTCCTAAAGATGAAGCTGAGCTTCAACGGATGGTGGTTACAGGCATTGAATACAACGGCCCGATTGCTGTGCGCTACCCTCGCGGCAGTGGCTACGGCGTACCGCTAATGGAGTCAGGCTGGGAAACTCTGCCGATTGGGAAAGGGGAACTGCTACGCCAAGGCGATGACGTGCTGCTCATCGGCTACGGAGCGATGGTGTATCCGGCCATGCAAACGGCTGAGATTTTGAGTGAGCATGGCGTCGAAGCGACCGTACTTAATGCACGCTTTGCCAAACCGCTAGATACCGATCTGATGCTGCCTTTAATTCAGCAAATCGGCAAAGTGGTGACGCTAGAAGACGGTTGCCTGATGGGCGGATTTGGCTCAGCTTTGGCTGAAGAACTCTTTGATCGCAAGCTTACCCCCGACCTCTTGCGGTTGGGCGTCCCGGATGAGCTAGTAGACCATGCCTCACCCGATCAGTCTAAAGCCGTTCTAGGGCTGATGCCTGCCCAAATGGCCGAGCGCATTCTCAAGGCGTTCAATCTGGGTAAATCTGAGCGTGAGCTAGCCGAGAAAATCTAGAGTTTCCTGATCGTCTGCCGATGGCCTAACGCCTAGCGACAGATGAAACTGCACTGGATTCAAAAGCCTTCTTTTCTAGGTTTCTCCCCAGGTTTTTGCCTAGGGTGTTGTTTAGGGAGAAGGCTTTTTTGGGTTTCCACTGATGGGCGATTTGCGCGATCGCTTTACCCACCGAATGCCCTAAAGAATCACCCCCGCTATTGCCCTGAACCAAATCTACAAAGATACAGCCCATACCGGCTAGTAGCCCCGCAGAGCCTAGGGTAAATAAGATCAGCGCAGCCGCAATCAGACCATCGACCGACAGGATTGATCGCAACGCTAACGCAAACAAGCTCACCCCAAATAGCAGCAGTACCCCGTGCAATGTCAGCATTCCAACATGACTCCAGAGGTATTGATTGCTGAGCTGCTGGCGGCGATCGCGTACTTTTTTGAGATCGGCTTTAAGATGTCGCTTATGTACCTCCACACCTAGATCGCTCAGCTGGCCAATCGTAATATCTGATGTGCGAGTGAGCTGGTGATAGCGAGACTTAGCCTGTTGCAACTGCTGAGCCAGCGTATTTTGCCGAAGCCAAGCCCCGCCTAACATCGCAGCAGATAGCAAGGTCATCAGCACCGAATTCAAGATCAGCAAAATCAACTGGTTCGTCTGTTCAATACTCATAGAGCGGATCACTCAAATTAGGGCGGATAAGACGGATCAATCACGGCTACACACAATCTAGACAGTACTTGAGCGGATAAGATAGCCTCGGCATTAGCCAGAATTGATTCAAATGTACTATACAAAAAGACAAAGCTCAAGCCCCAATTAAAGTTTCTAGGCCAAATTGCGGCCGAAATCTATTTGAATTTCGCAACCACAGTGTTTTGATAAAGAAAGTGTTTTGTAACCGCCTCCATGTCTACTGCCTCTAGGCGACCTCGCATCCCCTTATTTTTTGCGATTGGCATTGGCCTGAGCTTGCTGATGGCCGGGTTTAAGGCGTTGGTCGCAGCGCTAGCTGAAACCTACCTCTACCCTGTGCCTTGGCTAGGCGGCTTTTTGCGCAGCATCGAATTAGTCGAGATTTCTAATATCTTGATCTTTGCGCTTTTGAGTGGAGGCATCGGAGCCGCTACCCTGCTGCTGCCGCGCCATTGGAACCGGTGGGCTAAAGCTGCCTTACTGATTGTCGTTAGCCCCTTTGTGTTTAACGCTAGCTACTGGATGCAGCAGCATCTATGGATTCAGCGAGTCGCCAATCGGGCCAATATCTCTTACCAGGAAGCGCATCAAATCACCGATAACTTTTTACAGCGAGACACTGGCATCGGCGGCTTCTGGGGGTTTTATGCCTACAGCACCGAAGTCAGTGAGTTGCCCACCCATCGCGACAGCCTGGAATCACAACAAGTCAGCAGCCCAGGACAGGCATTGGTCAACGAGCTGAAGAGCTACAACGATCCTAGAGCTAATTTGGCTGCTGCCGTTTTTAGCCGAGTTGGCTGGTTTATTCGGCTAATGTACATCAGCATTGCTGGACTCACTGGCCTGATTTACTACGTTCAAGGGCGCGACTGGGCTGAGGCTAAGCGCCCAGATGACGATTATGATCTGCCCAAAAATTCGCCTAAAAGTCCGCTCAAAAACTCGCCTAAAAACTCACCCGTGCGGCCCCGGCCACCGTCTCAAGACTCTTAGCTCAAAGAACCTGCGATCGCCCCTTAATACTCACTCCAAACTCACTCCAAACTCACTCAATGGCAGCCCCTTCATCCTCGCTGTCAGCCATTATTTTGGCCGGTGGACACAGCCGCCGAATGGGCCAAGATAAAGCGCTGCTAAAAACCCCTAGCGGCCAATCACTGCTGATCCAAACCGCGCAAATCGCCCAGCAGATTACACCCGATGTCACTGTCGTCACCGCTTGGCCTGATCGCTACCAGCCAATACTGCCGTCAGGAGTACAGCTCATCCGTGAATCTGTCAGCAGCTCTTCAATGGCTGCATCCGGCGCTGGCCCGCTCAGCGGCTTTGCCCAAGGATGGAGCCAAATTCAAGGCGACTGGTGCCTGCTACTGGCCTGCGATTTGCCTTATCTGGAAGCGGCCCCCCTCAGTCAATGGTGGCGCTGGCTGCTGGCTAACCGCTCAACAAATCCCTTGGCTCCTTCGATTGCGCCGATGGCATCACTCGCACCAGGCATCAAAGGATGGGAACCGCTGTGCGGCTACTATCATCGCCCCTGTTTGGCAGCGCTTCAGCATTATTTAGAGGTGTCTGCAAATGCCCATTCTTTTCAGGCTTGGCTAACAACAATATCGGTTGAGCCATATCCCCACTTACCGCCTCAGATGCTGTTTAACTGCAACACCCCGCAGGACTGGGCAACTGTGCATCAGACACCTCGGGGCTGAAAGACTGGAGCTGAAAGACTAGAGCTAAAAACCTCTGGGCCAACTCTGGGCCAACTCTGGGCCAATTCTGAACCCAAAGGTACAGATGAAAAAGATGTTGCAAAGTGTGAGCTTTCGTATCCATGTGAGTCTCAAGTCTTGCCTGATATGGCCAAAAAACCGCTTTGGGTCTGCGGCAGCAGAGAGTAAAAGCTTGAAAACTAGCCATTCTTTCCCAATTTGTCAAATGTTAAGGTGTGTAATAATTTCCTCAGACTTCTCAGGTCAAGCGCCGCGCTCCCCTATGATTTAGACATATTATTTGCAGCTGTTTACACAAGTGTTGGAGATTCAAGCGTGGCTCTTCCGTTATTGAGTTATCCCCCAAAAAGCCAGAATACGCGGGTTGAGGGGTATACAGTTCAGGGCGATGACCAGCCCAGAATTTACAGCGCTGAGGCTCTCCTGGAGTACAGCGAAATGAGCGAGCTCATCGATGCCGCTTACCGCCAAATGTTTTTCTACTGCTTTGCCGCAGACCGAGAGGTTTGCCTGGAGTCTCAGCTCCGCAATAACCAAATTACCGTGCGTGACTTTATCCGGGGTCTGCTGCTTTCTGAGACCTTCCTCAGCAGTTTCTACGAGAAAAACAGCAACTACCGCTTTGTTGAGCAGTGCATTCAGCGAGTGTTAGGCCGCGATCCCTACAACGAGCGGGAGAAAATTGCCTGGTCTATCAAAATTGCAACAAAGGGCGTGGCAGGCTTTGTCGATGAGCTGCTAGATAGCGACGAGTATATAGACAACTTCGGTTACGACATTGTGCCTTATCAGCGTCGCCGCAGCCTGCCCGGCCGTGAGACGGGTGAACTGCCGTTCAACATCAAGTCGCCTCGTTATGACGAGTACTATCGCAGCATTTTGGGCTTCCCCAAAATTGTCTGGCAGCAGGAGGTGCGTCGCTTCAAGCCTCAAGAGCAGCAGGCAACCGCAGGCAACCCATCGCTGTATCTCGATATGGCTCGCAGCGTAGCTGCTCGTCCGGCCTCTGCGCCTCAGGTCAATACGGCCACAATCAACATTGGTGCATCGGTGCCTTTCCGCAAGCTGAATGTGCCAATTAATGGCAATATGGCCTCCTAGCTAGCGTTTGATTTGTTCTTTCCTCAAAAGGTTATTTGCCGGAGCAGCACTGCTGCCTCGGCTTTTTTTATGGGGTGACTCAAAGCCACGTTAAAGCGAACGCAGTTTATCCAGTAGCTTTTCCATTCTTTCGGGCAGTGGCGCTTCGCCAATGATCCGGGCTTGAGTGATCGGATGGTTAATGCTTAACCGAAACGCATGAAGCGCTTGCCCTGGTAGCTTTACACCGAGTGATTTGCCCGATCCATAGTCCGGATCGCCGACCAGTGGATATCCTTCATAGGCGCTGTGAACTCTGATTTGATGGGTGCGGCCAGTCTCTAGCTGAAACTGCACTAGGCTGTAGTTGCCGAGCCGCTCAAGGGTTTGCCAATGGGTAACCGCAACTCTCCCCCCGGCTTCGACAGCAATAACGGCCATCTTTTTGCGATGCTTGGGGTGCCTGCCAATGGGCTGGTTGATGATGCCTTGAGCGGCTTTGGGTGCACCGTTAATGATGCCCAAGTACTCACGGCGGGCCGTTTTTGCCTGAATTTGTTGCTGGAGGCTGTGTAAGGCTAGCTCTGTTTTAGCGACTACCATTACACCGGTAGTGTTTTTATCGAGCCGATGAACCATTCCTGGCCTTTGAACGCCACCAACGCCCGTAAGCTGGTCGCCACAGTGAAACAGCAAGGCATGAACTAGAGTGCCAGTGTCATGCCCCGGCGCTGGATGCACAACCATCCCCGCTGGCTTATTCACCATCAGTAACTGATTGTCTTCGTAGAGGATGTCGAGCGGAATATTTTCAGGCTGAATCTCAGCGGCGGTTAGATCAGGAATGGTGAGATGAATGCGATCGCCTGCCGTTACCAAAGCTTTTTTGCGATCGCCCAGTGCTCCATTTACCCGCACCGCCCCCTGCTCGATGAGTTGCTGCGCCCGATTGCGAGAAAGCCCTTCTATTGTCTCTGCTAGCCACCGATCCAACCTAGTCGGGGCTGTGGCTTCGACCACTTTCTCAATCATCGCTCTTTCCTTCCTTTTAGCGCTAATCTCTCCCTGCTAGCGCGTCCCAATGCTCGCCCTGGATGGGTGAAGCGGCAGCAAAGCGCGATCGCAGATCCACTACTCTACCAATAATCGCCACCGCTGGAGACTCAAACCCACAGGCAGCCACTTTCTCCACAATAGTTGCCAACGTGCCTACTAGCTCTTCCTGCTCAGGCCGAGTGCCCCAGCGAATCAGCGCCACTGGCGTATCAGCCGCCAGCTTTGCGGCCATCAGCGCCTGAGTAATATTCCCTAGATTATGTACCCCCATGTACACCACAATTGTCTCTGACGCCTGTGCTATAGCCTGCCAATTCACCTCAGGCCGGTACTTACCCGCCGACTCATGCCCCGTCACAAACGTCACCGAAGAACTATATCCCCGATGCGTCACCGGAATTCCGGCATAGGCCGGAGCCGCAATCCCTGCTGTAATTCCAGGCACCACCTCTACCGGCACCCCAGCCGCAATCAGATCGCACATCTCTTCGCCGCCCCGGCCAAACACAAACGGATCGCCGCCCTTTAGCCGCACAATCACCGCCTGCTGCTGCGCTTTATCCAGCAAAAGCTGCGTGATTTCCACTTGCGACATTGAGTGCCTACCTCGCCGCTTACCTGCATGAATTCGCTCAGCCCGTGGATTGATTAAAGCCAAAATAGGCTCACTCACCAGCGCGTCATACACCACCACATCTGCGCATTCAACTAATGTCTTAGCCTTTACCGTTAACAATCCGGGATCACCTGGCCCAGCGCCGACTAAATAAACCTTGCCTACTCTCTTACTTAGAGTCTTGGGCGGTGGCGTAGATGAGTCAAAAGAGGTAGCGGGTAGCGATGAGGGCATAGTTTCAAGTGCGCAAATAACAAGTGCGCAAATAAATAGAGTAGCTGATTTTACTGGGTATTCATTGAGTCGCCAACTCGACTGCTAGCTGAGCAATTTCATCAGTCGCGCCTAAGGTCGGCAGCAGCCGGAAGCTCACGCTCGGAAATCGTTCAGCCAGCTCCTCAGTGCGGTGGGTAATGGCATCCGTAATCCCCCCTGCAAATAAAAAATAAGGCAAAATTGCCAGCTTTTGACAGCCCTGCTGCATCAAAGCGATAACTTGCGATTCGATATCCGGCGGCGTCGCCCAGTAAGCTACCGTTGTGCCGATTTGACTGCCTAAGCTCAAAATAGCTCGATTGCCCTTAGGCCGCCGACTGCCGTGAGCTACTAATAGCGACCCCTCAAATGGGACAGAAGCCAGTCGATGGGCCAAGATATTAGGCAGCTTTTGGTGACTGCCCAAATGCGGACAGAGCGTCAGCTTGAGGGCATCACCCGTGAGTGAGTCGTGGTTGAGCAATTGCTGCGCGGCTTTGACCTCTGCCGGAATATCCTCCATCACATGCACACCTGACATCAAAAATACCGGCAGCAGCTTTAGCTCAGTGACGCCCGCTGCTTTGACTCTAAGCCCAAACTTATAGATTTGCTCACTTAAGGGAATAGCTGCTAGCTCTAAGCAGGCCGTGCCCACCAATACGTCTGAAGGCTGGATAGGTGCGCTCTTGGGCTGCGGCCTTGTCAATAAGATCGTCTTGCCAGTCTGACCAGTCGTCTTACCAGTGGATCGATCCGAATGGGCATTAGTGATTTGCTCCAATTCTGGCGCTTGCCTGCGATTTGAAAACCCAGTTTCAGCGGTAGAAAGCTGCCGCTGAAATTGGGTTTCGAGCTCAGCTTCATGCTCAGCTTCATTCGGTGCAGGGGATTGCGGCACCGTTTCTAGGTGCTTTCTGACAAGATCCGCTAACCGATTCATCGCCTCTTGAGGACGTGAATCTCGGCTTCCGTGCGAGATCAGTAAATAAGCAGTTGAAGCAACCACGGGTTTCAAAAGATACCTCTTTGATGTGAAGGGTTAGTGTAAGGGGCCTGAAAAAGCAGTGCCCGATGGACTAGCCTGATGGTTGGCCTAACTTAATTGATAGCGAACTTAAAAGATTTCGGCTTATCGGAATCTTATTATTCAAGATTTGGTTAAGAAACCGCTGTATCGAAGGTTGCACTTTGGCCTAGATCATCACAACCCATTCCAGCATCAGTGCCACATTGTGCCCATTCCAGAGGGGCCCAGCACTTTGCGCCTAAGCGATCACTTTTCGCTCGGCCTGATGAAAAAACTAGCGCTGAGTAAAAAAACGGTGGTATACTTTAAGCCCAAACGCGGCGAGCGTGGCCAAGTGGTTAAGGCAGTGGATTGTGATTCCACCATTCGCGGGTTCAAGTCCCGTCGTTCGCCCTTCTTTTAAAAAGTAAATGCCGCCCGATTTCGGTGTCGCGGCTTGATGTTGTTGTGGTTCTACCGTTATTGTGGTTCTACCTTAGTTTTCTAGGCTAAAATAGCCCTGGATCTAGGAGGGTGGTCATCAGAGATCTATCTGCTTTTCAGCCTTACTTTTTGGGCCCATATTCACAGCATTGGTGGATGAGTTTGGCGACTAGCCCTGTCCAGCCGGTTTGGTGGCTAGCGCCGAGCCCTTCGCCCGTATCGCCGTTGAAGTATTCATAAAAAAGAATGTAGTCGCGCCAGTGCGGATCTTTTTGAAAGGTTTGGTTGTTGCCGTAGACCGGGCGATCGCCATTCTCTCCTTTTAAAAATGTCCCGATCATGCGCTGCTCTAATTTTGTGGCTACATCCCACAGGTTCATCACATCGCCTGATCCATAAGGGCATTCAATTTTAAAGTCGTCACCAAAAAAGTGATGATAGCGCTGCAACGATTCAATCAACAGATAGTTGGTTGGAAACCACACCGGGCCTCGCCAGTTAGAATTGCCGCCAAAAAGCCCTAAGCTCGATTCTGCCGGTTCGTAATCTACCCGGTAGATTTTGCCATTAACATCAAAAGTGTAGGGATTGTCCTCATGGAATCGAGATAGCGCACGAATGCCCGTTGGCCCCAAAAACTCATGAGGCTTCAGCATTTTGGCCAAGATGCGCCTGAGCTTTTCGGGCTTTACCACCGAGAGTAGGCGAACTTTTTGTATGCTACTATCTTCTATTTTTTTGTCTGCGGTAATGATGTTGCGCGCTAGCTGCGGGCGATTGGCCTCAAACCATTCTAACCGTTCGGTGAATCCCGGCAGACGTGCCATTAGTTCAGGATCCAGAGTTGTTGTCGCATAGAGCGGCATTAACCCTACCAAAGAGCGAATTTTGATCGGGAAACGAGTCATATCCGGCAGGTGCAGCACGTCGTAAAAGAAACCGTCGTCTTCATCCCAAAGCTGGGTAGCGTGCTCATCTGAAGCGTTCATCGCTTCGGAAATGTAGATAAAATGCTCGAAGAATTTGGTGGCCATATCTTCATACACCGGATTCTCTAACGCCAGTTCGAGAGAAATGGCCAGCATGTCCAGGCAGTACATCGCCATCCAACTGGTGCCGTCGGCCTGCTCTAAGCGGCCACCGGTAGGCAAAGGCTTACTGCGATCAAATACGCCAATATTGTCTAGGCCCAAAAAGCCACCTTCAAACACATTGTTGCCTTCGGTATCTTTGCGATTGACCCACCAGGTGAAGTTTAAAAGCAGCTTTTGAAACAGCCGTTCGAGAAAGAGGCGATCGCTCTTCCCGGTCATTTTTTTCTCAATTTTGTACACTCGCCAAGTCGCCCAAGCATGTACCGGCGGATTCACATCGCCAAAGGCCCACTCATAGGCAGGTAGTTGACCATTTGGGTGCATGTACCATTCGCGGGTCATTACATCGAGCTGCTGCTTAGCAAATTCGGGATCAACCAGCGCTAAGGGCAGGCAGTGAAAGGCCGTATCCCAGGCCGCAAACCACGGATACTCCCAGGTATCGGGCATGGAGAGAATATCTTGACTGTCGAGGTGATGCCAGTGGGCGTTGCGGCCCCGCTTGCGCTCAATCGGTGGCTTGATGGTACTGCGATCGCCCTTCAGCCAAGTCGTCACATCATAGAGATAATACTGCTTGCTCCACATCATGCCAGCAAAAGCTTGACGCTGCACATTGCTCAAATCTTCATCGTGAATAAAAGGCGATAGGGCGTGATAAAACTTGTCAGATTCCTGCTGCCGCAGCGCGAGCAGCTGATCAAATTCACTGCCGAGCGGATCGCTCAAGTCGAGCTGATTGACTAGGCG
>JBGTIK010000255.1:0-42284 GCA_041745715.1 Phormidesmis sp.
GGGAGAACAGCAGGTGCTTAACCTGAATCAAAATTATCGAAAAATATTGCGCTTCCTCGGTTCTGCGGCTCAAGACTACTACTTACTATGTTGACTCTGGCTTTATTCTGACTGTGACACTTAGAAGGGCGGAATGTCGGTTAGAAAAATACAGATTACGGGCATCAGGCTGACGCTCTGCCAGCTTGATTGCTTGCTGCCAAGCGGCTAGAGCTGCTTGCTCTTTGCCGACCGCATACTGCGCAAAGCCCAGCGCCATCGCAATTTCCATCCAATCAGATTCACTTTCTAAAGCGGCTATCCAAGAGCGCCGAGCATCGTCAGGTGAGTAGTCGGTGCTGCCCTGCTTGGCTAGACCCCACTGAGCGCAGCCTCGCAAAAAGGAGACAATCACATCTTGCTGCTGTCGGGGCGTGGCCGTTTGGAGGGCAGCGATCGCGGCTGAAAAGTCGCCTTGCTCAATCAGCGCAGCGGTGGCGGCGGTGGCGGCATCTAGGTTGTTTTGCTCAAAAGCAACGCCGATTTGAGCCGGTAAACTAATTTCACTCAGGGCGGGCAAGGTTGTAGATAAAGCGGGTGAGCGATCGCGCTGCCACCATCCGACTGCCATTACCCCTAGCACAGCCGCTAGGGCCGCTAGAGCAATACCGGAAGCCGTCCAAAATTGAGGATGAAGGGTATGGCTACGGGTGAGCCGCTCACCAATTAGAACTTCTTTGGATAGAAATTCTTTGGACTTTGCAGCGACATTCGCGTCTGCATTCAGGCGCGCTGGATCGGTTTGCTGCGAGTTCTCTGGTGAGTTCTCTGATGAGTTCTCTGGCGCTTCGCTATAAAACACAGCGGGCGTTTTAGGGGCTTTAGACGGGCGCAATTCTCTTTCTGACTCTACTCTTTCTGACTCTACTCGTTCTGCTGAAGTTGATTGTTCTTCGACCACGCTGTTTACGATTTCCAGGTTGCTGAGTTCAACCGGCTCTCTCGTCTCAACGGCATTTGCGCCCACTGGCGGCGCTCGGCGCGGGGCAGGCAAATCTACATTCGCCAGTCCCGGCTCCGAAAACATGCCGCCAAAGGGATCGTTAGCGAAGTCCAAGGCTCGGAGGTTTTCGCGATCGCCCAAGACTTTCACTAAGTAGCCGTCAAAAGAAGGCTGCATATACAGCGTCGGCAGCGCCCAGTAAAACTGGTGAGAGCCATAGGCCGAAATTAAGCCCTGACGGGTACGATTCAAGCTGAGATCAATGGACTGCCCTTTTTTCAAATTGCGATACAGCAGTTGAGTAAAGGTAATCGCCACATGATCCGGAATGCGCTCAGTCATCGCAATCACAGCGGGCACCCCCCGGTTGACCAGTGCCTGCGCTAGGTTGCGCGCCTCCCAACCCGGCTCTGTGCTAGCACTGTAGCCACCCCGACAAGAATTGAAGACTGCCAGCTTAATGCCATTATTAACGAGTAAACCAGCTAAATCTTCACCGCTGAGCCGCTCCGTCAGGCCAGTTTGCCGACTGACCAAATAAAGATCGCCGCCTGCATTGCCCAAGTTGCTGTGACCGGCATAATGCAGCACCTGATAATTGCCGCGATCCAGCTCTTGCGTCAGTTCAGCGCGTCCAGGCTGCTCTAGAATTTTGAGCTGGACATCGAGCAACGCGCTATCCAGCGTACTGTCAGGCTCTGCGCCGTCAGGATGCAACTCACTTTGCAGATGATAGACCTCCTCCTTCAGCTCTAGCTGCTCTTGATCATTAGGCGAAGCAATGACCATCAAAATTCGCAGTGCCTGCCCTGACTCACTCGGTTTGCTCGGCGCTGAGTGGCCTTGTCGCCGGTCTAGAATGTAGCGAGAAAAAATCACGTCGGTGCCAGTCGCTAACGGCCTAGTGCCTGCGTGCAAAGCTTCCCAGGGCAATTGCTGCAAACGGCTGTCTTTCATGCCGATTCTGAGGCGCAGCAGGTCTTGACGATTTTGAGCAACGCCTTGAGCAGTCACCCAGCTATCATGCAGCTGTCCTTTGAAAAGTTCGTCGTGCAGCGCTTGACCTAAATGCACCAGGGTCGCCGCGTCGGCTTCAGCTACGGAGATCTGCCGGCCATCTTCACCTGTCTGAGTTGGCAAAGTAGTATGACGCGGCTGTCCTTTGAGCAGTCCTAGTAGCGGATCGTGCATGAGGGATTGCGTTTTTTCGAGCCAGTCGGCGACGGGCCAGCGCACTTTTTGCTCGGCTAGCTGGACGCCTTTGGCGACTGTCTCTGTTCGCACTAAATAGTGTTCGCCGCCAACGGCAGTGATGGATATTTCAAATTCCTGAATCACAGCTGCTTTCATCCCCTGGTAAATAAGTTGGGATAGCCTAAGGGCACTTGGCTTTAGTCACTCGATTTAAGAATGGCCCGAAACCAAGACCGGCAATCGATCTGCTCTTTCCTATTTTAGGCGGGTTTAATCGTGCCCATTCGGTATAGAACTTGACCTCGATCTATCCTTTCGTTTGATCAATGCGTTTGATCAAACGAAAGGATAGAGAAAAACCGCGCGATCGCCCTGCCTCTCGGATTTATCTTAAGAAACGAACAGGGATGGCATGAGGCTGGTTAGGACAGTTGCGATCACGCCCACTCAAAGTCTCTTTAAGAAAAACCTTTAAAGCGCTACTTTGGCAGAATTTCAGTCAAATGTGAACTCAACTGAAGCTCATTTTCAGATCCCGCTCAAGCTTTCGGATAGCTTACCCTTCAGTCGTAAAACAGCCATCATCGATTTGTCAGCGGCCTTTTTGGTTCGTGATCTGGGCGTTATATGCCCTACACTTAAGAGCCCTACGTCCGAGGGCGCAGACATTAAACTCTACAAACCTTTCTTTTGAGCTTGATTCAGCTGCTGTAATTAATCTGTAATGCTTTTGTGTAAAGATTATCTTTACGGCGATTGCGCAGCGGCTCAACTTCATTTCAGCCTTGAGCCCACTCAGCTGATCTAAAGCCATTTTTTTACTGTTCTGCGATTTTACATTGTTCGCTCTTTAGTTTTTGCTTTAAAGGCATTGGTTGTGATGCAGGCTTTTCAGCGCCGTCCCCCGCTATTAGATGAAGTGGATGAAGTGAATGAAGTGTCAAGTAAGGGGGAGGGCAAGTTGGCCATTCGGCAGAGCCTGCGGGCCTCTACGCTCGATGGCATGTTTTCTTCAGCATTTGAAAATATTGTCAGAGGCGTGCTGATTAGCCACTTCTTATTGGGGTTAGGTGCAGGTGCTTTTGAAATTGGCTTGCTCACCTCTATCCCGATGATGGCTCATTTATTGCAGCCGCTGGGGGCGTATTTTTCTGAAAGAAACACTAGCCGTCACCTCTATTGTCTATTGATTTACGGCACGTCACGGCTGCTGTGGCTGCTGCCCGCGGCTGGAATTTTTCTGTTTAGTCACGGCGTGATGGACGCCCATGCCCTATCGCTGCTAACGTTGGCGGTGCTGATGCTGAGCAATATTTTAGATGCAGTGGGCTGCGCCTCTTGGATGAGCTGGATGGCGGTGCTGGTGCCTGCCGGAATTAGAGGGCGCTATTTTAGTTTTCGGCGATCGCTCGCTAGCCTAACCGCACTGCTGACTATTCCGGCTGGCGGTTGGCTAGTTTCTAGCTGGCTAGGGGGTGAAATTGAAGGCTATGCGATCGCGCTGATCGTTGCCGTAATCATGGGGCTCATCAGCTTAGCCTTTCAGTTTTGGATGAGCGATGTTAATCCGCAAGCAGTTAGCAAACCCAAAACTAAGCCTAAGCGGGGCATTTCAACAGATTCAGCAGACTCGGTAACAGCGTTAGAAAACGCGCCTGCTGATCTGAGCCTGTTGAAAAATACGAACTTTTTGATATTGCTGCTGTTTTTCGGTACCTGGACTTTTAGCGTCAATTTGAGCGCGCCTTTTTTTAACCTGTACCTGTTAGATACTCTACATCTCAATATTCAGTGGGTGACGTTATACAACAGCCTCATGTACGGCGCATTTTTTCTAACGATTATGCTTTGGGGCCGTCTAGCTGATGCCATTGGCAACCGTCCGGTGCTGGTAGTGAACTGTATGCTAGTGGCCTCAATTGCTTTGATGTGGAGCTATGTCGGCGGCAGCCCAATATCTTTGTGGCTGCTATTGCCGCTATTGCACCTATTGCAGGGAACGGCTTTTGCAGCGCTAGATCTCTGCTTGGCCAATATCCAGCTAGAGCTTGTGCCACTGACGCGGCAATCAGCTTACTTTGCCGTAGCCGCCGCAGTGATGGGTGTTACGGGCGCTTTGGGCACCACGGCAGGCAGCTATTTAGCTGAGCTATCTACGGTTGGTTTGCCTGCGCTGTTTGCCATTACAGCCGTCGTTCGTTTAGTGAGTATTATCCCATTGGCTTTTGTGAAAGAAGATCGGGCTCAGTCCATTCGCCAACTCTTATCTCAATGGCGGCAGCGATGGTGGCAGCGTCCTCAGGTTTGGCAGCCTGCGAAGATTAAAGCCTACAATGACACTACTTTATAAGCCGTAAGCCGGTGTCGCGGGTAAGAGGTTTTTTGGGGTATGGTGGCAACTTTTGACCAAATTGACTCAGATATAGACGATATTGCAGCAGAACGATCGTTTCAGCTTCAAAAAATAGTCGATAGCCTGCGGCCTGGTCAAAAGTCGTTGGCGCTTTGGAGATCAGGCCCCTTGGCGGTTTCAGCCGTGCCGGGTTCGGGAAAATCGACTGGCATGGCAGCAGGCGCAGCAATTGCTATTGCCCACCATCAGCTTCATGCCCGCAAGCAGCTCGTACTTGTCACCTTTACCCGCTCAGCCGCCGCGAATCTCAAGGCCAAAGTCCGTCAGCATCTGCGCGAGCTTTCGCTGCCGCTCAACAGCTTTGTAGTACATACTCTGCACGGTCTGGCGCTAAATATTGCTACCCGCCATCCCGAAATTTCTGGCATTAATCTCTCGCCGTTGGATTCGGAAGGCACCACGCTGGTGTCACCAACTCAAAGCCATCGCCTGATTCGGCTGGCAGTAGAGCGCTGGATTGATCAGCATCCGCTAGACTATCAGCGGTTAATTGAGGGTAATGGCTTTGATGATGGTGAAGAAACCGAACGACTGCAAAGGCAGTCGGTGCTACGCACAGAGGTGTTGCCTGCCCTAGCTCATACCGTCATCCATGAGGCCAAGAGTTCGGGCCTATTACCAGCGGCGCTGACAGAAATTGGACAAACGATGCAGGTAGCAGTGCCGGAAGGGGCTGCTGATTATGATGTGGTAGCTATAGCTTCGGGCCTTTACACCCACTACCAAGCGCTGCTGGCTAGCAATGGCTTAATAGACTACGACGATATGATTCTAGCAGCGCTCAAAACGCTGGAAGAGCCTGATTTGCGACAGCTTTGGCAAAGCCGAGTATTCGCTATTTTTGAAGATGAAGCGCAAGATTCTTCACCTCTGCAAACTGAGTTACTGAAGGTGCTGGCAGGCGATCCGCACGACCCGGCTCAACCGCCTAATTTGGTGCGGGTGGGCGATCCGAATCAGGCGATTAACTCGACGTTTACCCCAGCGGATCCGGTGTTTTTTAATCAGTTTTGCGATCGCTGCCAAGAAATCAGCCGCTTGGCCACGATTGAGCAAGCTGGCAGAAGCTGTGATTCTATAATGAGTGCCGCTAACTTCACCTTAAACTGGGTCAACCGTCACGGCGCGACTCCAGCCTTTCGCAGTCAGGATATTTTACCAGTTGGCCCCAACGATCCGCAGCCGAATGCGAACCCTGATCCGATAGGTGAGGGCGTAGAATTAGTGCGGCCAAAGCAGATTACTGAAACGGTGCAAAAGCTGGCGCGAAGAGTTGCCGATGCCTTCGCACAAGACCCGGATCTCAGTGCGGCGGTGCTGGTGCGAGAAGCGCGGCAGGGCAAATTTATTCGAGAAATTTTAGAAGATCCTGAGCAGCTAGGGTTTGACTTTAGTAAGACAGGAATTGAGATTTTTGATGTGGGGCAGCGCGATCGCAAAACTCACATCCCTCAAGAAATTCTCGCCTTGCTGCAATTCATTGAACGTCCCCACTCTTCCGACAACATCAAAGCCGCCCTGCGGGTCCTCGTTTCTCGCCAGCTTATTCCCACTCAAGACCTCAATCCCCTGTCCGCCAACCCTGAGCAGTTTCTTTACCCCGGCCCGCTCGATGCACCGCCGCAGACTCAGGCCGCCCAACAGGCCCGCCGTTACTGCGCCGCTTTGATCCGAGCCCGCTTAGAGCTACCTGCCTACCATCTCATTTCCTTTTTGGGGCTCACGCTGAGCTACGACCAAAGCGAACTTGCCACCGCCGACAAACTCGCGGCCCGCATTGCCCAACAAACGCTAGAAGATAGTACGCTAGCCGCCATGCTCACGGCACTTCAAGAGCTGCTAAGCAGCGAACGTTTTCGCGCCGTCGAAGCCGAAGATACCGAATCTCAATTCACCCGCCCTGGTCAGCTCACGATTATGACCATGCACAAAGCTAAAGGGCTCGATTGGGACATGGTATGCCTGCCCTTTTTGCACAAGCGCAACATTCCGGGGGAAGCCTGGATTCCGCAGCAGATGAAATTTCTCGGCGATTTTGGACTCGATGAAGTCGCTCGCGCCCAGCTGCGCGCCCATACCCACGCTACCTACGCCGCCGAAGCCCAAAACTACCGGCCCGCACCCATCCCCGACATCGAAACCGCTTGGCAGCAGGCCAGCAACCTCAAGCGCAACGAAGAATACCGCCTGCTATATGTCGCTATGACTCGCGCCAAAAGGCTGCTATGGATGTCAGCGGCCAAGCAGGCTCCCTTCACTTGGAGCAACGCCGATAATCTGCAAGATGCCGATCCAAGTCCGGTGTTTACGGCTTTGTTGCGTGAGCGATCGCCTACCGACTAAATCCTCAGTGTGCAAATCTGTCCGCTTATTTCCTGTGACGAACGCGGCCTATTTTGAGATTGTTATTGTCTAGTGGCAGATTGCAGTAGGGACGGCAGTCAGAATTTCCAGATCTGTTTGTTTTCTCTTTCGTTGACCGCTTTTTCGATCTCGCTGTTTGATCGGTTGCTTAATTCCCCAGTACCTTGAGGCAGAAGACATATCCATTTGCAACAATATCTTATCTCCTAATGGCAAAATTCTCGAAGGTCTTTGCGGTGTTAAAGATTGGGCTTTAAGAAGGGATTGAGCGATCGCAAACGCCAATGGCGGCGGCACCGAGTTACCAATTTGCCGCCCCCCATGCCATTTAGTTGCATTGAATCTAAACCAATCAGGAAAGCCATGCAACCGCGCCATTTCGCGAACGGTAACGCAGCGAGCATACCTATGGTGAATTGGCCGTGGGCTAGTAAAAGCCCCTCTAGCAGAATCCGTACCTGCCCTTAACGTGTTGCATATGCCGTCAGAGGGCAGCCTGAAAAATCTCGATATTGGCTCTACCGTACCGGGTTCAGTTTGGGTAAAACGTTCGCGAGAAGTCGTCGTATGCTTTGTTCGGCGGCTGCTAGTCAACAGCTGATGATTCCACTCTCGGCGATAGCCATATTTCCAGCTAGCTTCAGCGCTACAGCGCATTAAAGCCGAATAGTTTGTAGGTTGATTGAGATAGTCTGCTCGAACTTCATCACAAAACAACAGTTGTTCAAACGTTTCCGCATCTGGCAAGTCATCTAAAGCCTCTGCGCAAGTAATCTCACGATCCAGTCGATCTGGGTATATTGGTAAAGGCATATTTTTTTTAGCGCCCAGCAGAAACAACCGTTCTCGACGTTGAGGCACCCCATAATCTTTCGCATTCAGCACCTGCCAAGGCTGAACAACACAATAGTCAGAACTGCTGAGTTCTTGAATAATCTCCTTTAAAAAAGGACGATGCTGTCCGACGGTAAGACCCTTAACATTCTCAAATAAAAAATATGAAGGCTGAAGTTCACGCACTATCCGAATAAAATCTCGAACTAAAGCATTCCTTGGATCATCCAGCGCTCTTTTGCCCATAATCGAGAAGCCTTGACAAGGCGCACCGCCGATCACCACATCAATAGCGACTTTTTGAGTTAAACCCGCAGCTTGGCGAATATCATCACCGCTAACAATCGAAACTGATGTTGGGAGGACAGCGCATTCTGGAAAATTAAACTGGTGCACGCAAGCATGAACCGGATCGAGTTCAACAGCGGCGACCACATCAAAGCCAGCTAGCTCAAAGCCCAAGCTAAGTCCGCCCGCTCCCGCAAACAGATCGATAGCTATTGGTCGCCGACAGCTCATGACTCTAACTGTGTGTTTGAAGTAATTAGTAGCTGATAGCGCCCTAAAAACAGTGGAATAAACGCAATATTAGAGTAGATTTGCCGTTCGTGTTCGCAAGCCTACAGGATCTGTCATATGTCGTTTAATTTATCTGAAGCGAGTTAAGCCCTACTGATAGCTTTGCAGTACACCCGGTCGCAGCGGGCTGTCTCAACACCGCTTTGAGGCTGATAGCCGTTTTGTTCGTATAGCTTTACGGCTTCTGGTAAGCAGGTAGCGGTTTCGACCCAAGCTTCTTGAAAGCCTTTGGCGGCAGCGGCTTGCTCTAGCTGAGTAAGTAAAAAACGGCCTAAGCCTTGCCCGCGCGCCTGAGGGAGTAAATACATTTTGCGAATTTCGACGGCTTTTTGGCCTCGGCTGATCGGGTGGTAGCCGCCGGTGCCGACGATGCGTCCGCTGCGCTCAATCACCCAAAACTCGCCGCCTGCTGTGAGGTAGTATTTTTCGACTTCGACGGCATCTCGATCGCTACAGCCGCCGCAGTTGACCTCCCAGCCAAGACCGTATTCAGTCAAAACGGTTTTGATCACGGTGGCCGCAGAGGTGCGATCGCTCACCTCCCAATCCCTCAGCAAAAAATCTTTAAACTCAGCTTTCATAAGCGCCTTCAGCTAGCAGTTTATCAGCCCAGATCCATTAGCTATGTACCCTGGGCTCAGGATGCAGCTTGCTCAAAATATTGCTCTCTTGTTCGGCAAGTTCAGCCAAGCGCTGATTGACAACAGCCGTCTCAAAGTAAGTCGTGGCAAGGAGCCAATAGCTGCCGTAGTGCCGAGCTTCTGAAACCATCAGAGAGCGGTAGAACTGAGCGAGTTGTTCCTCCGGGCAGTGTTCAGCGAGTAAGCTAAAGCGCTCATGACTCCGGGCTTCGATTAACGCTGATACCAGCAGCAGATCTAGCATCCGATCAGGTTCGTTGTGGCGGACGAGCTTTTTTAGCTTTGCACCATAAGGGGGCGGGCTAACAGGCTGTAGCGGAATACCGCGCTTATCTAGCCACTGGTTGACGAGGGCGTAGTGGCTGAGTTCTTCTTGAGCGATTGTCGTCAGTTCTCGCACCAGCTTATCGCTTGATGGATAGCGCGACATCATTTGAATAGCCGTGCCTGCTGCCTTGCGCTCGCACTGAGCATGATCGAGTAAAAAAGTATCTAAATGAGCAATAGCCTGCTCAATCCAAGCGCTTGAGGTTGGCGTTTTGAGAAATTTGATTTTGTGGGGCCGAGAAATCGGCGAAACCGGAATGACAGCAACCAAGAGACTCGCAATCCTATCGAGATACGACCCTATTGTACCGCCTGATTTGAGCGGCCTGATTTGAGTGGCCTGATTTGAGCGGCCCAATCTGAGCAGTCCAATCTGAGCAGTCCAATCTGAGCAGGCTGATTCAGGCTACTTTTTAGCGGACGCGATGGGGCGCTGTTCATTGATCTGACGCAACTGCTGAACCAATCCTTCCAAACCAAGCCGGTAGCTGTCTGCACCAAATCCACTGATTTGGCCGATGGCAATAGGCGCAATGTAGGAATGGTGGCGAAAGGCTTCGCGCTGGTGGATATTGCTGAGGTGAACTTCTACCGTTGGAATGGCGACGGCGGCTAGCGCATCGCGAATGGCGACGCTGGTGTGTGTGTAAGCACCTGGATTGATCAAAATGCCTTGGTGGCGGCTCAAAGCGGCCTGAATCGTATCGACCAAAGCACCTTCGTGATTAGATTGAAAAAAAGTTAGCGAAACTTCTAATGCATCAGCGATGCCCTGGAGGGTTTCGTTAATGTCTTGCAGCGTTCGGGCTCCGTATATGTTGGGCTCTCGCTTACCCAACATGTTCAAATTAGGCCCATTCACAACGAGAATACTGAGCAAAATATGCACCTTATACGAACAGACCAGCCTTCCATCCACTAAAGATGAAAAACTGGCTCACAGATATCTTAGACCTGAAGGTGGCCATTAAGAACCGCTTAACGGCGACGGTTGTGGTCGTCTATAGGGATTGGAATGGGCTCGTGCTCAGGCTGCGACTGAGGGCCAAACAAAGCATCTATAGCTTTGTCAACCCATTCTCTAAGCTTTTCTAAAACCTGGTCGATGTAATCCATGAGCTAGGTGGCTCCCTCTCATATTCTGCAAAGTTGCCTATCTGAGTTACTTAAGTATAGCTTGTATAACTTGAGCGATCGCCAGATTGGAGATAACAGCAGGCTTTCAAGTTGAGACTGTTAGATCGCTTAGATCAGTGTCGGACTAGAGGGGCCGAAACGGGGCAGTCAAAATAGAGTGAAAGTAGCTGACATGTGTATTCATGATAACCAATTGAGCGGAATGATCAAGGTAGGCTTAGAAGAATTTATACGATTTTCTCTATTTCTTTAGATGGAAGTGACAAGGCTTCTGCGAGGCCGTTATCAGCATTCCTATGGGCTCTGAACGCTAGAGGTCTCACTGAGACTGACTCTCACATCTCAGCAGACTCAATCTCAACAGGTTGAGAGCTGTCAGAGCGCTGCGCTGTCGGATGCTGTCGCGATCGCGATCCGCCCCAAACTCACATTTCTCAACTTGAATGCCCGCTGCTGAGGCAATCCCGATATACACCAAGCCCACGGGCTTAGTTTCACTCCCTCCTCCCGGCCCGGCGATGCCGGTAATGCTGAGCCCCCAATCGGTGCCGAGGCGATGACGCACCCCCTCAGCCATTGCTCTAGCCACCGGTTCACTCACTGCCCCTTCGGTCATTAGCAGCTGCTCATCGACGCCTAACAGATGCTGCTTTATGCGGTTGTCATAAGAAATAACGCCCCCCAAAAAATAGCTAGAGCTGCCAGCGACAGCGGTAATCATTTGGCCCAGCCCGCCGCCCGTACAAGATTCGGCGACGCTCAGCGTTTGTGAGCGCTGGCTTAGCAATTGGCCGACTACGCTTGCTAAGGTGTCACCATCTTGCCCATAACAATAGAGGCCGCCAATAGCTCGGATCTTTTCAGCGACGGGGACGATCAGGGTTTTGGCCGCCGCCATCGAGTCAGCCTTGGCAGAAATCCGCAGAATTACGTCATGCTCTCCGGCATAAGGCGCGACCGTTGGATTAGCGGCGGCTAGCAAGGGTGCGACCTGCTGCGCCAAGCGCTGTTCGCCAATGCCCCAAAACTTCAGCGTTTGGCTGTAGATCACGCCATTGGCCCAGCCATTCGCCTGCAAGTACGGAATTGCCGTCGTTTGCCACATGGCCTTCATTTCTTTGGGCACCCCTGGAAATGTCATCACCGTCAGTCCGGCTCTGGGCTGCCAAATCACACCGGGAGCCGTGCCTACTGGGTTCGGTAGAATATCTGCGGCGGCAGGTAGCAGGGCTTGGCGGCGACTACTGGGTTCGAGTGCGTTGCCCCGGCTTGCAAATTTAGCTTCTAGCTCAACGACAGCTTCGGGCCGCTCTACTAACGGAGCATCAAAAAAATCAGCCAGCGTTGCCATTGTTAGATCATCCGGGGTCGGGCCGAGTCCGCCTGTGAAGATCAGCAGACGGGCGCGATCGCAGGCTATAGCCACTGCCCGCTGAATACGCAAGGGATTGTCACCCACGACCGTTTGGTAATGATGGGCAATGCCGAGCTTGGCCAACTGCTGAGCAAGATAGCGCGCATTGCTATTGAGGATATCGCCCAGCAATAGTTCGGTGCCAATGCAGATGATTTCAGCGCTTTGGTTCATGGGGAGAAATCGATGCTTTTCTTTTATTATGGGTGATTACAGTCTGCCAGTTTCGGCGCTCAACTGGGCTAATGAATCTGCGCGTCAATATATCTTGAATCAGCTTTTGAATAATCGCTCACAGCTTGGCTGGCTGCTTTTAGGGGGGCTCGTTTTTCGTCTCATCATCGCGACGTTTTTGCCGCCTGGTTTTGATGAAGCCTACTATTTTTTGTATGTGCGCCATCTCGACTGGAGCTATTTCGATCATCCTATTGTGGTTGCTTTAACCACGGGTATTGGGGTCTGGCTTACGGGCTGGGTGTCGCCGCTGACAATTCGGCTAGGCGCACTGGGGCTATTTACGCTCAGTCTGTGGCTGCTGTATGAATCGGGGCGCTGGCTGTTTGATGCCAAGTCGGGGTGGCTAGCGGCAGCAATAGCGTCCCTGTCGCCACTTTTCTTTCTCACCTGCGGCACCCTGACGGCTCCTGACAATGCGCTGATTTTTTTCTGGAGTTTGACGCTGTATCTCTGCGCTCGCGAGTTTTTTCCGGGTAATAATCGAGCTTATCGTCCAACCCCAAAGCTAGTTTTGATTGCTTTAGCGATCGCCTTGGCCTGTTTGAGCAAATATCATGGCTTTTTGCTGGGACTGAGCTTGGTGGGATTTTGTCTTGCCAGCGCTGACTATCGGGGGGTGTTTCGCTCTCGGTGGCTGTGGATAGGCGTGGGCGCGTATGGCTTAACGCTGTTTCCACTGCTGTATTGGAATAGCCTGCATGAGTGGATTTCGTTTCGGTTTCAGTTGGGCGATCGCTTCTCATCCGAAACCACCCATTATTCCATCCTCAATTTGCTGGGCGTCTTGCTCGCTCAAATCGCCTTTTTGTTTCCTTCAATCGGCTTGCCGCTATGGTGGGTAAGCTTGCGCCAGATCATTAAAGCGGACACCAAAACCAGCTTTTTGCTTTGGGCTGGCTTACCAGTCGCTGCTGGATTTACTCTGCTAGGCGGCCTCACCCATACGTTTCCGGCTTGGCCCGTGCCTGGGCTATGGAGCTTGAGCTTACTATTGGGAAAATCCGCCGCCGCTTGGCCCCATCGTCAAATCGAACGGTGGCTCAAAAGCACTGGGCTGATCGTGGCCTCGCTACTGCTGGTCGCTCTAAGCCATATCAGCCTCGGTACGCTACAAAAGCCCGGTCATTACGCTATTTTTGGCGGTTTGGTGTCGCCACCGCAAGATCCTTCTACGCAGCTGATTGATGTGGGGCAGCTAGGTCAGCAGTTTCGACAATCGAATGAGTTTCAAGCAGCACTCGCTCAGACTGATTTTGTAGTGACGCACGAATACTGGCTTAGCGGCTACTTAGCAATGGCTTTAGCAGACTCAAAAGATATGCCAGTGACTAGCTTTACGCCCGATCCCAGAGGCCACGCTTTTTGGTTTCATCCTCAAGATTGGTTAGGCAAAGATGCGCTGTTTATCAGCTTTACGCGGTCTTCGCAGGGGCAAGTGGCGAGTGCGATGGCAAAGCCTTCCAAGGGAATCGCGCCCTATTTCCAATCGGTCACCCCCCTTACAGAAATCTCCATTCAGCGAGGCGGCATCACTACAGAAACCTTTTATGTATACCGGGCTAAGCGCCTAATTCAGCCCTATCCCTATCCCTACGGCTCCTAGCTTCAGCTACTTCACATTCTGAACCGCGCGCCAGCCCGTATAACTCAGCAGCGCTGTTGAGGCAAAGGTAAAGGGAATGCCTGCCCGCAGTCCGGCTACGACCATTGCCAAGCTACCCACCCACAGCGCCAGCGCATAGATAAACAGCACCGTAAAGCGATGCGAAAAGCCCGCATTGAGCAAGCGATGATGTAAATGGCGCTTATCGGCCACAAACGGTGACAGCCCCAGACGTAGGCGCAGCAAAATCACCGCAGACATATCTAAAATCGGTACGGCCAGCGTCAGTGACGGCAGCAGCACAGCAACGGTAGTAACGCCTTTTACTAAGCCAATAACACCCACCCCTGCAAGGGTAAAGCCAATAAAATACGCCCCCCCATCGCCCATAAAAATCTGCGCCGGGTTGAAGTTGTAGCGCAGAAAAGCCAGCAATCCACCGGCCAAGGCAGCGGCAATCAGAGCCGCAGCGGGCTGTTGCATATAAAGGCTCACCACCATCATGACCAGTGCGGCAATGCCTGAGACGCCAGCAGCCAAGCCATCTAGCCCATCAATCCAGTTGATCGCGTTGGCCATACCTACCAACCAAACCACCGTCACAATCAGGCTAATAATATCGGGCAGTTGGGTGATGCCCAAACCAGGAATGCTCAAAAATGCAATATCTACGCCCACATACCAAGCCGCTGAAGCGACTATAGACTGCATAATCAGGCGCTTGATGGCTGAAAGCCCAAACAGATCATCCGCGAGGCCAATGGCAAAGAAAGCCAAACCGCCGATAGTAACACCCCAAATAGAATGCTCACTGACAGGCTTGAGCGGCAGCCCATCGACCCCAATAAACCCACCTGTGCCCCACACAATGAGCAGCGCAATCAAAACGCCAAAGAAAATAGAAACGCCGCCAAGTCTCACCATCGGCTGAGCGTGAACTTTTCTTCCGCCGGGTAAATCTACTCTGCCGCTAGCGAGGCCAGCTTTTCTAACAACGGGCGTCAGAACCAAGACGATAGTTGCTGAAATTAAAAAGGCTAGCAAATGGTAGAGCGGGAACGACATCACAAGAAGCTGTGTAGGGTGGACGGAGCTTGGAGGTGCACCTTCTAAACAAATGGCTAAAAGACGAACTTATCTTAAGGGATACGTCGAGTAGCAGGCTATTTCAAACCTACCCTTTGAAACCTACTGGGCGACAGTATACCCCTTAACAATCTATCTAGTGCATGAGAAACATCAAAAAATCCTCATATAAATAGTTTGCCTGACATTCGGCTAACTGAGTCAGACAAACCAACGCCATTGGGTCGATTTACGGATTATCTCTGAGCGGGTTTTCGGATGTTTTCTATTAAAAAAAGCCCCAAACAAACTGTCTCAGCAGCGTTTAGAGCTTTTTTCTAAGTCGTTAGCAGCGAAGTGCTTTGTAACCCGCTTTGAAATTAAATTTCAAACTAAACCAGGACAGGTTCGGCGACTGGGGTAGCAGTTTGCAGGTGTGGGTAGAGGGGGAAGCGATCGCACAAATTCAGCACCCGGCGTTTGCAATCAGCCGCGATCGCACTATCTTCTGGATTGAGCAAACAGTCCGCCAAAATATTGGCAATTTCTACAAATTCTGGTTCACCGAGGCCACGGGTCGTCATCGCAGGCGTACCTAAGCGCAGACCGCTAGTGACAAAAGGCGACTCTGGATCAAAGGGCACCGTGTTTTTATTGGCCGTAATATTCACTTCACTGACCAGGGCATCGGCAATCTTGCCAGTCATGCCAATAGAGCGCAAGTCCATCAGCACAATGTGATTATCAGTGCCATCCGAAACGACTTTGATGCCGCGAGCCTGCAACTGAGCCGCTAGCGCCTGAGCATTTTTGATCACCTGCTCGCAGTAGTCTCTAAATTCGGGCTGAAGCGCTTCGCCAAAAGCCACTGCTTTAGCGGCAATCACATGCTCTAGCGGGCCGCCCTGGCTACCGGGAAAAACGGCTTTATCAAACTTTTTGCCCAGATCAAGATCGCGGGTCATGATCAGTCCGCCGCGAGGGCCGCGCAGGGTTTTGTGAGTTGTCGTGGTGACGACATCACAGTGAGGCAGTGGGTTGGGGTGATGTCCGGTAGCGACAAGTCCAGCGATATGGGCAATATCGGCCATTAGGTACGCGCCAACTTCATCCGCTATAGCGCGAAACTTCTCAAAATCAATCACCCGAGGATAGGCCGAATAGCCACAGATAATCATTTTTGGCTTGTGCGCTAGCGCACAAGCCCGAATTTCATCAAAATCTAGCTGCTCGGTTTCACGGTTAACGCCGTACTGCACCACATTGAACCATTTGCCCGAGAAATTTACCGGCGATCCATGCGTGAGGTGTCCGCCGTGCGATAAATCCATCCCTAAAATCGTGTCTCCAGGCTCTAGCAAAGCCAAGAACACCGCAAAGTTAGCCTGCGCGCCAGAGTGCGGCTGCACATTGGCATGGGCTGCACCAAACAGACTTTTCACCCGATCAATTGCGAGCTGCTCCACTTGATCGACAAACTCACAGCCACCGTAATAGCGTTTACTGGGCAAGCCTTCTGCATACTTATTGGTCAAGACAGAGCCTTGAGCCGCCATTACCGCTGGAGAGGTGAAGTTTTCACTGGCGATCAGCTCCAGATGGGTCTGCTGTCGGTTCAGCTCCTGACCCATCATGGCCGCTAACTCTGGATCATTCTGCTGCAAAAAATCGACGTTAGCCTTTGTCATTTACTTAGTTCCCTTTCGTTGACCACCGCTTGTTTTAACGTTCACCTTAACCGGCGTTTTATGGCTCTGCCCTTGTGGCCTAATGCTTTTTGACCGCTGAGTCCAGACATGAGGCCATGTGATTGAGGTTTACATGATAGCTTGCAAGCAGACTAGGCTCACGGGTAATTAGCTGCAACCAGCATTCCCTTCGCTCATACAATCCAATGAAGTCTCTCAATGAATGTTTTGCGCCCGCTTAATTCGTCAAGGGGGCTAGGTATTGTGAGCTGAGCGCCAGAAAAGCGGCCAGGGAAACAGATGTTTGTTCTAAAATGTAACGCTTTGAAACATATAATAGAGAAATTACGTACTGCTACGCTTTGAGACCGCCTCTTCTTGAGAGAATCTTAGCTATCTTGTAAAGCGCTGTCTCGTGAAATGTTAGGTTGCTTCGGCTCAAGGCTCATTTAGTGAGCTAATAGTGAGCTGAAGTCCTAGGTGTTTGCCGTAAACGTTTGAATATAGACGTTTAACTATAGACGCTTGACTACAGGCGTTTGGGTGGCAGCGATTTGAGGCTAGGTTGGCCACCTGATAATTGTTCATTTTTCCAGTTTGAGGCATTGATGCTGCAACTGACCCGTCCTTTTCCTATGACTGCCGCTCCTAAGCTTGTATCGCTTGAAGCCTCCTACGAGCAGTGCAGGCAGATCACAGCAGAGTATTCTAAAACGTTTTACATGGGAACGTTGCTCATGCCGGAGGCTAAGCGACGAGCTATCTGGGCTATCTATGTATGGTGCAGACGTACTGACGAATTAGTGGATGGCCCGCAGGCCCAATTTACGACCGAAAGTACGCTCGATCACTGGGAGTTGCAGCTAGAGCATGTGTTTGCTGGCTATCCCAAAGACGATGCCGATGTGGCATTGGTCGATACGTTACAGCGATTTAACCTAGACATTCAGCCCTTTCGTGACATGATCGCTGGGCAGCGGATGGATTTACACCGGTCGCGCTACGAAACGTTTGAAGATCTCAAGCTCTATTGCTATCGCGTTGCCGGTACGGTTGGATTGATGTCTACGACGGTGATGGGAATGGATGCGGGCGTGAATGCTGCCCCTTGGCGACGGCTTAATCCGGTAGTACCGCCGATTAAAGAGGCGGTGGCGCTAGGGGTCGCAAATCAGCTGACAAATATTTTGCGAGATGTGGGTGAAGATGCTCGACGTGATCGCATTTATCTCCCGCTAGAAGATCTCGCTCTGTTTGATTATACCGAAGCCGACTTGATGAACGGGGTAATTGATGATCGGTGGCGATCGCTCATGCGCTTTCAAATTCAGCGGGCCTTTAAGTATTACCAAGAAGCCGAAAGCGGCATTGGCAGACTGCACCCTGACGCTCGGTGGCCCGTGTGGTCGGCGCTGATGCTCTACCGCAAAATTTTAGATGTCATCATTGAAAACGACTACGACGTATTCAACCGTCGAGCCTTTGTGCCAAAACCGCGCAAACTCCTGTGCTTGCCTCAGGCGCTCATTCGAGCCCGCGTTTCCTAGCAGCGCCTCTCAACAACGCAACCAACGTAACTCGCAAAGCACTCGCATCAAAAAAGCAGCCTCTAGCACCTCTAACAATAGAGAGTCGGCTGCTTTTTATGTGGGATATTTGCACAGAGAGTTCAGAACAGACGTTACGAAGGCGTTGCCTGTGCGGCTAGCATGTCTTTAAGCTTAGCCAAATCTGCTGCCCAGCGAGGATCGGCGGGCGCTACCGCTGCCGACTCTGTTTCAGAAGCAACTGGCGCAGCGGTGCTGTCGCGGCGGGTTCCTTTTTTAGCACGACGATTAGGTGCATTATTAGCACTCGGCTCAGCGATTTCTTCTTTTTCAGTGCGGGGCATCGCTTTTTCAACTTTGATTACCGCATCTTGAATCGAAAAGCCATTGTACTTCTCGACCAAAGTATCGGCGATTTCGTCCGTTTTGGCCGTCACAAAGCCAAATCCACGGCATTTGCCCGTTTTACGATCTGCAATTAGCTTGACTGAAACCAAATTGTCGGTATCTTCAACAAAAATTGCTTCAAATGCTTCGCGCTCTAAGTCCCTAGGCAAGTTGCCAAAATATAAACGAACTGACATTGAGAATAACCTCTAACTTTTTTAAATTTGGAGTAAGCCTCAATAGCGCTCAATTCAGTGGACGCCCATGTGGCTCTAATCAAGGGAGTTATGTCTTGGGAGTCTATGAAAAGCTTCGTATCACGTAGCCAACAGTGCTGCAAACAATGACTTTGTACAAAAAGGCTAAACCTGTCATGTCTCACGCTTTCAACAAGACACTTCATTTAAAGTATCACGATGCCTGTAAGCAAACCTAGGCCAAAGCAAAATAAAAGCCAGCCGAAAAAATCGACTGGCCAAGATGCTGTGTTGAGAGTAGGAGAACCTGAAATAAGTTCTTGTGAAAAATCTAACACCCTTTTCTAGGGTTCGCAACATTTCTTCATGTTTTGGCTTTTCCTCAGCAGTGGTAAGTGTCTTTAGCGCATGATTTTAGCCCATACTTCTTGCCACATCTGACCTAGACCCAGCAGCCAGATTCCGTATCCGCTGGTGATAATGGCCAGCAGTAAGGAATACATCGGGTGGGCTGCTTGAAGTGAGGGACTAGCGTTGATGCCAGAGTTTGGGCTCTGTTGAACACTTTTCTTCAGCTCTAGTTTGTTGAGCCACAGTTTGTTGAGATCGAGCCATAGGCGATTGCCACGACGAAACCAGCCCAGGATCTGAACCGATTGGCCAATCAGGGCAGCAGGGGTTGAACCACATCGGACAACGTTGCCTAAGGGGCCAAGGGCTGAGAAAAAGTGCAGCTTCAGCAGTCCGGGGCTGATGGGTGAAGGGGACTCAGCGTTGATATGCAGAAGCAGATCTTGCCCTAGCCAGTTGGCGATGCCGGGTCTGCCTAGAAGAATGCCTGAGAGCTGAGCGGGGAGGCTGCTGACCGGCAATAGGTGCGGGTCGCTCAGCCACTGTATCCACGGTGGAAACGATTGGGCGAGCGGCAGATCGCTAGGTAAATCGGGAAAAAAACGATTGATTCGGAGCACAGTGCCGATGCCAGTGCCTAGAAAAATACATCCCAGCACTAGACCAGTTTCTTTGTACATCCAGTCTAATGCTGGTTGCTTGAGCCAATGGGCAAAAGCACCCGCTGTCAGCAGCAAGAGGCCAGTAAGCAGGCCGATTGCTAGCCCAAAGAAAGGAGTACCTTGGCTAATCAGCAGAGCCCATTCTGACGGTGAGAGTTTTTGATGTTGTCGGCGGGGCTGCGGTAAGTGAAGTTCTGGGTCGAGTTTCCAGTGTTGGGCATAGGCCATGAGTAATCGGAGGCGATCGCCCAAGGGCGGATGAGAATCATTCAAACTCATCCAGTGACGAATCGGGTTGAGGTTATCCCAAGCGAATAGCTGCTCTAGCGGCATATGGCCATACAGCGACTGCCGATTGAGATCAGCGTCAACGGGCAGCATCAGGGCCATGCTTTCTAATATAGGAGGCGTGTAGCCTTGGGTTTGAATGCCGCGTGCCAGAGAAAAAGACAGCTTGACCAAAGCGCGAGTCAGGCCGTTGGGGTTGCCGGTGCGATCAGTGGCTGTGCGATCGCCCACATAAGTCCGCACCCGACTCACCCATAGTCCTGGTATTCGAGCCAGCCAAAACAAGCAATAGCTCAGCGTTGCCAGCACACCTGTGAGCCAATATAAGGGCTTAGCCTGCCGATTTCCCCACAGCGAGAGCTGCCAGTAAAGCTGATGAAAGAGCTGAAGCACGAGCCCCTGCGTGGATAGAAAAGCCCAATGCCCGGTTTTCCAGTGGGCCATTTCGTAGCCAACTAGGGCCGCAATTTCATCGGCGGCTAGATCAGTTAAGAGCCCTTCGCTGACGACTAATCTGGCATTGCGAGGCAGCCAGCCATAGGAAAAAATTAAAGGCACCGCAGTGGGCAGCTTCCACAGCTTCGGAAAAGGCCATTGCTGCTGATGGCACTGCTGGCCCAGTAGAGTAGCGGCTTCTGGCGAATACTCGCGGAGCTTTTGGTTAGAGAAGGCTTGAACTTGGGCAGTGCTCCGTAGCCACAGATCCCATAGCCACGGGGAGGCTATAGCCAATCCGCCCAAACAGCCTGCTAGCAGCCAGGCTAAGCCGCTGTAGGTTTCAGGCAGTTGCCTCACTGCCATCGGCAGCAGCCGATCTAACCCACGTAAGGGAACGTTGAAAAAACGACTGCTCCTGGGAAGAAACTCTTGCACCCAGTAAAGTGAGAGCGCGTAAAAAGAAGATGCACCCGCAACTGGCGCTATCCACAGTGAACCTTTCTTGATTTTGCCTAGCGATCGCCCTTTATTCAACCGGCCTGCATTGGGCAAGTTGTAGGGTTGATCGGTGATGAGCTGATCATTGACAGGCTCATTGTCGGGCTGATCAACGATATCCTCGTCAGGCTCTGGGCCAATTGCTTGATTGAGGTAAGCGTAGTGAAAAATCGATAGGTTATCGTCAGCATGAGCAGTCGGATGGCTGGCGCGACTTTCAATTTTTTTGAGCGTTGTGGCGGCCCACTGCTGAACGGCTGGCTTAGAGCTGTGACCGATTTTTTGACAGAGGGTTTTGGCTTTAATCCATTCCTGCTGGGCCATGTAGGTGCGCACGAGGCCCATTCCGGCTTTGAGGCGGTGAGTGCGGCTAGGTGCGTGATTGAGCTGAGAGAGCGTGGCGATCGCGCCTACATAGTCTCCCTTTTTGTAATCACTCATTCCAGCCTTGAGCAACCTTTCTGATTCTGCTGGTGACATGGCTCTTCGTTGATAGCGTCTAAGTCAGTCAGCTCAAAAGCTGACCCCGAAAAATATCGGTCGCTCTAGAGTACGCCAATTGTCAGAATGCATATCAACGGTGGTTTATTTTGACGCTTTGAGCAGTCATCGGCCTGCTTTTTAGATCCGTTAGAGCAATAACAGATATCCCTTAAAGCAACTAGCTAAATTCCACCAAACAGCTTGCACGCCTGTCCTTTATGATTAAGGAAAGGTTAATAGTCTTAATAAAAAGATAATTTTAGGCGCTAGCGTACGAATGAGCTGTGCCTAATATTTTTTTGTTTTAACTGGCTATTGCTCTTTCTATTTCTCTGGCTACCGCTATTTGGCTACCGTTGTCCATGTCTAGTGCCGTTGTTCTTTTTTGGCTTGGTTCAGTCAGTTTCACTGCTTGGTTTACCAGTATGCTGGTGGGCGGCGGCAGTCCGCTAATTTTGATTCCGCTGGTGACGTTTTTACTCGGTGCTCAGTCGGCTGCGCCGGTTTTGACGATTGGCAGTGTGCTTGGCAATTTGCAGCGGGGCGTTTTGCTCAGGCAGCATATTGACTGGTCGCTGACGCTTTGGCAGGTGCCGGGAGTCGTCGTTGGAGCGGTATTAGGAGCGTATGCGTTTACGCAAGTGCAAGCGGAAGGGTTGCAGGCTTTTATTGCGATCGCGCTACTCTACATGGTGCTGCATTCTTTATTGCGCGATCGCATTGCTTTACCGACCTTTACCGTCAAGGCATGGCATTTTCTACCGCTGGGCTTTATCAATGCCGTCGCCTCTGGCCTGATTGGCAGTACTGGCCCGATTTTGAACCCGGCTTACCTCAGCTATGGCCTCGAAAAGGAAAAAATGGTCGCGACTCGCGCCGCCAGCTTAAGCTTGACTCATCTGGTCAAAATTTTGACCTATGCAGCATTGGGCGTACTGTCACCGACCTTAGTGGGTTATGGCCTGGTGATTGGGGGCGCGGCGCTACCGGCCAATTGGCTAGGGCGAAAGGTACTCGAAAAAATGAGCGCTGAGCAGTTTCAAAAGGCGGTGATTAGCTTTGTGGGCTTCAGTGGTGTCTGGATGCTGTGGCAGCAGCGGGCAGTTTTTATGCATTAGTTGATGCCTCACAGCTAACTAAAATCTACTCGGCGGCGAGGATGCTTTCCACTAGCGCATATAGGCTTTCTTCACTTTCACCGGCCATCTGTCGATCTTTAAGATCAATCAGTCCGTGGGCAAGCTGAGTAGCCTTTTTTTTGTAAATAGCATTGGCTGCGAGCAAATCGGTGAAGACTTCTTGCTCAACTTCTAAGCGGCTGGCCTCATCGGCAATGGGCGAGGCGTAGGCGGCGTCTTCTACGTCGTAGCGCAATAGAAAAATTAGGGCATTGCACTGGGTTTGGAGCTGTTTTTGCAGCGATCGCGTATCTAATTCCAGCCGATCAAAGCCAACGGTGCCACTGATGCGAAGTTCGACAATTGGCCGATGCTCAGGAACAATTTTTTTAACTCGGATAGCTTCAGTAATCAGAGCTTCAGCCCCCACTTCGACGGCCTCAATCAAATCTTGCGTTCTCATCTGAAGCTGAAGCCGCACAATCGTCCGCTGCTGATAATCCGTCTTCAGCTCAGCGCGAATCCCTTGCGAATCAATTTCTACTAAATACGCCCCGCGCTTAAACTGGCTTTCCTCAACATTATTAGCTTCTAGCGAACCAGGGTTGAAAATCCAGCCATCTTCTTCATAGCTTTTATGAATATGGCCTAGCGCCAAATAGTCCACCCCCGCTTTCTTTAAAGGCAGCAATTCGCCATAGCGCAACGCCCCCGAATAGCGAGAAATTTGCCCTTCTAAGCCATGATGAAACAGCAAAATAGACGGCCCCGGCGCAGGCGGCAGCTCGCCCATCGCTTCAGCAATTTGCGCAATTGCTCTCGGCGCAGCGGCTCCATACCAACTAGAGCCCAGCACCCGCACGCCACAGTCAAGATCGATGTAGCCACCGCGCTTATCGTCTTCATCCCAAGGCGAATAGAAAGGCTCATCGGCGCTAATATTGCCAGGTTCTAACAGCTTTAGTAAATCCCAATCCGATAGATAGCGCAGCCAGCTCGATTTTGTCCCGAAGGGTGCATTGTCGTGATTGCCCTCAATGGCTAGCACGGGAATGTTTGCTGCTTTCAGCAGTTGAAAACAAGCCTGAGCATGGTTCAAAATGGCGGGCTTAATGTTGCGATGCTCAAACAGATCGCCGCCCACAATCACAAAATCTACTGATTCAGCGATCGCGTATTTTTGCAGCACATCTTGCAGGGCATAGAAAAAATCTACAGTGCGTTCTTTGCTGTCATAGCGATCAAAGCCAAGATGGATATCGGAAATATGGAGAAATTTCGGCATAGATCAACGCCAGAAAGGGCAAGGCAACTAATGATGGCATTGTCACCTAGAACACTTGAATTAGTCAACGCTAGCTTTATCAATAAAAGAACAACTATCTCGCCTTCAAAAAATCCTCAAACTCTCGTAGAGCAATACTTGAGCCCGCACTCCAAGCTCTTTCAACATACTTCGGTAAAACGTTTTTAACGGGCAAGCTAGGAAAATTCCGGCTCGTTAAGCTTTCTTGATAAACGCCTTGAGTAAGCACATAGATCATCAAAGCACCTTGGCGATAGATCCATAGCTCGGGTACGGCCAAAATTTGATAAATTTCTAAGTCAGTCAGAGACGTTAAATCCATCTCAATTGCCAGATCGGGCGGAGGATCTTGGCTGAGGTCAATGCGCTCTTTTCCTAAAATTCGCTGCCAATTTTGAATATAAAAACAGGCATCCGGCTCGGCTCCTGCGGTTTGTCCTTGTTTTAGCGTAATCGGATGGGCGCTATCCCAATCTCTATTTTCATAGCGTAGCAAGGCTTTAACAAGATCCACCAAAATGTCTATGCGGCGACCGTGGCCTGCCATAGGAGCCATCAGAAAAATCTCTTGAGTATTGGCATTGAAGCGAACCTTAATCGCGGCATTATCTCGACGACCTTTTAAGATGGCTTCGTAATCCGCCCAGGTCTGATACCGCAGGGTGACTTCACTTCCGGGTGGTAGCGTGATTTGCTCTGGGCTAACCGTTAAAACCATCCGTCTGTACCTTCGTAGCCGTTCTTAATAGCTTAATAGATCGACTCAATGACGAACTTTAAACCGCTTCAGCAGTTGAAGCAGCGAGTTCTTGTAGCCGCTCTTGCTGATCTTGAGTAATGCAAGACTGAATGACTGTTTCAATGTCGCCTTCTAAAATGCTGTTGAGCGAAAAATTTTGGTTGAGACGGTGATCCGTCATGCGGTTGTCTTTGTAGTTGTAGGTGCGGATTTTTTCGGAGCGAGAGCCGGAGCCCACTTGCGATCGCCGAATCGAAGTAATCTCATCCTGCTGCTCTTGCAGTTTCATTTCATACAGCTTGGCCCGCAAAATTTGCATGGCCCGCTCACGGTTTTGCAGCTGCGATCGCTCCTCCGTACAAAAAACCCGAATTCCCGTCGGCTTATGAATCAAATCCACCGCCGTCTCCACCTTGTTCACGTTTTGACCACCCGCACCACCTGATCGCGCGGTTGTCATCACAATTTCCTTGGGGTCAATATGCACTTCCACGTCATCGACTTCTGGCATAATCGCCACCGTCGCTGTCGAGGTATGCACACGCCCACCCGATTCAGTCAGCGGCACCCGCTGCACCCGATGCACCCCTGACTCAAACTTCAGCTTGCTATAGACCTGATCGCCTTTCACCTCAATCACGGCTTCTTTCACACCGCCCATATCAGCTCTCGATTCGCTCAGCAAATGTGCCTTCCAGCCCTGAGTCTCGGCATATCGGCTATACAGCCGCATCAAATCACCTGCCCAAATACCCGCTTCATCGCCGCCCGTTCCAGCGCGAATCTCCAGCATAATGTTCTTGTCATCATTCGGATCTTTCGGCAGCAGCAAGACCTTCAGCCGATCTTCCAGCCGTTCGTTATTTTCTTCTAACTCAGCAACCTCTAGCCCCGCCATTTCATGCATTTCAGGATCGCTGACCGATTCTTTGTAGATTTCTTCAGCGCCTTTAAGATCTGCTTGAAGCTGCTGCCACTCATGGTAAGTCGTAACGGTTTCTTCTAAAGAAGCACGAAGTTTGGCAATCTTTTGAAACTCATCCGGGTCTTTAGCGACGTCGGGATCGGCCATCCGCCGCGTCAGCTCGTTAAAGGTTTGCTCTACCGAAGCTAGTTTTTTGAGTAAATAAGGTTCCGCCATGATCTTTAACCAGAATGAGTTTACTAAGAAGATCCAAAGTCATTGCCAAAAAAATATCCGAGCGGCCTACCTCCACAACAACTGCAAAAGGTCTGCCACCCGGATCTTGGTTTAAAGCGATGGTTGCTACTTCTTAGCGTCGCCGCCTGCTTCAGTCGCATCGGCTTCTGTAGACATACCGTACTTACGCAAGAAGCGCTCAACGCGGCCCTCGGTGTCAATAATCTTTTGCGTGCCCGTATAGAAAGGATGATTTCCTGACCACACATCTACACTGAGTTCAGGCTTGGTTGAGCCCACAGTCATCACCTGTTCGCCATTGCAAAACACTTTGGCGTCAGGGTACCACTTAGGATGGATATCGGCTTTTGGCATGGTTCCAAGAGAGTTTTAAGAGAGGAAAATGAGCAATTGAAGCAGTTAAAAAAACTATGGCTTGACTTCGTTCAGTTGAACTATCGGTCAAAAAAAGTCGTCCAGCAAAGGAAGCCGTCGATGAAAGTTGAGAACAGTCAAAGTTAACGCTTCGAGAACTGACCTGCCTTACGCGCTTTCTTCAGACCGTACTTTTTACGCTCTTTTTGGCGCGGGTCACGGGTGAGATAGCCTTCTGTTTTCAGCGGCATCCGGTTATCAGGATCTAGCACACACAAAGCTCTAGCAACGCCTAGCTTAATCGAATCAGCTTGACCCGTCAGGCCGCCCCCGTGCACATTGACTAGGATATCGTATTCGCCTTCTAAACCTAGCGTCTCTAAAGGCGCTTTGGCGGAAGTAAGGTAAGCGGGGTTACCCTGCAAATAGTCTTCACCGGGCTTTTTGTTAATGGTCATTTGGCCGTTACCGGGCACTAAGCGAACCCTAGCCACAGAGGATTTACGACGGCCTGTGCCCCAATAGACAGCGCGATCAGATTGGTCAGCCATGGGTTAGTTTCCTCCGGGAATAGTGTTAACGGTCAGTGATTGTGGATTTTGTGAGGCGTGAGGATGCTCGGAGCCAGCATACACTTTGAGCTTGGTAAAGAGCTTGCGGCCTAATGCATTTTTGGGGAGCATTCCTTTAACAGCTTTTTCAACAATGCGCTCAGGAATGCGGGCCTGTAATTGATCAAAGGTTTCTGTTTTCATTCCGCCGGGGCGACCGGAGTGACGGCGATAGAGCTTTTGAGAATTTTTGTTGCCCGTAACGGCTACTTTCTCAGCATTCACGACGATTACGAAGTCGCCAATGTCCATGTGCGGGGCGTAGTTAGGCTTTTTTTTGCCTCTCAGAACCTGCGCAATTTCAGTAGCTAGCCGACCCAAACGCTGGTCAGCGGCATCTACCACATACCAATCGCGTTCGATTTCGTTAACAGGAGTAAGGGTAGTTTTAGTAGACATAGCGGTTTCCGTGAGCGTCGTGAATCATTCTAAAGAGTAGTGAGGTTGAGTATCGACCCAAGCCTCAGCGGGAAAGGGGAAATCTGGATAGCCTACGCGGAGCAAGCACAGCCCTTGAGGGGGAGCAGAATATTTTACCAAATTACGGCGCTGGTTTTGCCAAATGTGAGTAAAGCCTTCGGGAGACAGCGCTTGCTCTCCCACTTGGACGATTAAGCCCACAATCAGACGAACCATGCCGTACAAAAAGCCTTTTGCCTGCAATTCAACTTGCACAAAGTGGCCTGAGCGATCGCATTCTACAGCCTGCATCTCTACCCAAGAATGGGCGCGATCTGACCCTGCACGATGAAACGCGGTCAAATTATGATAACCCACTAAGGGCGTTAGTGCCTTGAGCATTAGGCTTTCATCTAGCGGCTGATAATAGTAGTGCCACACAAAAGGCTGCACAAACAAATTGGGATATCGGCTTGTGTAAAAGGTGTAGCGGTAGCGTCGCCACTGGGCTGAAAATTGAGCGTGCCAGTTATCGGCTACTTGAGCAGAGGCTCGAATCACAATGTCACTGCTGAGTCTGTCGTTCAAGATGCTGGCCCATCGCTCAGCCGGGATCGCGCTAGGCGCATCAAAGTGAGCAGTTTGGGCAGCGGCATGAACGCCAGTATCAGTTCTGCCTGCACCCTGTAACGGGGTGTGGTAGCCAATGACAGAGGCTATAGCCCCTTCAATATCAGCTTGAACCGTGCGATCTTTGGGCTGACGCTGCCATCCATGAAAGGCAGAGCCCTGATACTGAATGACTAAGGCCACTCGCTGCTTGCTTTGCTGATCTGGCGATAAATTAGCCAGTTGCTTGGCGGTGCGGCTAGGCATTGAGTCAGCTCAGGTACGTCTGTTAGAACAGGTTAAGTTAGCTCAATAATCGCCATCCGGGCATTGTCGCCTCGGCGGCTAACCGTACGCACAATGCGGGTGTAGCCACCTTCGCGATCAGCATAGCGCTCAGGAGCTTGGGCAAACAGAGCATGAACAAGCTGCTTATCGTAAATGTAACCGAGGGCTTTACGACGCGCCGAAAGAGAGCCATCTTTAGCCAATGACACCATTCGCTCGGCCTCAGAGCGCATAGCTTTAGCGCGCACTTCGGTGGTTTTGATTCGGCCATTGCGAATCAATTCGGTGGTAAGCGCTCGCATCAAAGCTTTGCGCTGGTCAGCCGCCTTGCCTAATTTGGATACACGACAACCATGTCGCATGAGTTTTCTCCTTTCCTAAAGTTGTTTGAAAAAGTCTGTAAATGAAACAGTTAGTGAGTGACCAAAATTCTGAGAAGAATCTCTAAACCGATTGACCTCCGTCTAAGGTCATCAGTTGCCTAGCGATTAGCCAGCTTTGGTCGGCTTTTCGAGCGGCAGCATGATGCCTAGATGCACCTGAAGCGCTTCGACAACTTCTTCAGCAGACTTTTGACCAAAATTTTTGATTTCTAGCAGGTCTTCCTGGCTATAGTCAAGCAGGTCAGAAACCGCATTGATTTGCGCCCGCTTCAAACAGTTGTAAGCTCGCACCGAAAGCTGCAATTCTTCGATTGGAATCTGATAAGTGGGATCTTCTTCTTTGGTGTCTTCATCGCGCTTAGGCTCAAGCGTGACGTCTTTCAGCGGGCTAAACATATCTACCAAAAGCGCTGCCGCTTCACTCATCGCCTGCTGAGCGGTCAGGCTGCCGTTAGTCCAAATTTCCATGACCAAGCGATCTTTGCGCTCGCCTGCGGCATCAATAAAGTTTTCAACGCTGTAGTTGACTTTCCGCACCGGCATAAAGACGGCATCAATTTGCATGAAGTCCACACCGCCCGTTTCTTCGCGGCTGCGATCAATCGCGCGGTAGCCTTTGCCTTTTTCAATGCGAAACTCCATTTCCAGCGTATGCCCAGCAGAAATCGAGGCAATATACTGATCGGTGCTAATGAGATCTACTTCAGAAGGCAAATCAAAACTTGCCGCTGTTGCTTTAGCAGGGCCTTGCACCACCATCCGACCAATTTGAGGCTGAGCAGAGTAGCTCTTTAGCACTGTTTCTTTCATGTTCAGCAGAATATCTAGCACGTCTTCTCTAACCCCGGCAATGGTAGAAAATTCGTGGCTAGCGCCTGCGATTCGCACAGAAGTCACGGCCGTACCTTCAAGGTTAGAGAGTAATACCCGGCGCAAGGCATTGCCGACCGTCGTGCCCTGACTGCGCTCTAACGGCTCAATCACAAATCGACTGTACTGACTTTGATCATCTTCAACAATGGACTCGACACAATCAACTTGGAACACCATTCACTAACCTCTCTTGGCTTAAACTCGAACTGACTTGAAATGACGGGGCTTATAACGGCAAAGACCTTACACTCGGCGACGCTTGGGCGGACGACAGCCATTGTGAGGAATTGGGGTGACATCGCGAATCAGCGTGATTTCGAGTCCGGCACCTTGCAGCGCTCGAATAGCAGTTTCTCGACCTGAGCCGGGGCCACTGACTTGAACTTCACACTGACGCATTCCTTGGTCAATCGCTCGGCGAGCCGCGCTATCGGCAGCAGTTTGAGCCGCAAACGGCGTCCCTTTTTTTGCACCTTTAAATCCGCTAGAGCCCGCTGAGGCCCATGAAACAGCGTTACCACTGGCATCGGCAATGGTGACAATAGTGTTATTAAACGTGGACTGAATGTGCGCTACGCCGTTGGGAATATTTTTTTTCTGCTTGCGCGGGCCGGTCTTTCTAATCGGTTTTGCCATATCTAATCAGATGAGGTGTTCGAGGAATTGAGTATTTTTAGACTATATAGAAGTTCTAGTCATCCAAAGCGGACTAAACAATATAGCTAGGTTAAAGCTGAGGCGTAGCTGGGAAATCGTTAGAATTTCACTCAAAAACGCGAACTGACAAAGTTTCAGTACGCGCTTATAGCAGTTAGCCCCTGCTCAAGGTTACTTGCGGGGCGGTTTTTTCTTGCCCGCGATGGTGCGTTTGCCGCTGCGACGAGTGCGGCTGTTGGTGCGGGTCCGCTGACCTCGAACCGGCAAACCCGCTCGGTGACGACGGCCACGGTAGCAACCGATATCCATCAGTCGCTTAATGTTCATGTTTACCTGACGACGCAGATCACCTTCGATTAGGTAATCGCCCTCGACGGCTTCCCTTAGCTTGATAACATCTGCATCTTCTAGATCTTTAACGCGAATGTCAGGGTTGACGCCCGTTTTTTCTAGAATCTGATGCGCGCGACTGAGGCCAATTCCATAAATATAGGTCAGGCCAATCTCAATTCTTTTGTCTCTTGGCAGGTCAACGCCCGCAATCCGTGCCACCGATTATTTCTCCCTTCGTTTACCTGTTCGCAGCCACTAGGGCTAAGGAACTGAAATCTTTAACTAAAATAGAATCCATCAAAGGCAGTTCTAGTGATGCGCCAAACTCCCAAAACAGGCTTTTACAAAAAGTAAAGCACCTGCGGCTTAGAAAAACGCTACACTGAGCGGCAAACTTTGATATTGGATGACCTCTTGCGAAAGCTCAACTAAAACCGTGACTCCATCAATTTTATTGATATCGTCTACGTCGTTAACATTGTCTTTGATATTGGGATCGCAATGGGTCGCGATCGCTTCATTTCTCACCAAAAGCTCACAAGTGAGGAGCCTTCGACGGTGCCTGCAACTAGCTTTAACCCTGACGCTGTTTATGCTTAGGGTTAGAGCAAATTACCATTACCCGACCACGACGGCGGATAACTCGGCACTTTTCACACATTTTTTTGACAGAGGCGCGGACTTTCATGTCCAAAAGTTTTTGTTTTACTACACAGGTTTACCAACATAGCAAAGATCCAGGCAACTATCAAATGCGTTGACTGGATCTTCACATGCAAGTTACAGAATTAACGACCTAATAATGGCCTATGCGCCTCGGCTAAGAGCCGCTTCAACCTGCTTAAATTCTTGCTCTAGGCGATCTTGCAGCTTTTGCGGAACCGGGCGACTGGGATAAGCGCTGTAGTGACCCGCCAAGGCGTTGAGCGCAGTTCGCATGGTAGCAAAAGAGCTCAAATTAGAGATACTGCTATCACGACGATAGCGGGCGGCAAAGTCATTCATTCTTTGCTTGGCTTGGTTTTGTAGCTCAACTTTATTCGGAGTGTCTTTAGGAATGGCAATCGAATCTCTCAAGCTGTCGATCAAAGCTACGGTGTCATCAGCGTAGTTCCCGGTCAAACCTCCTATACTAGGCCCAACAGCGCTACAGCCAGTGAGGCCAATTACCGAGACCAGCATCAGGGCAAACAGGCGAGACAATAAACGTTTCATAATAAAGAATGGGAGATAGGCGAACTCAGTGAACAATTATCTTATCTGACTAGGGGACTGCCCGAACAGCCTCCAAAAGAGGTGATCCCTGGTTTGATTTGGGGTTTGATCTGGCCCAGTATTTAGCAGTCCTTTAGGCGGGATAAATTCTCAGTCGTCGGTTGGGCTCATCGCCAAAGCTCAAGGACTTTAGGCGATAGTGCTCGGCGAGTTCGTGCTGCATTTTGCGGATTTTGGGCGATCGCGGCAATAGCTCCACCGGCTGATGCTTGGGAATCACGATTTGCTCTACCGCCAGTCTGGCTTCTTCGAGCGCTTCTAGTTCATCATCTGCGCCGCTGCGGGCAAAGAGGTCGAGATTGATGGCTTCGGCTGATTCGCCGTCATCGTCTAAATCGAGCACTCGTCTGAGCGATCGCGTGATCTGCGGAATGCTATTGGACTTAACGGTATATACCGGCACTTGCCGCGCTTTGGCGACGTCTTTGAGCTTGGCGTGATTTTTGAGGTGCGATCGCAGCGCCAACACTGCATCGGCTGAACCCAGATCTTTAGTGAACTTTACCGGCAGCTCTAGCGTGCGCACCACATGATCCAACTGCTGACGGCTAATGCCATAGGCATAAATGCAGGTAAACTTGCTGTCGTCTTCTATAAAAGCAGCCTCTGTGGTTGCCCAAGGCTCAGCGTCCAACCCTTCAGCCTGTCGGTGCCGATCATTGAGATCATCAGCTATGCGGCGATCCGCCGTGACCCGATTGGCCCCGACAGGCAAATGCACAATCGTGTCATTCAGCAAAGACTGCAAGCGCTGCTGCTCATCGAGAATAATCGAGGGGCGGCTAGCTCGTTTGCCAAAAGAATCTGATCCCAATGGCGCAACCGGTGGCCTCATTTTGCCAGAAGAGCGCCATCCACCTGCACTGGCACCGCCCCCATTAGCCTGAACCCGCAGATGCCCCGGACTTAGTTGGCCTCTGCGATTAGCGCGCATTGCCGGAGCCACGAGCCCGGAATGCCCCGGCAGCTCATTGGTAATGAGGATCTGACTATTTTCACCGATTTCTCTGACCTGCTGCCCCGGCACCTGCCCTCGCAGCAAATAGTCCACGGTATTAGAGACATCTTCATGCACGACCCAACGCTGGCGCTCGTGCATTTCCACCGCAATATCAAACGTGGGCGGGGCTTTGCGCTCTAGCACGCTCTTTTGGCTTCCCCGTCTACGAGCCTCATCATCGCCTAGCGTCACCGACTGGATACCACCCACTAGATCCGATAAGGTTGGGTTTTTAATTAGGTTTTCCAACCGATTGCCATGGGCGGTGCCAACTAGCTGAACGCCCCTTTCGGCAATGGTTCTCGCCGCAAGTGCTTCTAGCTCCGTGCCAATTTCATCAATCACAATGACTTCGGGCATATGGTTTTCCACGGCCTCGATCATCACCTGATGCTGTAACTCTGGCTTGGCTACCTGCATCCGCCTTGCTCGCCCAATTGCCGGATGCGGAATATCGCCATCGCCTGCGATTTCGTTGGAGGTGTCAATAATCACCACTCGCTTCATCAGATCGTCAGCTAACACCCGCGCGATTTCTCTTAAAGCAGTGGTTTTGCCAACGCCAGGGCGACCCAACATCAAAATCGAGCCGCCGGTTTCGACCAAATCGCGAATCATGCCAATTGTGCCAAACACAGCGCGACCTACCCGGCAGGTGAGCCCAATAACTTCACCCGATCGGTTACGAATGGCGCTAATGCGATGCAGGGTTTTTTCTAACCCAGCCCGGTTATCACCGCCAAAATGGCCCACTCGATCTATACAGTGCTGAAGATCGGCTTTAGAAACCGGCGTTTCAGATAAGTACTCCACCGCGTCAGAAAACCTTGCTTCTGGCAGACGGCCTAGATCTAAAATGATTTCAATCAGCTGATCGCGACGAGGATGCTGGTTGAGCGGAAAGCGAATGTAGTCAGGAAAAATTGCCAATATCTGGGGCAGATCATCCGTATTTTCGGGTAGCGGCAGGGGCGGTGTTGAGGGTAAATTATCAGCTGAATTGCCTGGTGTACTATCAGTGCTAGCAGGGGCGGAATCTACCTGATTGGGCTCCGCTGAAGGACTCCTTTCAAACAAGTCGTCGTCAAAACTCGGCATAGAGCAGTGGTTACAAAAGAATAGAGAATATCGATCAGAGAAATGCCGTAAACAAGTGCTTAAGAGGCGCTATTAAACCGGTCGCTTCAAGGGGGCTATTAAAGATTCAGCGATCGCTACAGCTTTCCATAACATTGCGGGAGTTTCTTCAAGATAAAGGGTTTGGTCGGTAAATGACATTAATAAGCGTCTAGCAAAACTGCCGTAGGCTACACCTGATACTCCGGGGACTGATTGGGGCAATTCGTTCAAGGGGCTGGGGTGAGTTAACAGTCCTAACTGAGTGAGTTTTGGCACGGTGTGCTGATTGGTTCCGCCTGCAAGCTGTACATAGCCTAGCAAATCCGACTGAAGCACTTTTTCGGCAAGCCGAATAGCCGCGTGGGTAGTGCCTTTTCCAATGTCGCCGCTCATCGGCCGCCCGTCTGTCTGCCAGATTACATTGTGAGGCTTTGGTTTCGGTGCGATCGCGCTAGCCTTCAGATCTTCGCCTGGAGCCGATTCAGGCGCTTTCATGATTTGTTTCAAATCTTTGAGATAGTTAATCAGCCCGTCGCCATCGGGGCAGCTAATAGAGATGATTTGCAGATTGCCCATCCAAAGCTGGAGGGTTTGCCAAAGATCTGTGAAGGCCGCGTGTTCGCCCACGTGGGTATGAATTTCTAGCGCATCGACCTGGCTGAGCACCTGCTGAGCGACCGCATCTATAGACGTCGGGTATGAGCGGGCGGCAATCAACCCCCAGGGGCACACAGGCAAGCAGCGCCCACAGCCATAGCAGCGATCACGCCTCACCCCCACAAAATCAGTCGAAAACTCAATCGCCTCTGCTGGACAGATCTTTTCACAAGGGCGCGGACAATCTGACGGGCAAATGGCCGGGTCAAATTCAGCTTTGCGAAAGTGGGGATCTTCGCCAGCACTTATACTGACCATCAGCCAAGGCCGATTGTAGTCAGATCGCTGAGCTGCTTTAGCAATTCTTTCAGCCGCATCTAGTCCAGACTTAGCCGCTGCGACAACAGCTGGATCAGCGGCAACATCAATACAGTCAGCACCCGCTAGCGCGTAGGCCAGCGTTAGGTTTCTAATTTCGGGTAGGGCCTGATAGCTCGCGCCACAAATCAGCTTAAACCAGCGCCCCAACTGTAACGATTCGAGAGGCGCTGGCAACAATGATGATATTGGCAATAGATGGCTAGGCGGCAATAGCTTCTGTAAGTGGGAACCAAGTGAAGGCGCGATCGCCGCCCATTTCTAGCACCACTTTTACTCGTGGCTCCAGCGTTGGTAGCGTAGTCAAAAATTCAACTTCTTGGTTAGAAAGGATATGGCCTTCAATAATCCACAGCAAAAGACCTTTGGATTTTGGCAAAAGACTCTCTAGGCGGTAGCTGACAACCGGAGGAATGAAGTAGCGATCGCCCGTCGCCGACGCATCCAGATTTTTCTTGCCCAAGTGAGGCGGACGCACCCCATGCACATCCAGCAGATAGGCCGACAAATCACCTAGCCCACGCGCTGACAGGTGAGTGCACTCATAGCCAGCGGCACGTACCCGACGCCGATACCGGCCCTCATGGCCCCCTTCCAATGGCATCCGAACGCCCAGCGCACCGGCCTTCTCTAGATCACGCGTGAACTTATTAAATGCAATCAGTGCCATAGCAGGTAAAGCGTAGAAAGAACACGAAACAATACTACTGCATATTATTAAGGTATGATACTAGCCTATTTGTTTTGGCCTGCTTGCTTCCAGCTGGGTGCACAGGCTTTTTTACAAAAAATTCTTTATAGACCCGCCCAAAAAAGTGTGTATAATAAGAGGCCGCCGATAAATAGATACTAGGGGTACAAAGTGCGGCTGCTTTTTTAAGCAGCAAGCGTTATCTAATGTGGGTAACGAACGCATCCTCCAAGTCTTAGGCGCAAAGATAAGGCAAGTTTTGAGAAACCTGTTTGACCCCGTTATTGAATCTATGAGGTTTTTCTCTAGATTCGCTGATTTAAGGCCATTTAGTTGAGTCTCTAGACAAAAAGCCCTGTCGATTGTTTTCCAGTGTGGCTAGCAAGCGTAAAAAAAATCGCTAATGCAGTTTGGAGTTTTTCTCCGAGAGCAGTTAGCGGTTTGGGCTGAGTTGGTTAGCCAGTATTGCTCGCTGGTATGTCAAAAAACCCAGGCGAATGGTTAAAGCCATCAAGCTTGGGGAGTTGTGAAGCGGAGTCTAGATTCAGTGGCTGTCGGTATTCTTGGTACCAAACTTGGTATGACCCAGGTGTTTGACGAAATTGGTAATGCCATTCCAGTGACCGTCATTCAGGCTGGCCCTTGCGTAATCACGCAAATTAAAACAGAAAAGACAGACGGCTACTCGTCTGTGCAAATCGGTTACGGCGAGGTCAAAGAGAAGGCGCTTAATTGCCCCAAGCTTGGCCACCTCAAGAAGTCTGGCGCTACGCCTGTGCGTCACCTCCGTGAGTACCGAGTCGCTGAAACCAGCGAATTTGAAATTGGTCAATCGCTAGCGGCCAGCTTATTTGAGGCTGGTCAACTAATAGATGTAAGCGGCACCAGCATCGGCAAGGGGTTTGCAGGCAACCAAAAGCGGAATAACTTTAGACGCGGCCCCATGGCCCACGGTTCTAAAAATCACCGCGCTCCCGGTTCAACGGGTGCTGGTACCACGCCTGGTCGTGTGTATCCCGGCAAAAAGATGGCTGGTCAAATGGGCAACGAAAGAGTGACCATTCGTAAGCTCAGCGTATTTAGAGTAGATAGTGATCGCAATCTCCTACTCGTCAAAGGCGGCGTTCCTGGCAAGGCCGGTTCACTGCTTAGCATTGTGCCTGCAACCATCGTCGGACAGCAGTAAGTCGGACAGCAGGTAAGTTAAGCGCTCAGCTAGAGCAAAGAGCAGCCAAGAGAAAGGCGCTAGCCAGCAGCTCAAAAAAGAATTGTCAGGCGATAGAGATCAAAGGATAGATCATGGTTGATTGTGTAGTTAAAAATTGGCAGGGTGAAGAGGCCGGTACCGCCACCGTAGACCTCAAAGTGGCCGCAGCTGAAAATGCCTCGCACATTGTGCATAGGGCGCTCGTGCGGCAAATCAATAACGGTCGTCAGGGCAATGCTTCATCTAAAACTCGCGCCGAAGTGCGTGGCGGTGGACGCAAGCCCTGGAAACAAAAGGGCACTGGTAGAGCCAGAGCCGGATCTATCCGTTCCCCGCTATGGCGTGGTGGTGGCGTCATTTTTGGCCCTAAGCCCCGTGACTACAGCACCAAAATGAACCGAAAAGAGCGCCGTCTTGCCCTTCGTACCGCGTTTCAGGGTTGCGCTGATGGCATCCTGATTGTTGAAGATTTTAGCAGTGAGCTAACTCAGCCCAAAACTAAAGAGATGCTGGCGGCGATCGCTCGTTGGGGCATCGATCCCGACAGCAAGATTTTACTCATTGACACTGAAAAAACTGATGTGTTGGATCGCTCTGTACGCAACGTCCCCAACATCAAACTGATTGCGGCCACTAGTCTCAACATTTACGACATTTTGAACGCTGATAGCCTCGTGGTCACAGCATCCGCTCTTGAGAAGATTAAGGAGGTCTACGGTGAGTAAACGAATCGAAGCATACGAGCTACCGGATATTATCCGCAAACCTCTAATTACCGAAAAAGCCACCATTGCTTTAGAAAACAATCAGTACACCTTTGAAGTCTCGCCCAAAGCGACCAAGCCACAGATAAAGACCGCTATTGAAGCGCTCTTTGAAGTCACAGTAACGGGTATCAATACTCAGAACCCACCGCGTAAAAAGCGCCGTGTCGGGCAATTTATCGGTCATCGAGCCGCCTACAAGCGTGCAGTCGTGACCCTAGCGGAAGGCGACTCAATCACGCTCTTCCCAGACGTATAAATCGGACTTATGGAACAGGCTTCATTAACAAAAAGTCTTCACACGATTCCCTCGCAACTTTTCCTAGACCACAGCAGTAACCACAGCGACACAGTATAGCCATGGGCATTCGCTCTTATCGACCTCTCACACCTGGAACGCGCGAGCGTACCGTCTCCGACTTCTCTGCAATCACGACAGATAAGCCTGAGAAATCACTCACCTACTCGGTGCATCGACTCAAGGGCCGCAACAATCGAGGCGTCATCACCTGTCGCCATCGTGGCGGTGGTCACAAGCGCCTGTACCGCGAAATCGATTTTCGCCGCGACAAGCGAGACATTCCCGCAAAAGTAGCCACCATCGAATACGATCCCAACCGCAATGCTCGAATTGCCTTGGTGAACTACGAAGATGGCGAGAAGCGCTACATTCTTCACCCATTAGGGCTAGAAGTTGGCACCACTATTATTACCAGTGAAGACGCTCCCTTTGAAGTCGGCAATGCCCTGCCCCTGCACCGCATTCCCTTAGGCACTACCGTTCACAACGTTGAACTGATTGCGGGTAAAGGCGGTCAAATGGTTCGTGCGGCTGGTTCAGGTGCACAGCTTGTGGCCAAAGAAGGGGGTTACGTCACCCTCAAGCTGCCTTCGAGTGAAGTTCGCATGGTTCGCCGTGAGTGCTACGCCACTATTGGCCAAGTCGGCAATATTGAGCACCGCAACTTGACCTTGGGCAAGGCTGGTCGCAAACGCTGGGCAGGCCGTCGCCCGGAAGTTCGCGGCAGCGTTATGAACCCTGTAGATCACCCCCATGGTGGTGGTGAAGGCCGCGCGCCGATTGGTCGCAGCGGGCCGGTAACGCCCTGGGGTAAGCCTGCTTTGGGTTACAAGACCCGCAAGAAAAAGAAAGGCAGTGACGCCCTGATTGTACGTCGGCGTCGGCGCTCCTCTAAGCGCGGCCGTGGCGGTCGTAATGCTTAGACCTGAGCGTAGATAGATCTTAGACAGCTAGATCTCACAGGCACAAAATTCTTAGATTTCCAGGAAAAACAACATGTCTCGTTCCCTTAAGAAGGGGCCATTCGTGGCGGATCACCTTCTCACCAAAATTGAAAAGCTCAATGCCAAAAACGAGAAGCAGGTGATCAAAACCTGGTCACGCGCTTCTACTATCATTCCTCAGTTTATTGGCCATACCGTTGCGGTTCATAACGGTCGTCAGCATGTGCCGGTTTTCATCAACGAGCAAATGGTGGGTCATAAGTTAGGCGAATTTGCCCCGACTCGGACGTTTCGAGGCCATGCAAAAAGCGATAAAAAGGCACGTCGCTAGAGGAGTGAATAAAAATGATCGAGATTGAATCAAATTTACAGGTCAAGGCTACGGCCAAGTTCGTGCGGATGTCTCCGCGCAAGGTTCGGCGAGTGCTGGATCAAATTCGAGGGCGCTCTTACCGTGAAGCTTTAATCATGCTGGAGTTCATGCCCTACAAGGCATGTGAGCCCATCTTAAAAGTGTTGCGCTCAGCCGTGGCCAATGCCGAGCACAACAACGGACTAGATCCCGTCGGCCTCTATGTGTCTGAGGCTTATGCCGATCAAGGGCCGGTACTCAAGCGCTTTCGCCCGCGCGCTCAAGGTCGCGCTTTTCAAATTCGCAAGCCGACTTGTCATATTGCTATAGCTGTCGCCCCCGGCACCGAGTCCTAGCGATCGCTCAGCCATTGAGCAAGCTATCGACCAAAACTTCCATCCGTATTTATTTAACAGACCGTTTTCTTATCCGTTTTCTTCAAGGAGTACATCAGTGGGACAGAAGATTCACCCAATCGGGCTTCGTCTTGGCATCACCCAGGAGCATCGCTCCCGCTGGTATGCCGACAAAAACCGTTATCCAGAGCTGCTCAAAGAGGATTACGAGATCCGCCAGTACGTCGAGAAAAATTTAGCCAACGCTGGCATTTCAGATGTGCACATTGAGCGTAAAGCCGATCAGATTGACCTAGAAGTGCGCACGGCTCGCCCAGGCGTGGTCGTCGGTCGAGGCGGAGCAGGTATTGAAGCGCTGCGGGTAGGATTGCAGAAGCAGATTAAAGACGACGCTCGTCAGATCAAAATCAACGTGGTTGAAGTTGTCCGAGTGGATGCCGATGCCGGGTTAATTTGTGAGTACATTACCCAGCAGCTAGAGCGCAGAGTTTCTTTTCGTCGGGTTGTTCGTCAGGCCATCCAAAGGGCGCAGCGCGCTGGCATTGAAGGCATCAAAATACAGGTTAGTGGTCGCTTGAATGGCGCTGAAATTGCCAGAACCGAGTGGACCCGCGAAGGCCGAGTGCCTTTACATACACTGCGCGCAAATATCGACTATGGCTACCGCACAGCCCAAACAACCTACGGCATTCTAGGGGTCAAAACCTGGGTCTTTAAAGGTGAAGTGATTCCGGGGCAGGAAACTCAGTCAGAAGATACCAAAGCTCAGCCTCGCCGCCGCCAGCCTCGTCGTCGCCAACAGTTTGAAGATCGTTCTAACAACGATTCCTAAAATAAATCCTCTAATGATCCACCAAGGCTCTGTTGAGCTTCTCTATTTGTCAGCGCTATTCACCGCTATTTTCCTCTGTGATCCATCATGTTAAGCCCAAGAAGAACAAAATTTAGAAAGCAGCATCGCGGTCGAATGCGCGGCATGGCCCATCGTGGCAACGAAATTAATTTCGGTCAGTTTGCGCTCCAGGCCACCGAATGTTGCTGGATGACCTCGCGTCAAATTGAGTCAGCTAGACGAGCTATGACTCGATACATCCGACGAGGCGGCAAAATTTGGATTCGCGTGTTTCCAGATAAGTCAGTGACAATGAGGGCTGCCGAAACTCGTATGGGTTCTGGTAAAGGTAACCCTGAATTTTGGGTGGCAGTGATTAAGCCCGGTCGCGTTGTGTTTGAAATCGCGGGCGTCTCCGAAGAAATTGCCAGAGAAGCCATGCGGCTAGCCTCCTTTAAGCTACCTTTTAAGACCAAATTTATTATGAAAGATAGCGAGGAGGGTTAATTACCGATGGCACTATCCAAAGCAAGTGAAATTAGAGAACTGAGCGAAGCAGAAGTCACCGCAGAAATCGCTAAGATCAAGCACGACTTATTTGATCTTCGTTTTAAGAAGGCAACTCGCCAAATAGAGAGCGGTTTTCATGAGTTTCGGCACAATCGCCGGAAGTTAGCGCAGCTCATGACAATTCAAAATGAACGCCAGAGTGAGCGCCAGAAAGAAAGCAAAGCAGAGCAGCCAGTGACTCAATCGTCAGCAACATCGGCCGAGGAGGTCTAAAACGTTATGGCAGTTAAAGAGAGAATCGGCCAGGTGGTCAGTGACAAAATGGACAAGACAGTGGTGGTAGCGGTAGAAACCCGCGTACAGCACAAGAAATATAACAAGATTATGGTGCGAACCCAGCGCTATAAGGCTCATGACGAGGAAAATAATTGCAAAATAGGCGATCGCGTCAAAATCAGCGAAACTCGCCCGTTAAGCAAAACCAAGCGATGGGTCATCGCCGATATCCTCAGTTCTTCTAACGTATAAAGTGAGGATTTATCAGTGATTCAACAAGAGACTTATCTAAACGTAGCCGACAACAGCGGCGCTCGTAAGCTGATGTGCATTCGAGTCTTAGGTGGACGCAAGCAATATGCAGGCGTCGGCGATGTGATTGTAGCTGTCGTCAAAGACGCATTGCCCAACATGGGCGTCAAAAAATCCGATGTCGTTAAAGCCGTCGTGGTTCGTACCCGCAAAGGCATCCGTCGCGACAGCGGCATGAGCATCCGCTTTGATGACAACGCAGCCGTGATTATCACCCAAGACGGCAGCAACCCTAGAGGCACCCGCGTATTTGGCCCGGTTGCTCGTGAACTGCGCGACAAAGGCTTTACCAAAATTGTTTCGCTAGCACCGGAGGTACTTTAAATGCTGAAGCAAAAAGCAACCGTGCGTCACAAAATGCACGTTCGCAAAGGCGACACCGTTCAAGTAATGGTCGGTAAAGACAAGGGCAAAGTAGGCGAAATCGTCGCTATCAACGCCAAAAAATCTCAAGTTATCGTCCAAGGCGTGAACATACGTACCAAGCACGTCAAGCCTCAGGCAGAAGGGGAATCTGGTCAAATTTTAACCAAAGAGTTTCCGATTCATAGTTCTAACGTCATGCTGTATTCCACGAAGCAAAAAGTGGCTAGCCGCGTAGCTCACACCCTGACTGAAGATGGTCGCAAGGTGCGCATGTTGAAAAAGACTGGCGAAATCTTAGATTAGTCAGCAGTTGGCTAGCCTACGTCAACCGCGCAAAGTTCATTTACCCCTGACCAAGCCCAGGGAAACACTTTTAAAGAGGATACAATGGCCGACTCACTTAAAACACTCTATTTGGAGAAAGTGGTGCCCAAGCTCAAAGAAGAGTTTGGTTACACCAACCCTCACCAAATTCCCAAGCTTGCCAAAGTCACCATCAACCGTGGCTTAGGAGAAGCTTCCAATAACGCCAAAGCGCTTGAATCATCCATCAGCGAACTGGCAATGATTACCGGCCAACGTCCGGTGGTCACAAGAGCCAAAAAGGCTATTGCAGGCTTTAAGATTCGCGAAGGTATGCCGGTCGGCGTCAAAGTGACGCTTCGCTCAGATCGCATGTACGCCTTCACGAACCGCCTTATTAATTTAACCCTGCCCCGCATCCGAGACTTCAGGGGCGTCAGCCCTCGCAGCTTTGATGGCCGAGGCAACTATACGCTGGGTCTGCGCGAGCAGCTAATTTTCCCAGAAGTTGATTACGACAGCGTTGACCAAATTCGCGGT
>JBGTIK010000256.1:0-20712 GCA_041745715.1 Phormidesmis sp.
TAGCAGTTCAAATGAACTAAGTCATAAAAATTCTCAATTAAGGTTAACTATTGAGAACCATGCTAGAAAAAATGGCTGTGATTCTTATTGCTTCGTTTAAATACCCAATGTGCCAATTGGAAGTGCGGAATGTCGGATTGATGGTGTTAATTAAAACTTTCTATCATTCAGTGTGAATACACAGTGATTTAAATATACGTTGACTATATATACGTTGACTATGCTTACTAGCCTTCAAAATCCAACCGTTAAGCAATTGCGTAAGCTGCAACAGGCCAAGGAAAGGCGTAAGCAGGCGGTGCTGTTGCTAGAAGGGACTCATCTGATCGAGGCGGCTTGTGAAGCGAACTATCCGCTTCAGGTGCTTTGTTATACCGAGCAATGGCAGCAGCGCTACGCCGATCTTTGTCAGCGGGCACTCATGCAATCAGAACAGGTAGAGCTAGTGTCGCCCGCCGTTTTAAAGTCGCTTGCAAGTACGGTGACGCCGGATGGTGTGGTCGCGATTGCCCCGCAGCGCGATGCTTGGCAGGCGGCAGCGAGTCGGCCTACGGGCGATATTAGCTTGGGGATTATGCTAGAGACGCTGCAAGATCCGGGGAACTTAGGCACAATTATTCGCACGGCGGCAGGGGCAGGTAGTGATGGGCTGTGGCTGAGCGATGACAGTGTGGATGTAGGTAATCCTAAAGTGCTCAGAGCTTCGGTGGGTCAATGGTTTCGGCTACCGATGGAAACGGTAGATATTGAACAAAAGGCGCAACAGCTGAAGGCGCAAGGGGTGCAGGTGGTGGCAACGAGTGCGATCGCATCGCTTAATTATTGGCAGCTAGATTTGCGATCGCCGACTGTATTTGTGATGGGCAATGAAGGCGCGGGACTGTCCGAAGCGCTGATGAATTGCGCGTCTGAAGTTGTCAAAATTCCGGTAGCGCCGGGAGTAGAATCGCTGAATGTGGCTGTTTCGACGGCAGTGCTACTGTATGAAGCGCTGCGTCAGCGAAGTCGTTCGACCGTTGGATCCGCGTTCTAATCAGCAGCTTCTGAATTGTCAGAATGAGCGAGATGGCTTGATTCTGGCAGATTGCCCAAGCGATTGGCCAATTGATGGACTAAAGGAATGGCATCGAAGAGGCCACCGCCGAAGCGGTTGTGAGGTTCACTCTGGGCAGGGTCAAGCATAGGATGGGTCCTAATCGCGTGATCCTCGGCCTCTAGTGAGAGCAGATCTTCTAGCTGGCTGAGCGATCGCTCAAAATCTTGCTCAGCCGCGTGACGATCCTCTCGCTTCTCTTCATCTACATCTACTTGTTTTGCGTCATCCATGAGTTTAATTTTCCGCATTTTGCCGCTTTATAGGCGCATTTTTCCCTCAGCTTGGGTCGAAGCGAATCGTCAAAACTGCTTACAAAACTCAGCTTAACTTTTACCAGAACGAGGCAAGTACCGAAACACGAGTTGTGCAAACCCCCCGCTTTAGTCGAAAATAAAGAACCCCCCAAAAAAGCAAAAACCAGAAAGAAACTGGAAAGCACACAAGAAACCAGCAAGGAGACAGCCGTGGATTCAGCGTTCGATTACGATTTGGTGATTATTGGTGCAGGCGTTGGTGGCCACGGCGCAGCTTTGCACGCCGTCAAACGCGGCCTCAAAACCGCCATCATCGAAGCTGCCGACATGGGCGGTACTTGCGTCAATCGCGGCTGCATTCCGTCCAAAGCGCTGCTAGCGGCTTCTGGCAGAGTGCGTGAAATGCGCGACGCGCAGCATCTTAAGGCGATGGGCATTAGCCTTGCCGGGGTCGGCTTCGACCGCGCCGGGATTGCCGATCATGCCAAAAATTTAGTCAACAAAATTCAGGGCGATTTGACTAATAGCCTCAATCGTTTGGGCGTAGAAACCATTCGCGGCTGGGGCAAAATTGCCGGTAGCCAAAAGGTTTCGATTAAAGACGATAGTGGCACCCGCACCGTCACTGCCAAAGACATCATTCTCTCTCCCGGCTCAATTCCGTTTGTGCCTAGAGGCATTGAGACAGATGGCAAAACCGTATTTACCAGTGATGAAGCCATTCGCCTCGACTGGCTACCCGAATGGGTCGCAATTATTGGCAGCGGCTACATTGGCCTAGAGTTTTCCGATGTGTACACGGCGCTCGGATCTGAAGTCACGATGATCGAAGCGATGGATAAGCTCATGCCGACGTTTGATCCTGATATTGCAAAACAGGCCGAGCGGGTACTGATTAAGCCACGTGATATTGAAACAAGAGTGGGGCTACTCGCCAAAAAAATCACGCCAGGATCGCCCGTGGTGATTGAGCTTGCTGATCCAAAGACAATGGAAATAGTGGATGTCATCGAAGTAGATGCTTGTCTCGTGGCGACAGGTCGGATTCCGGCGACGAAGAACCTAGATCTAAACATGGTGGCAGTCGAAACAGACCGGCGCGGCTTTATTCCAGTAGATGATCGCCTCGCCGTAGTCCGCGATGGTAAGCCGGTGCCTCATCTGTATGCAATTGGCGATGCCAACGGCAAAATGATGCTGGCGCATTCGGCCTCGGCGCAAGGGATTGTGGCAGTAGACAATATCTGTGGTGATAACCGCACTGTCGATTACAACGCGATTCCGGCAGCGGCTTTTACCCATCCTGAAGTGAGCTTTGTAGGGCTGACAGAGCCTGCGGCTAAGGCCAAAGCAAAGGTGGAGGGCTACGAAATTGCCTCTGTGCGCAGCTACTTCAAGGCGAATTCTAAGGCGCTAGCGGAAGGTGAAACCGAAGGACTCGCGAAGGTGATTTACCGAAAGGACACGGGTGAAATAATGGGAGCGCATATTATCGGGCTCCATGCGGCGGATTTGATTCAGGAGGCGGCAAATGCCATAGCCCAAAAGCAATCCGTCACCGAACTTTCAAAGTTTGTCCATACCCATCCCACCCTGTCCGAGGTGTTAGATGAAGCCTACAAACGAGCTGAGGTTAAGCCAGTTGAGGTGATTGCCTAATGAAAATTCGTCGGCTCAACCCCAATCCTTCGATCTCTGTCGCTAGCCTTGAGTACAAAATCAAAGCTCAAGATTCTGAGCCGCGCAATATTTTAGAGAAAATTGTGTGGCATAAAGAAGTGGAGGTTGCTCGGCAGCGAGAGCAGCTTCCGCTCAAAGACTTGCAGCTTCAGGTGCAGGGAATGCCGAGTCCTAAAGGTTTCCTGGCGACATTGCGGCGGCAGGCTGAGCGGCAGGCTCCGGCTATTATTGCCGAGGTGAAGAAAGCTTCGCCGAGTAAAGGCGTGATTAGTGCTGACTTTGATCCAGTCGCGATCGCCCGCAGCTACCAATCTGGCGGCGCAACTTGTCTATCTGTGCTGACCGATAGCGAATTTTTTCAGGGCAGCTTTGACTATCTCAGCCAAATTCGCCAAGCGGTGGATCTGCCTCTGCTATGCAAAGAGTTCATTATTTACCCCTACCAAATCTACAAAGCGCGCGCTGCCGGAGCAGATGCCGTCCTTTTAATTGCCGCGATTCTGTCCGATCAAGATCTCACTTACTTTGTGCGGATTGCCAAAGCGCTGGGGTTAGATGCTCTAGTGGAGACACATACCGCTGAAGAATTTGAGCGGGTGATGGGCATAGCAGGCGTTAAGCTGATTGGTATTAATAACCGAAATCTGGAAGATTTTACGGTGAACTTAGCGACGACTGAGCACATTCTGCGGGCCTATGGAGATCAAGTGGCACAGCGGCAGGTGCTGATTGTGAGCGAATCGGGGCTACATACGCCAACTGATGTAGAAGAGGTGGTGGCGGCTGGGGCAAAGGCGATTTTGGTGGGGGAGTCTTTGATGCGGCAAGCGGATCCGGGTCGGGCGATCGCACCTCTACTCAACCGTTAACTAAGCGTTCAAATTGCCGGTAGATCGCAGTGACTAGCGACCAAATCTGGCCGTTATCGCGTCAAAATGAGGTCTATACTAAGAAATATAAAGCTAGTGAAACTACGGTATGAGTCGCAAAAAAGCCATCATCATAGGGTCTGGAATCGGTGGGCTAGCTCTAGGCATTCGCCTACAGAGCTTAGGATTTGACACCACCCTCTTTGAAAAATTAGATGCTCCCGGCGGTCGCGCCTATGTGCGCAAAGCCGACGGCTTTATTTTTGACATGGGGCCCACTGTGCTCACCGTGCCTCACTTTATTGAAGAGCTTTTTTCACTTCAAAGGGACGCCGCTGCGCTGAATGAGCCTGATTTCCCCACCGAAATCATGGATCCAGCGGCCCGTGTCAAATCTGGCATCACCAGCGGCCCCAACACCGCCAAGTACGTCAAAATCATCCCTGTTTTGCCGTTCTACCGCATTTATTTTGACGATGGCACCTATTTCGATTATGACGGCGATCCTGAAAGTACCCGCCGCCAAATTGAAGCAATTGAGCCCGATGACTTAGCGGGCTACGACAAGTTTCACGACGCTGCCAAAGCCATCTTTGATCGCGGCTTTATCGAGCTAGGCTACACCTACTTTGGCGATCTTTTCTCCATGCTCAAAGTCGCGCCTGATCTGGTGAAGCTAGACGCCGTGCGGCCCTTATTTTCATTTGTCAAAGACTGCTTCAAAAGTCCCAAGCTTCAGCAGGTATTTAGCTTTGAGCCGCTGCTAGTGGGCGGCAATCCGCTCAAAGTACCGGCGATTTACGCCATGATTCACTTCGTCGAAAAAACCTGGGGCATTCACTTTGCAATGGGCGGTACTGGTGAATTGGTGAATGGCTTTGTGCGCAAGTTTGAAGAGCTAGGCGGAACGATTCGCTATAACAGCGAAGTCACCAAAATCGACGTAGAAGGCTCACTGTTTGGCAAAAAAATCGCCAAAGGCATTACCCTTGCTGATGGCACTCAGCACACCGCCGATCTGGTCGCGTCTAACGGCGACTACGCCCACACCTACTCAAAGCTGATTGAGCCTCAGTACCGGCTGATCAATCAGGACTTGCGGGTGAAGCTAACCAAGCAATCGATGTCTGTCTTGGTAATTTACTTTGGCTTCAGAGCCGATGGCCTAGAAGATCTCGATCTACGTCACCACAATATTATTTTGGGCCCCCGCTACGAAGCGCTGCTAACTGAAATTTTTGATCAAAAAGTGCTGAGCAAAGACTTTTCTCAATATCTGCACATTCCGTCTTTGACCGATCCGAGCATGGCCCCACCTGGGCATCATGCGGCCTACACGCTAGTGCCTGTACCTAACAACGCCAGTGGGATTAATTGGGATGTGGAAGGGCCAAAACTCACGGACAAGGTGCTGACCTTTTTAGAAGAGCGCGGCTACATCCCGGAGCTGAAGTCGCGGTTGGTCTATCAAAGCCATGTCACCCCTGATTACTTTGAAGGGACGCTAAATAGCTACTTGGGCAACGGGTTTGGGGTAGAGCCAGTGCTGACCCAAAGCGCCTTTTTCCGGCCACACAACCGCAGCGAAGATATTTCCAACCTCTATTTGGTCGGGGCTAGTTCACAGCCGGGCGGGGGAACGCCTTCGGTGATGATGTGCGCCAAAATGACAGCGCGTGAAATTGCGAAAAATTTTAGAATTTCGCCAGAAGTGGTGAATGGCGTAGCGCCTGACTCCTCTAAATCAGCGCCAGAAATAGCACCTGAGGTCGCAAAGGTTTAGCATATGCTGCCGAAAGAAGATATTTTGAAGCGGGTTGAGAATAGGGAAGCGATCGCTCGCATTATCGACCGCGCCGAACAGGCCATCCGTACCTGGGAGCCGGTCGCTACCGATTTTTTGTCACCACCTGAGCTACTTGAAGCGCAAGCCGTCTTTGGCAATCTCAGTGAAATTCATACCGTAGCCAGCGGCGGCTACCCTCAAGCAGAGCGGCAGCGCTTGGTCATTGCCCGCAGCGAAATCCCATTTGAAGAGCAGCCAGTGCCCTTGGCGGCTTTGAGCATTGCCGGTAATTTTTTATTCGATACGGCTTCTCACCGTGACTTTTTGGGATCGCTACTCGGCACTGGGTTAGTGCGCGATAAAGTGGGCGACATTATTGTGCTAGGCGAGCGGGGGGCACAGGCGATTGTGGTGCCCGAACTGGTAGATTTTTTGCAGACGAGTTTGGTGCAGGTGCGATCAGTGCCTGTGAAAACGCAGGCTATAGCGCTGAGCGATCTGCGTGTGCGCGAACCCAAAACCAAAGAAATTACCACCGTCGAAGCTTCTATGCGGCTAGACGCACTAGCTTCTGCGGGCTTTGGAATGTCACGCAGCAAAATGGCTGATTTAATTACGGGTGGCGATGTGCGGGTGAACTGGAAACCGATCACACAGTCGAGTCAAACGTTGCAAAGTGGTGATTTGATTGCTATTCGCGGCAAAGGCCGATTGGAGGTTGGAGAGGTTGCGGTCACTAAAAAGGAGCGGTATCGGGTTCAGCTGACTCGGATGGTTTAGGCGCGATCGCCTCCTGCAAATTGCCCGCAGCCCTGAAACAGCTGCACAAAAATGAGAAATAATGCATCAAAATGTTTTTATTTAATTAAAATTTATATTTCCGGTCACTCTATGTCCTCAGCAACACAGCGAGATGGACAGGATATGTCAATATAAAAGCGGTTTGCCAATTTTGGATCGATACTGATTGAGCCAAATGTGCGCCAGCTCAAGTTGAGTTTAATATTCAATCTTGAATCACAGAAATAACCTTGGCAGGAATATGGAGTAATCAATGGAATCCGTAGAAGCCATTTATCAATATGCTTGGCTAATCCCAGTGCTGCCCTTACTCGGCGCAGCAATTGTAGGGATGGGCCTAATTAGCTACAACGAAGCGACCAATCGGCTCAGAAAGCCCGTCGCCGTCTTTATCGTCAGCCTGATTGGCGCGGCGATGACGTTATCCATAATGCTGCTAGTCAGCCAGTTTCAGGGCCACCGGCCCTACACCTATCTGATTGAATGGGCTTCTGCTGGAGACTTTCATATCGACATGGGGTTCACCGTCGATCACATTACGTCACTGATGCTGGTGATTGTGACCACGGTGGCGCTGTTGGTGATGATCTATACCGATGGCTACATGGCTCATGACCCCAGCTATGTAAGGTTTTATGCCTACTTGAGTTTATTTAGCGCCTCAATGCTGGGGCTAGTTGTGAGCCCCAACCTCCTCCAGGTATATGTATTCTGGGAGCTGGTGGGCATGTGCTCTTATCTGCTGATTGGCTACTGGTATGACCGCGACGGTGCAGCTGATGCTTGCCAAAAAGCATTTGTAACCAACCGAGTCGGCGACTTTGGCCTTTTACTCGGAATGCTGGGCCTGTTTTGGGCAACTGGCACGTTTGAGTTTGACCTTATGGGCAGCAGGCTCAGTGAACTGGTCAGCACGGGTGCGCTTTCAGCAGGCTTAGCGGCTCTGTTTGCAGGCTTAGTATTTATGGGGCCAATGGCCAAGTCGGCGCAATTTCCCCTGCATGTGTGGTTGCCCGATGCCATGGAAGGCCCCACCCCAATCTCGGCGCTGATCCACGCGGCGACTATGGTGGCAGCGGGCGTGTTTTTGATTGCCCGAATGTATCCCGTCTTTGAAAATATCCCCACAGTGATGACCATCATTGCCTGGACGGGTACAATCACGGCCTTTTTGGGCGCTTCGATTGCCATCACCCAAAACGACATAAAAAAAGGGCTGGCCTTTTCTACCATGTCTCAGCTTGGGTACATGGTGATGGCAATGGGCGTAGGCGCTTATACCGCTGGTCTCTTTCACCTGATGACGCACGCTTACTTCAAGGCGATGCTGTTTTTGGGATCAGGATCGGTCATTCACGGCATGGAAGAAGTGGTGGGTCATGACCCAGCGCTGGCGCAAGACATGCGCTTGATGGGCGGACTGCGAAAGTATATGCCAATCACGTCGATTACTTTTTTAATTGGCACGTTAGCAATTTCGGGTCTGCCGCCGTTTGCAGGCTTTTGGTCAAAAGACGAGATTTTGGGTTCTGTGTTTGCCGTAAACCCAGTGATGTGGGCGGTTGGCTGGCTGACCGCAGGCGTGACGGCTTTCTATATGTTCCGCATGTACTTCTCTACTTTTGAAGGCGAATTTCGCGGCAATGATACGGGCTTGCGCAAAAGCGTGAAGCTACAGTCTTTGCAGATGGCGGGCGCTTCAATGGGGCCAGGGGCGATGAGCGCTCAGGAGTTGAAGGTAGAAAGTGCGCATGGGGATCACGATTATTCCCATGCGGAACTGCCTCATGAGTCGGCTTTGAGCATGACGTTTCCGTTAATAATGCTCGCGATACCGTCGGCTTTAATTGGGCTAGTCGGGACGCCGTTTGCAAACTATTTTGAGGCATTTATCCATCCGGCGGGCGAAGCGCTAACGGTGGCTGAAATCGCTGAAGAGTTCGATATGAGCGAATTTGTGCGGATGGCAGGGGCTTCGGTAGCAATTTCTGTCGCCGGGATTGTGCTAGCGGTACTGATGTATCGGTTGAATAAGATTGATCCAAGCGCTATTGCTAACAAAATCAAGCCGCTTTACAACCTCTCACTCAATAAGTGGTATATCGACGACATTTACCGCGAAGTGTTTATTAAAGGCACTCGCAACCTCGCTAAAAGCGTTCTGAATGTAGATATCAAAATTGTCGATGGCATTGTTAATCTGACCGGCTTTGTCACGCTAGTGACTGGCGAAGGGTTGAAATACTTTGAGAATGGCCGCGCTCAGTTCTATGCACTAATTGTATTTGGGGCAGTGCTGGGCTTGGTATTTGTCTCCGGGCTGAGCTAGCTGCCGCCATCTGAAGCTGTTTAGACCGGATCATTGAAGAAGCGCTGAAATACAGTTCAGCGCTTCTTCTCTAGTTTTATAGCCTCTATGTGATCGCTCACAGCAACCCCAAATTACGCCTAGCGATCCTTAAGGTAGTGCTAAGCTGAGCGCTGTGTTTTGTGAGCCGGAGTATCATTCGTTTGACAAGAAGCGATTTAGGAATTTTTGGTTAAGTAACCTGTAGCTGCAATCTTTTAAAGAACATGAATTTTCTTTTACAGTTTTGATTTTTCTCTCTACAGTGTGAAAAGAAATCAAGCCTGAGCTTATATAGTCCACCAGTAGCCGTCTTGCCGCCTGTCAGGCCGCAACCTATTAGTTTTGTTATGGATCAATTTCCCTGGCTATCTTTCATTATTTTCTTTCCGTTTCTAGCGGCCTTTCTCATCCCTTTCATCCCGGATGAAAACGGGCGCACGGTGCGCTGGTACGCCCTAATCGTTGGCCTGATTGACTTTGCCGTCATCGTCTATGCCTTCGTCAATAACTACGACATTAATAGCTCAGGAATGCAGCTCTATGAAAGCTATACCTGGGTGCCTCAAATTGACTTGCGCTGGTCGGTGGGTGTAGACGGGCTGTCAATGCCACTGGTGGTGCTGACTGGCTTCATTACGACACTGGCAATTTTGGCTTCATGGCCGGTAACCTTTAAGCCCAAGCTGTTTTATTTCCTGTTGCTGAGCATGTATGCCGGTCAAATCGGGGTGTTTGCGGTGCAGGACATGCTTTTGTTCTTCCTGATGTGGGAGCTAGAGCTGCTGCCGGTGTATTTGCTGCTTTCGATTTGGGGCGGCAAAAAGCGGCTGTATGCGGCGACTAAGTTCATCCTCTACACCGCCGGGGGGTCGCTGTTCATTTTGCTAGCAGCCTTAGGCATGGCCTTTTACGGCGATACCGTTACCTTTGATATGCAATCGCTGATGGCGAAAGAATTTCCGCTGAGGCTACAGCTATTTTTGTATTCGGGCTTTTTGATTGCCTACGCGGTTAAGCTGCCGATTATTCCCTTCCATACCTGGCTGCCCGATGCGCACGGTGAGGCCACTGCGCCCGTGCACATGCTGCTAGCGGGCATTTTGCTCAAAATGGGCGGCTATGCGATTATCCGCATGAATGTGGAGATGCTGCCCGATGCTCATGCGGTGATTGCGCCAGGATTAGTAATTTTTGGGGTGGTCAATATCATCTACGCGGCCCTGACATCGTTTGCGCAAAACAACCTGAAGCGTAAGATTGCCTACTCGTCGATTTCTCACATGGGCTTTGTGATGATCGGCATCGGCTCATTTACGAACTTGGGTCTGAGCGGGGCGGTGCTGCAAATGGTGTCTCATGGCCTGATCGGCGCAAGCTTGTTTTTCCTGGTTGGGGCAACGTATGACCGCACGCATACGCTGATTTTGGATGAAATGGGCGGTGTGGGCCGCAAAATGCCGAAGATTTTTGCGATGTTTACGACTTGCTCAATGGCCTCTTTGGCGCTGCCGGGAATGAGCGGATTTGTGGCGGAGCTGATGGTGTTTGTAGGGTTTGCGAATAGCGATGCGTATGGTTTTAACTTTTAGCTTCTTGTTGTGATGCTGATGGCGGTGGGCGTGATTTTGACGCCGCTGTATTTGCTCTCGATGCTGCGCGATATTTTCTATGGCCCTGAAAACGAAGAGCTAATTGAAAAAGAAGCGCTAATCGACGCTGAGCCGCGTGAGGTATTTGTGATTGTGTGTTTGCTGATTCCGATTATTGGCTTTGGGCTGTACCCGAAGGCATTGACTCAGCTTTATGACGCCAAAACAGTGCAGATCACGCAGAAGATTCGCACTGAGATGTTTGCGATCGCTCAAAACAAAACCCCACCACTGCCAATTGCCACCACACCGCTACTGAACGCGCCAGATATCACAAAATCTTTGGCAAAGTAGGCGTCAAGTCGTGACCAACTAATGGCAGAATAATGGCCATTCGTATCGTCTCCGCAGGGTTGCTCTTTTGAACTCACCTTTTAGCTCACCTTTTATAAGTGGCATCACCCGCGTTTTTTCTTTGCAAGATTGGGCTCTAGAGGCTAGATTGCTGCGCTGGATGACGCTGCTATGGGTATCGGTGGGCCTAGTGGTGCTGTTTTCGGCCTCTTACCCGGTAGCCGAAGCCGATTTTAACGATGGCGCGCGCTTTTTTAAAATTCAGCTCATCTGGGTCGTTGTCGGCCTGCTGATCTCTAGGTGGATTACCGGCCATCCGGTGCAGCGGGTAATGCGAGTCTCAGGTGTGATGCTGCTGATCTCCATGCTAATGGTGATGGCAACGCACATTCCCGGTGTGGGCGTATCGGTCAATGGGGCGAGGCGCTGGCTGCCGTTTGGCCCTTTTTTATTGCAGCCTTCAGAGCTGATGAAGCCGTTTTTGGTGCTGCACAGCGCTCAGCTCTTTGGCAAATGGCACAAGCTAACGATCAGAACGCGGCTGGTGTGGCTGGGCATTTTTACCGGCGGACTGCTGCTGATTTTGGCGCAGCCGAACCTCAGCACGACGGCGGTGTGCGGTCTGACGATTTGGCTAATTGCGCTGGCCGCTGGGATTCCTTACCGTCAGCTTATGCTCACTGCTGGGGTGGGGCTGATGGGGGCAGTGCTGAGTGTGAGCTTGAAGTCTTATCAGCGCGATCGCATTATTTCTTTTCTCAACCCTTGGGCCGATCCAAGTGAAAACGGCTATCAGCTCATTCAAAGCCTGTTAGCGATTGGTTCAGGTGGCGTTGGCGGAACAGGATACGGCCTTTCGATTCAAAAAATTTACTTTTTACCGATTCAGTACACCGACTTCATTTTTTCGGTGTTTGCCGAAGAATTTGGCTTTATCGGCTGCATCATGCTTATTTTGTTCTTAGCGGTGTACAGCACAGTCGCACTGATGGTGGCCATTCAGACCAAGCAAACTGTACACCGGCTAGTGGCGATTGGCTGTATGGTGCTGCTAATTGGCCAATCGATTATCAATATGGGCGTTGCTTCGGGCGCAATGCCCACCACCGGACTGCCTTTTCCGCTGTTTAGCTACGGCGGTAGCTCTATGCTAGCGAGCTTAATTACAGCGGGTGTGTTGATTCGAGTTGCCAGAGAATCGCGAGATGCCGAGGTGCTTTCACTCAAGCGGATGCGAGAAGAACTGGATCGTGAAAGGCCGTTTAAGCAAGTGAGAGATCTACATAAGCTGAATAAAGCCCCTTCAGATAAAGATGTGCTCACTGTCAATAATCTATTAGAAAAACCCTATTCGCGGTTCAAAAAACGGCCATCGCCGCCGTCTAGTCGCTCGTGACGTCCGCGCTTTCGATAGAATGAAGGGTGTAGTCACGGCTCGACTCATTGATTCGACGCGTTTTTTATGGGCGATTCTCTCGCTGAGATCTTAACGAATGCCTTTACGGGCACAGCTTACGAGCGCCTACAGCTTTTTCTATATCACCTGAGTCAGCAGGCCAATGCCTGGGTAGAACTTCAGCTTGGTCATTTATCGATTTCTAGCATTGGCATCATTGCCTTGGCGGGTCTGCTGACGAGTCTGACGCCTTGTATGCTTTCGATGCTGCCGATTACGGTCGGCTATATGGGCAGCTATGAATTAAAGAATCGTTGGCAGGCGGTAGGGCAATCGGCTTGGTTTGGCTTGGGGCTAGCGACGACACTGGCGGGGCTGGGCTTGGTAGCAAGTAGCTTGGGCTGGGTGTATGGCCAAATTGGGGTGGGCTTACCGGTGGTGGTGAGCGCTGTTGCCATTTTGATGGGGCTCAATTTGCTAGAAGCTTTGCCGCTGCCGCCGCTGCCTTCTTTTGGCGGGGCTGACTTCTTAAAGAAAAATATTCCGCGCTCGGTTAAGTCTTACCTATTGGGGTTGACCTTTGGCTTGGTGGCCTCGCCTTGCAGTACGCCGGTATTGGCGACGCTGCTGGCTTGGGTGGGTGAAAAAGGCGATCCGCTGCTGGGGGCTTCGCTGCTACTGGCCTATACGGTGGGCTATGTTGCGCCGGTGATGCTGGCGGGTATTTTTACGGCTTCGATTAAGCGCATATTGGCGCTGAGGCGCTGGTCTGGCTGGATTACGCCTGCTAGTGGGCTGTTGCTGGTGGGCTTTGGTCTGTTTTCTTTGGTGACTCGCCTAATGCCGATTGCCTGAGGCCGATTATTGAATGCTTCGAGACTGACGATTCGAGAACTGAAACCCATTTTTACGTGTGATGCTGTGATTAAACGATATTTTCGCAAAGATCTAATCCCGTTGTTGGCGGATTTAAAGCTGGCGATCGCGCTCCTACTCGCGATCGCTCTATTCAGCATCAGCGGCACCGTGATTGAGCAGGGTCAAGGGCTCAGCTTTTATCAGCAAAATTACCCTGAAAGTCCGGCGCTGTTTGGCTTTTTGAGCTGGAAATTCATCCTTACTGTCGGGCTCAATCACGTTTACAGCACCTGGTGGTTTCTGGCGATTTTGATCCTGTTTGGCGCTAGCTTGACGGCCTGCACCTTCACCCGGCAAATTACGGCGCTAAGGTGGTTTTCTAGAACCTGGAACTTCTATACGCAGCCTCGGCAGTTTGGCAAAATGGCGCTGAGCACAGAAATAGCGGGCGCTTCGATAGAAACGTTGAAAGCTCAGTTGAGCGATCGCCGCTACCAGGTCTTTGAGAAGCTCTCTGAAGAAACAGAAAACAACGATCAGGTAATCTACGCGCACAAAGGGCTGGTTGGACGCATCGGCCCAATTGTGGTTCATGCCAGTATGCTGCTAATTCTTCTGGGCGCAATTTTAGGGTCTATGACCGGCTTTTTTGCTCAAGAGATGATACCAAGCGGCGAAACGTTCAAAATTCAAAACATTTTTGAAGCAGGCCCCTGGTCAGATTCTCAGGTGCCCAAAGACTGGTCAGTCCATGTGAACCGCTTTTGGATTGACTACTCGCCCGAAGGCCGCGTCGATCAGTTCTATTCGGATCTATCGGTGCTAGATGACAGTGGAGCAGAGGTCAAGCGCCAGACCATTTCGGTCAATCAGCCGCTGCGCTATAAAAACGTCACGCTTTATCAGGCAGATTGGGCTGTTGCCTCAGTCAAAGTACGCCTTAACAATAGCCCCATTTTTGATCTTAAAATGGCTGCGCTCAAATCCGATACTGGCGGCAAACTCTGGGGCACCTGGGTACCGACCAAACCCGACATGAGCGCAGGTGTCTCTTTGATTGCGCAAGATTTGCAAGGTACCCTGCTGGTGTACGACATGAGCGGTCAATTGGTTTCAACGGTACGCGAAGGCGGCTCTACTCAGGTCAATGGCGTCACCCTATTCGTCGATGACCTTACCGGCAGCACCGGCCTACAAATCAAAGCCGACCCTGGCATTCCGGTGGTGTACCTCGGCTTTGGCCTGCTCATGATCGGCGTGATGATGAGCTACATCTCTCATTCTCAAGTTTGGGCACTCGAAACTGACGGCAAGCTTTACATCGGGGGTCGCACTAACCGCGCCCAAGTTTCCTTTGAACGCGAACTTCTCAGCGTACTGGATGTTGTCAGTGAACAGGATTTGACACCAGAGGCGGATGCCGAAAAATCAGCCTTGGTCAGCCCAGTTTATTAGGCCAGTTTATTAGGCCAGCTCATTAAATTAGAAGCGATAGACTCTATCTCTTCTCGTCAGCCGGGGGCGGATTACCAAAAGCGGGCGTTAGAAAGGCCACGACCGCACCAATCACAAAGCCAGATACGTTGCGAATCACAGGCAATAGATCAGGCGTGCGTGTCACCACTGGGCCAAGCCCAAAAGCAATAAACAAAATGCCCCACAAAGGCGAAAATAGCAGCGCCCACTGCCAAGCAATGCCATCCCCTTCTCTTCTAGGCTGGGCCGCAAAGCCGCAAATAACGCCGCCTAAAATCGAGGTGATTAACGTCAAAATCCACTGCTCACGCGGTAGGCCAGGGACGACCACGCAGCCGCCTCTATTCAGGCAAGTTTCTAAGGCATTAATCGCCCCTAGTACAGCCCCGTCCTCACCGTTGTCACGCACATAAAACTGATTGCCAAAGCGGGTTTGCAGCTCAATCCAAAAGGTGCGCGGCAGTAGCGGATAGAGCTCATCGCCCACACTGAAGTTAAGTAAATTGCCGCCGCGCGGATCGGCCACCAACATAATGCTCTTTTTATCGAGCCCCCAAAAATCCTTAACGGCTCGCCCTGGCGTTTGATCAAACTGCGTAAGAATTCTCAGCTTCCAGCCCGTGGCAGCTTCAAAAGCAGGCAAACGCTCATTGAGAGATTCCTCTTGGGCGTCGTTGAGAATGCGGGCCAAATCAATGACGACGGTGGGTTCGTCTGGCAGTAGTTCAGGATTATTAAAGGCTTGAGCGGGCAAGGCGGGCGACCAAGCTAGCAGTATGAGACAGCTAGCCAGCACGCACTTGAGTGCCCATTTTGTAATGATCTCAAGCATCACGGGCTGGCTTGACTGAAGAATGGTCGGCCTAGGCATAGTTTGGTATCGCGTTTTGTCACGCTGGTGGGTGGGGTTGAAGCGACAGCAAAGCTGCCTCTTTACAGTTGTTTACTTAATTTTAAGATATCAGAAGCAAAGGAGAAAGCAATTGCTCGAAAGGGTTTGCCGATGCAGCCTAATATTCACCCGATGTTCGTCTTATATTCAACGGCCTGTAGCGATATCTTGGGACTCTGCGGGTGATGAATTATGAGAATCCGTAGGAATCACATACGGATCGTTAGGGGTTGATTGCCCTGAACTGACTGGCTGAGTCACTGGCTGAGTCACTGGCTGAATAAGGGGTAGGCTCGTTTCGGTAAGAGCTGACGCAACGGGAGAAGCTACCGATGGCATAGCGGGCGGGCGGCGGGTCGGTGGGCGACGGCGGCGGCGAGGTCTACCGACTAGTACCTGAAAGGCGGCGCTAGCGCCGGCTAGTAAGCTACGGGTAGTGACTTGAGCTTTTTGGGCTTGAGCTTTAGCGTCCAAAAGAGTCTGATCAACTTGCTTAACGACGCTGTGAGCGCTCTGTACACTGCTGTTCACCTCATCCGTCAGCATCGAGATTTCTTTGCTGGTAAGCCGTAGATCTTTTAGAGTAGCCGGTAGTTCACGGTTCAAGTTATCTAGTAGCTTTTCGGCGCTTCTAGCAGCGCGGGCCAATTCTTTCAAGAACAAAATGGCCACCGTTAATAGGGCCATCAGGCTGATAGCAACCAATAGAATAGAAATGCCAAGCCAAAAGAAGGGGTTGTTCACAGGGCTAGTTATTCGTCGTCCGGGACGGGGCTAGCAGGATGAACAGCGCTGGCAGCATTGCTTTGGCTATTAATCTGGCTATTGCTTTGGCTATTAATTTGGCTTTCCCACTCGCGGCGACTCGCGGCCTGACCGGCGGCGACGGCTTCACGCAAACGTCCGAGGGTTTGATCCCAATTGCTGAGCGTTGTCTCCGACAGGCGATCAGCTTGAAATTGAAGGCTAGTGGCTAGGTCTTCGGCGAGTTCTGGGAGGGCATCGGCAGATTTTCTAAGAATGCGGCGGGTTTCTCGGCCCGTGCGGGGGGTGGCTAAAATGCCAGCGATCGCGCCAATTGCCGCTCCAATAATAATGCCACCCAAAAGTCCGTCTGATTTATTGTCTGCCATAGCTGCTGGTTTTTTAAAGGGTAAGGAAGTTTATCTAAAACTGGCTTAAAGTATAAATTCTAATCGCTATTTGCGTGAATACCTAGCGCGCCCGGTACGCTCAGTACGCCCAGTACGATAGAGCAGCAGCGATCGCACTATTCCCATGAGCTGTAGCGCTTGATGAATTTGACGGCTCAGCTTTTGCCAGCGGGCCATGCTCAAACGCGCTGCCAATATTTGAGCCCGACTAGCCGCCAAGTAGTAGCCTACCTGTTGAGGATCGATTAACCCCGCATTTGCTTGCGCCTGCTGTAAGTTGTGGTTCAGTCGAACGAGCTGATAACGCCACTGCCATATCCCACAGGTCAGCTTGATCACCCCGGCTGCCAGCAAACAATTAATGCAGATTACAACCAGCATGTTATTGCACCCGTGCTAGTGATTTTAAAGGGATTTATAAAGCGATAAAGAACGTCATCGACGCTAGCTTTAGTCTTGAGCGTAGCTCATGACTAGAGGCGCTAATCCTAGTTCTTGAGGTCGTTTGGCGATGACTTCAAAAAAAGCAATCACCTCTTTGTCCGTGGGTGTACCGCGCTGAGCGCCTGTGGCTCCAGTGGCGATGATACAGCTACAGCAGCGCTGATTTTTACTACTTCCTTTAGTCCATTTTTCTAAACTGCGACTGTCAGTAGAGTCATCAACTTCATATTCATTAAAAAGGTGCAAATGGCCCTGATACGTCTCAATCAATCCCACCTGAAATGATTGACCACTGAGCGGATCATGGCCTGTATTAAAGCAAATAGAGCGCATTCCACCTTCTTTTTGGATGCGCTCGACGAGCTGATGGGCTTTGGGTCGAGTGGTTTGAATCGTCAGCGTAGGCCAGTCCGCTTTGGCATCGGGGCGCTTGGGGGGCGGTTCAATAAAGCTTTGGTAGTAGATGCGGTTTGTTTCTCGTAAGGGTGCTAGCTTTTTGTCTTTGAAGCTGCCTAGCATGATGAGAGACCCTTCTGGCACGCTGTCATCAATGAGCGGAGCGAGATCGTCTGAGAGCGGTGCCGCCAATTCCATCTCTTCGAGCACAGAGCCTGCGGTGGTGTTATAGGTATCAGCTAAGAAAATCGCCGATATTTCAGGCAGTGTGGATACTTTAACGGTTACTTTTTCGGGGCCGGTCTCTATCAGTGCTGGGCCTAGCTCTGAGGCGAGTTCATGGGCGCTGTCATTATTACTGTCATTAGCGTTAAGGGCTTGCCTGACCGGATTAGGAATATGGAAACGGCGGCTGATGTGTTGCAAAGCAAACTTTTCAGTGCTGAGATCGTGCTTTTTAAAGAATCGGTGCAGGGCTTCAAGGACAACAATAAGGCTGACGGCTTCTTCGGTAGCTAGCTGCGATCGCAATCCTTCCAGGGGGTGCAAACTGCCAAAATCATACTCTACAGCGTCGCTATTGACAGCTGCTGGCCTGCCCTGAATGGGCATCGCAATAATCCCTTCAGCCGGATTAAAGTTAATAAATAAACAGTTTTGCTCCAAAAAGGCTTGCTGCATTCCGTCCGAAAAATCATCACTTTGCAGGAGCTTGCGGCGAAACTGCTGCAAAGAACTCAAATCGCGATAAAACAGCAAGCCGTATTCTAACCCTGCTAAACCCAACACAGAGAGGTAAAGCGTTTCAATCTCCCAGCGGTTGAGATCGATGGCTAGAATTTCTTGTTCACTCAAATAATTCCAGGGCGCAGCGTCCCACATCAGCGCAGCTTTTTCTAAAAGGCTGGCTTCAAACGCTCTAGGAAGACGATGTTCAGGAACTTCAGGTGCTTGCAGCTTTTGAAAAACTTCATCAATAATCGGTAGGGTCGGGGAATGCTCTACCGGAATATCAAGATCTTGTAGCGCCCCTCTAAGGAAGAACTGAATTTCGCGATCGCACACGACTACCTTACGAGGCCGCGCTGGCTCAACCCCACTGCCCCCTTGAGGCGATTCAATAGCCTGCAAGAGCGTCCGCACAATCGCCTCATTGCCGGTTTCTTTCGGCACGACGCTCAGTCCACGCACGACCCCTTGCAAGCTATCAACCCAGAGGATGCAGTCGCCTTGCGAAGCTTCGCTCGAATCGCCGAGCGCTTTATTAAAAGTCGGCAGCGGGCGGCGATCGCACTCCCAAACGCTGGTCAGCCTGGGAAGCTGGCTCAAACGACGACAGGTAAATGGACTCAGTTGATGCATTGAGGCAAAGGCAAGTTAATTATGCAGGCTAATTATTAATTATAAAGGGCGTCCGCTCATGGCGTTAAGCCCGTGGGAACGCTGCCACAACATGAAGTGAAAGGCGAATACGTTAAACTGAAAATAATCACAATGACTACTCTTTATCTTAAGCCCTCCAAACTCCTTATGTCACAATTCACCTCACCCGCTGAAGCGCCTACAGCTTCGACTAGCGCACCGATTAACCCTTTGGCTAATCCTATGGCCAATTCTTCTGGCAGTTCTTCTGAACGGGGTATTTTGATGTCCGAAACGGCCCTAAATCACGTCATGGCGCTGCGTGAAAAGCAAGGCAGCGACTTATGTCTGCGGGTCGGTGTGCGTCAAGGCGGCTGCTCCGGCATGTCTTACATGATGGATTTTGAAGAAGTCAGCAATATCGGTGAGCATGATGAAGTGTACGATTACAACGGCTTTCAGGTGGTATGCGATCGCAAGAGCCTGCTGTATCTATACGGCCTCATGCTCGACTACAGCGACGCCTTAATTGGCGGCGGCTTTCAGTTTACCAACCCTAACGCTAGCCAAACCTGTGGCTGCGGCAAGTCATTCGGCACTTGATACTGTTCTTACATCAATTAACATGCAAACGCTAGAAACCAAATTTGACGATGCGATCGCTCGCTACAAAGCAGGCGAATCAGCAGAGTCTCTGCTTCCTATTTTCAAAGAAATCTGCTTGCAAGCACCTAAAAACAGCGCTGCCCAAACCTGTTTGGCTTGGCTGTACTTATTAGTCGATAAACCCAACGCTGCTTACAAAGTTGCTCAGCGCGCCGTCAAGCTTGCCCCCAAAGATCCTCAAGCTAGAGTCAATCTTTCGATTGCACTCCTAGAAACCGGCAAAAGCGGCGTTCGTGAGCAAATAGAAATTATTAGCCAAGTGCTTTACGCCGTTGATGAAATTAAAGCTGAAATTCAAGAAAATATTGAAGAAGGATTAAGAAGAAAACCCGACTGGAAAAGCTTAAAGCGCATTCAAAAATGGCTTTTTGAAAGCTAATTTCACTGGTAGATAAGGACTTGGCGTACATTATTTAATTTCTGTCGCCTCACAAATCCTTCAAAGACTTTACTGAACTTCATAAACTATTGAAACGAAAATTATAGACAAGGGGATGGGGATCATCACTATTAGGCGATCCCCATCCCTTTTCTTAATGGCTGAACAGCGGGGCGTTCGGGCTGATTTTGGCAGCTATAACGGCCATCAATCCGCTGCGGCTGCGGCTCACAAAACTGACTGAACGCCCGAAACAATAACTTAATGAGCGATCCCAAAGTGACTGATAAGCTTAGATGAAGAAGTCAATAAGCCCAGCTTAATGTTGTCAGCCTAAACTTAACGGTTTGATTCATAAGTTAGTTTATTGACCTATTCCTTACACCACTTACTCGCTTCGGGAGCACTGTTATGGATCTTCGAACTGTTGCAATTAAGCCAGAAACCAGAAATCACAAAGGCTTTTTTGTTCAAAATGCGGACTACACCTTTGTCGAGATTGACAAATCTGGCTGGGCTTTAATTTGTGTAGATGATGCGGTTTGTCACTATGTCGATCCCGACAATATTTTGACCGCTGAAATAGATGGCTCTCAAGCTATGTAGGCTTTAATAAACTTCCCTTATAGATCGCTTATAAAGCGTTAGTTTGATGCCAAATAACATGGGTATGGCCGCTTTCTCAGAAGCGGCCATCTTTGTTTTTTATAAGGTTTTGTTTTTTATAAGATGCAGTCTTTAAGGGTTTGCGTAAGACGGTAAGGGGCATAGCAGGGTAAGCGCAAGAAAAAAGTTGGCAAAGTATGCTTGCTAGCGAGATCATGAAAGCGTCCCTCAAGCAGGTAGCGATGAGCCCAGGTTTCAGTCAGACCAACACCTCGGATAAAGCGGCTAAGAAAGCTCAAAAGCG
>JBGTIK010000257.1:0-3837 GCA_041745715.1 Phormidesmis sp.
CTCGCTTTCGAGCTTTCTTAACCGCTTTATCCGAGGTGTTGGTCTGCCTGAAACCTGGGCTCATCGCTACCTGCTTGAGGGACGCTTTCATGATCTCGCTAGCAACCATACTTTGCCAACTTTTTTCTTGCGCTTACCCTGCCCTAATGACTCACATTTCTGTCTTCTTAAACCGAACGCTATGCTCCGGACAAAAGCATCAGAAATAAAATTTTATCATTAGGGAGGTGACACACTTTTCAGGTTGCTTGAATATAGCAACTTACTTTGATAATAGGCTCAGTTAAAAGAACCAGTTATCTTATGTATTTTATTTAAAATTGAACAGAGCATAATCCGTGAAAGCCTCTACTCAAGACATTTAAAGGTATTTATACAACTTTTGACTGGTTAAATATTACCGGTAAAAAGCCCTTTTTAAAGCTGATACATAGACCCTCTCACCTTCAGTAATTACAACCATTTTAGGTATTAATATTGTCCTTAATATAGGACAATAATGTTTTTCTCACTGTTTTTTAGCAGGTGCTCATTGAAGGCTTTATCTATTTCCTTAAATACTATCAGCAACGCTTAAGTGTATTCACTAATTTGTAGTTATTTTTGCTTACCTTTATAGTTTTAAGGTTTTTTACGCAAATTTAGGGAGTTATATGAACCGCCGAAAAAGCTATTGATTTTTGTTGGTCAATTTGTTAGTCAATCAATGCGTTAATTAGCGCATCAAGCGCTGAGTTTGCTGCTGAGCGGCTAAGGCTATAGCCCGTGGGAAAATCAAATGCTCCTGCTGCTGAATCCTGGCCTGTAGCGTCGCTGCGGTATCCTCAGGCAGCACTGGCACCGCCGCCTGCATAATAATGGGCCCGCTATCGACCACGAGTTCGACATAATGCACGGTGCAGCCCGCTATTTTGACCCCGGCTGCTAGCGCTTGTTCGACTGCCCGCACGCCCGGAAAGCTAGGTAGCAGGCTAGGGTGAATATTGAGAATCCGATTGGGAAAGGCCGAGATCAGTCGCTGGCTCACCCGCCGCATCCAGCCCGCCATAATCACCCATTCCACTTGGTAACTTTGCAGTGACTGAGCGATTGCCTCATCTAATGCCTCTCGCTGCTCAAAGCAGCGGTGATCTAGAAGCTGCACTGGAATGCCTAGTCGGGCCGCTCTATCCACCACTTTGGCCCCAGGGTTGTTATAGATCACAACTTCGATGCTGGCGTTGAGATCGCCTGCGGCGATAGCTTGAGCGATCGCTTCAAAATTACTGCCACTGCCCGAAGCCATCACGCCTAGTCGCAGCGGCGATGGAGGAGCTGCTAGAGGGACTACCAGAGGAACTGCTGTAGGGACTGCTGTAGGGACTGTAGAACCGTTAAGAGTAGGAGAGATCAGTGCAGAAACCATAGGACATTCAAAGTTGAAAGTAGACTGTGCCCATTAAAGGGCGATGCTTCCGTAGAGACACTGATTTTTGGAAACTTTTGCCAGCATCTCTGTAGATTCTCTGAGGCTGGTTTCCGTATTACAGCGTATATATCAACAATGCCTTATATTCTTACTGCCGAAAAGGGCAGCCTGAATCTAGTTAAAGTATCCGTCAAATTGCCTAATGAGCCTATCCCACGAGTCTAGCGAAAAGTTTATCTGGATCAGCTGCTATGTTTGATGTTTTGAGCGCGATCACCCAACCGATCTACATCAAAAACTCGCAGCACCAGTGGCTCTATGTCAACGAAGCGGCGGCTATGCTCATCGGCCTATCGGCTGAAGCGATTGTGGGCCGCAACGAAGCCGACTTTTTGCCGCAGCTGCTAGCGCAGCAAATCGCGCAGCAGGACAGTACTTTTTTCACAACTGGCCAAGAAAGTTCTCTCCCTTTGCTATTTCATTCAGACTGTCAGATGATTGGGCAGCGCAAGCTGATTGAAGTCGAAGGCCAAAGGGCGCTTATCAATACCTTGAAAGATGTGACCGCAATCGCTCATATCCAGCAAACCAACAAAACTCTCAGCCAAGAGCTGAAGGCCAACCGCGCCAAGCTAAAAACTGCTCTCAAGCTAGAATCCACGCTCAAGCGCATCACCGACCGCGTTCGCGATAGCCTCGACGAGCAGCAGATCTTACAAACCGCTGTTGAAGCGCTAGTCGATGTGCTGCATGTTAAAGCCGCTAATACCGCCCTTTATGACCTAGAGCAGGGCACCTCCACGGTGTATTACGAATGCTCAGAAGGCTATTCATCCATGCGCGGTAGGGTTTCGCAAATGGAATCCTACTCTGAGGTTTACCATCAGCTTTTAGCAGGTTCCTACCTACAGTTTTGCTCGATTGCTCCCCACCCTGAGCGCGGTAGAGTCTCCATGTTTGCCGCCCCGATTCGCGATGATCGCGGCGTTTTGGGCGATCTGTGGCTGATTAACGACGTCAATGAAAGCCTTGCTGAATTAGATATTCGGCTCGTGCAGCAGGTGACGAATCAATGTGCGATCGCGATTCGTCAGGCCCGCCTCTACCAGGAATCTCAGTCTCAAGTGCGGGAGCTTGAGCGCGTCAACACCCTCAAAGACGACTTTCTCAGCACCGTCTCGCACGAGTTGCGCACCCCTGTGACCAGTATGCGCGTTGCTTTGCAGCTACTTGGCGTCACCCTCAACCAAGCGCATGACCTCGATCAAGAGCTGGAAAAGCCCCATCTGGAACAAAGCCGGATTGCCCGCTACTACCGCATTCTCAAGGAAGAGTGCGAGTGCGAAATCAGCTTGATCAATGACCTGCTCGATTTGCAGCGGCTTGATGTTGGCAACCATCCCATGATCATTCAGCCGATTAATCTGGCAAACTGGCTGCCTAACCTGGTCAACGGCTTTCAGCCCCGTGCCAAATCCCGGCAGCAAATGCTCACCCTCACCGTCCCCGAAGATTTGCCCGAACTGCGTTCAGATCTTGCCAGCATTGAGCGAGTTCTAGCCGAATTAGTTAACAACGCCTGTAAGTACACGCCCCCGGCTCACAGCATTCATATTGCGATCGCTGGCGGCCAAAGCATTATGCGCTTCAGTGTGATCAATACCGGCGTCGAAATCGCCGAAGAAGAACGTCTGCGCATTTTTGACAAATTTTACCGAGTTCCTAGTGCTGATCCTTGGAAGCAGGGCGGCACTGGGCTAGGGCTGGCATTAGTCCAAAAGCTTGTCGGTCATTTAGAAGGCACCATCACCGTTGAGAGCAGTCATGGTCAAACGGCTTTCTTACTAGAGCTGCCCTTAGCGCTTGCTAGCTAAGTGATTGCCAGCCCTGCTGCTCTAACGCCCTGTAGGAACTGGGGGTAAAGTTTGGGCACTCGGTGCTAGGCGGGGCACTGCGCTAGCCGTTGAGCTTGCACCAGCAGTAGGTGAATTAGTAGTTGGATTAGTCGTCGCCGCCGCCGCCGGGAAGGTAAAGGGAAAGCTCACAGAAGTCTGCCCGGCTGAAACGGTGCCCGTTCGAGTTTGTACCTCACCTCGAACCAGCGTGTCTAACGTAAAGCTAATCGGCACTTCAGCGCCACAGTGGCTAAATAGCTCCACTGTCACCACATAGTTACCGGGCGCACCGCCCCCGGTTGGCCAAAAAATACTTTCAACGGGAGCGGCCATGCGTTCGGCGCAGCCTGCATTCGCATCGATATCAAGTTGGCCACCTGAAGCGATCGCTGGATTAAACCGACATTCCGCACTTCCAATTGGCACATTGGGTATTTAAACGAAGCAATAAGAATCACAGCCATTTTTTCTAGCATGGTTCTCAATAGTTAACCTTAATTGAGAATTTTTATGACTTAGTTCATTTGAACTGCT
>JBGTIK010000258.1:0-11739 GCA_041745715.1 Phormidesmis sp.
CTGTGGCTGCAAACTGACCCACTGGCTCTGTAAAGATAAAGGCGACATTGGCATACAAAATTATGAACAACCGGCCAGTTAAGCCCGGAGCGCTATCTATAGAGGCTCTCACTTCAAAGAGTTTTTAGCAAGCAGTTAGGCGGGCTTAATCGCCGCACCTGCTAGCCAAACTATCCCATAGCCCACCGGGAGTATCTCAAGGCTGATTTGCCTAAATATGCCCAAATTACGCACTAAAAATAGCGGCGACTTTCGGCGATTTGGGCATTTTCTCCCTTACCGCTGACCAACCGCCCTCAAAATGAGGCTGTACAGACTTTTTATTCAAAGCATTTACTTAGCTCGACTTTATCCAAACGTCTGGATAAAGTCGAGCACAATATCCGGCTTTAAAGTATCTGCACTCACCAGTAATTTAGTGACAACGCTATCTTCAGCAGAAATTCGAGCGGAAGGCATAAGAATACTTGAACAACTTGATGGTGGCTGTCCAAAGAATTTATCAATTAGCAGCTTTGGCATGAGAATACAGAAAATAAAGCAGCTTTTTAAACAACAACAGCTGAAACCTTTGAAGCGGGTATGTACAACTGTTTTATAAAACTGATCGCAAGTTCTGCTCCCTATTGGCTACTTTTTTCTGAGCAGCTTACGCATCCTCGCAACGACATTCACAAATGGCTCATAAACTCATTCGCTCAAGCATATTGAATCTTAGGTAGCTTAGAGTCGCTTAAATTCATGAGGTTATTTTGTAGCAGGTCTGAGCGCAATAGCCGCTAGCCGCGCAGAGATGTTTGTCTTTGACTGATGTTGGCCTTTGCCTATGCAGCATCTCTAAAGCTGAGAATCCCAGGCAGATCTTTCGATACAACAGCGCCAACTCCAGTCTAGGAGGTGCTTAGAAGCCCTCAGAACGCTCGTAGGGAACCTATCTCGTATGTACTTTTTTGATGATATGTACTTTTTTTGATGTAGTTTCTGCGGATATCACGGATATTTGTGTGCGCTGCATGGGCGGTGTCATTGCATTTGCGGATGGCTTTCATCAAGCTCAGCGATTGTAATGACGATGTGAAGCCAACGTTCGCAGCTTATTTCACAAGCTCCACAAGCTCCATAAGAGAAATTACTTAAATCAAGTAATTCTGATTCTTCAACGTCGCTACTTTACACAGTGGCCGTATCCAAACATACACAGCAGATAAGGGCCGTCGTTTAGTCCGGTTCTCAAATTTTTCGAGTTTTTGTCATTCCGTGGGCTCAAGGTCTTTATGCCTTGAGCACAGATTCTATTGCCGTTTTTTGGCAGGTAGGCCCTCGGACGTTCGCTAAAACACAGGAATATTTTTTGATGAAATGTACGACTTGGTGGAGTATTGCATTAGTTGGGTTGCCAGCAACTAGCTGCACGGGAGGAGAAAGTAGCCGTAAAACAGGGGTGCCCGTCAGTACAGATGCTACCGCTTCTGGCAACAAATCTGCCGTTACCGTATCAGGCGATTGCTCTCAACTCAACAGTTTTTTCTCTGAGCTGTTAACTTTGACAAACCAAGCCCGCCAAGATGCAGGTGTCGGGGCGCTGAGATTTCTTATCAGCTCGGGCAAGCAGCTCAAAACCACACTCAGGCAATAGGCTCTCAAAATTTCTTTAGCCATACGGGTAAAGACAACTCCACCTTTGTTTCGAGAATTGCGGCCACAGGCTACCAATACAGTGCCATTGGTGAAAATTTGGCGGCTGGGCAACCGACGCCGCAAAGCGTTGTGCAGGGCTGGTTAAATAGCCCAAGCCATAAGGCTAATTTGTTAGCGGCTGATTTTACTGAAGTCGGGTTTGGTCTGTTTAACGCCACTGGCAGTTCGGATTCTGGGCTCTACTGGGCGCAAGAATTAGGTAAGCCATCCGGTGGCCCGACTCGTTCTGAAGTTTATATCCCCACTAGCTGCGGTATTTCCACCGCTAGCGCTGATGCCACTGCAAAAATGCTGGTCGCTGGGGTCAGTGCCCGAACCGGAAATAGCTTTGAAACCGGTATGTTGCCCGGTATGGCAGCTTTGTCTGGAGCGGCGGGCACTGATTCGCAATCTGTGCCTGAACCGGCAATGCTGCTAGGGATGGTGACTTTGGGACTGGCTTTCTGGCGAGATCTGGCAAAATCGTAAGGTGCAACTTAGGTGCACAACCTTCTAAAGCTGTCGCTCTTGCACCAGCATTCGACGGTAGGAGAGCCAGCCCACAGCGACCATAACAGCGGCAAAAATTAGCAAAAACCAAAAGTGAGTGCCGTTTTCTCCTAAGGGTGTATCGGAATTGAGCAAGGCGTCGGTGAGCGCTTCTGTCATGTGATAAATCGGGTTGAAGCGGGCGATATCCAACAGAGAGTCAGGAAAAAGAGAGATTGGCAGGAAGGCTCCGCCTAATACCATCAAGGGAACGCCAAAGGCGGCAATCAGGGCGCTAACATCTTCGGTGCGGCGGGCGAACTGTGTGCCTAGCATGAAGCCTAGACCGACGTAGGCCAGAATGCTGAGGGCGATGATGACAATGGCTAAGGGCCATACGGCGTTAGGGAAGGTGGCTCCGGCGAAGGTAGCGATCGCAAAAATTACCAGCGTTTGCCCCAGCCCAATCACGCTATGGGCCAAAAAAATCCCCAAAAAATAAGACACCCCACTCAGCGGCGACAGAAATAAGCGCTTCAGCGTCTGCTGCTCTCGCTCTGCTACCACCGTAGCTACTCCACCGCCCAAACAGCTAAAGAACAGCGCTGCGCCCACTAGCGTTGGCGGTGCAGCCACTTCAAACGCCGTGCTCACAGTCGTATCAGCCCGCTCAGCGGTGATCAGCCCATTCAGCATTAAAATCAGCGCCGGAAAGATCATCCAAGAAACTAAGCTGCGCCCCCGCCGAAACAGCTCTGTCAAAATGCGCCGGGCAACTGCCCAACTCTCACGCCAGTATTTTTTCATGAGCGCATTATAAACTTGATAAAGCTCCTCCTAAACATATAGATGATTTATGACGATTTCTCGGATAAGTGGCGAGTCGCTAGTCAAAAGCTTTTAGCAAGTTGTCTAGGCGCTTTGCTGTTTCTCGGCGGTGCTGTAATTCCGTTAACGCTGCTAACGCCTGCAGTTTACGCAATGGGCGGCGAACAGCCTGCGATTAATCAGCCTGCTCCGACCTTTACGCTGCCGACCAATAGCAGTGATGGCACTGGCGATGGGGAGATTTCTTTAGCTGACTATGTAGGCCAGTGGTTGGTGCTGTACTTTTACCCTCGTGACTTTACCCCCGGCTGCACGTTAGAAGCGCAGCGATTTCAGCGTGATTTACCTGAGTATCACGCTCGTAAAGCGCAGGTGATCGGCATCAGCGCTGACGATGTAGATTCTCACGCAGAGTTTTGTGATGCCGAAGCGCTCGTATTTCCATTGCTTTCTGATCCGGATGGCCAAGTTAGTCGCGCCTATGGCTCTTGGATGAAGCCGATGTCGATGCGGCACACTTATGTGATTGATCCAAAGGGCATCTTAAGAGAACGCTTTTTGGGCGTGCGTCCGGCCATTCATAGTCAAGAAGTGTTAGCTCGCTTAGATGAATTGCGGGATGAATTGCAAGATGAATTGCAGGCCAGCTAGTTTATGGCCTTAGGGGGCTACTGGTAAATTTAGCGATTAGAACCGCTAGACTAGAGCAATACCCTATTCAAATCGGAGATATCTATGTCAACGCTTGCTTTGACTGAACCCAACGTTGAAAAAGTGCTCGATGAGCTGCGGCCCTATCTTTTGGCGGATGGTGGCAATGTAGAGCTAGTCGAATTAGACGGCCCGATTGTCAAGCTGCGCCTCAATGGCGCTTGCAGCAGTTGCCCTAGTTCGGCAATGACGCTGCGGATGGGAATTGAGCGTCGGCTGCGCGAATTTATTCCTGAAATTGCTGAAATTCAGCAGGTGCAGTAATTTTTGCCGGGCTGACTCGGCAATCTGGCAAAAATAATTTTGAAGGGGCGGCAGGGCAGTGATCCTGACCGTCCCTTTGACTGTTACCCTTGCTTAGGGAAAGGCTCCGGGGAAATAAGGAAGTAAGGCCAGTGCTAGACATTAAGCTCATTCGCAATCAAACCGCTCAAGTGCAGGCGGCTCTGGCTAAAAGAGGTGACTATGATTTGCAGCCGCTGCTCGATCTTGATACCAAACAGCGGCAGGTCGAGAAGCAGCGCTCAGATTTGCAGGCCCAAAGCAATGAGGTAGGTAAGTTAGTTGGGCAAAAGATTCGTCAGGGCGTAGATCCAGCCGGGGATGAGGTCAAGGCGCTGAGGGCATCGGGCAACGAAATCAAGCAGACTCTAAGTGAGCTAGAGCCTGACGAGCGCGATCTGAAGGCGAATATTGAAGAGATTTTGCTGACGCTGCCTAATTTGCCGGATGATTCGGTGCCGGTGGGGAAAAGCGAAGCCGAGAATGTAGAGATCAGGCGCTGGGGTGATGAGCTAATTGCGGCTGGGCGAGCTCGCCTATCTAGCTATGAAACTCACTACGATCTGGGTGAGCGGCTAGGTATTATGAACTTTGAGCGCGCTGCGAAAGTGGCGCAAAGCCGGTTTGTGACCTTAATCGGCGCGGGGGCGGCGCTAGAGCGAGCGTTGATTTCATTTATGCTAGAGCGGCATGTGAGGGCAGGCTATACCGAAATTATGCCGCCGATTTTGGTGAATTCGGCGTCGATGACGGGTTCTGGGCAGCTACCTAAGTTTGCTGAAGATGGGTTTAAGTGCGATCGCGACGATCTCTGGCTCACCCCCACCGCCGAAGTCCCGCTCACCAACTTGCACCGCGACGAAATTCTCACAGACGATCAGCTACCGATTAACTACTGCGCCTACACGCCCTGCTTTCGTCGCGAAGCCGGAAGCTATGGCCGTGACACTCGCGGATTAATTCGGCTGCATCAATTTAATAAAGTCGAAATGTACAAGTTTGTTCACCCTGCTCGTTCTTTTGATGAACTCGAAGCGCTCACCCGCGACGCCGAAGACGTTTTGCAGCAGCTTCAGTTGCCTTACCGGGTGCTGGCGCTATGCACGGGCGATATGGGTTTTGGCGCTAGCAAAACCTATGACCTAGAAGTCTGGCTGCCTTCAGCCGATAAGTACCGCGAGATTTCTAGCTGCTCTAACTGCATTGACTTTCAGGGGCGACGGGCCAATATTCGCTTCAAAGAATCTGGTCAAAAAGGCACTCAGTATGTGCACACCCTCAATGGCTCCGGGCTAGCGGTTGGTCGCACGATGGCCGCTATTTTAGAAAACTATCAGCAGGCGGATGGCAGCGTTCGAGTCCCTGACATTTTGCAAAAGTACATGGGTACAGAGACGATTGGCGCTCCAAGTCCCTAATCTCTTGCACCTAGGACTCACACATTCACTAAGCTAGCCCTGTACAATACAAAAGTTAACTAAAACCGCCGAACTTCTATGATCGTACTGGCCGTAATCGGAGTCATTGCCCTACTGATTTTTGTTCACGAACTGGGCCACTTTACGGCGGCTCGGGTACAGGGCATTCACGTCAACCGCTTTTCAATTGGTTTTGGCCCTATCTTGTGGAAGTTTCAGGGCGACAGAACCGAATACGCGCTGCGGGCGATTCCACTCGGCGGCTTTGTTGGCTTTCCAGATGACGATCCAGAGAGCAAAATCCCTGCGGATGATCCGAACCTACTTGGCAACCGCCCTGTGATTGATCGCGCCATTGTGATCAGTGCAGGCGTGATTGCTAATATGATTTTTGCCTATCTGGTCTTTGTCTTACAGTTTGGCAGCTTGGGCGTACCGGATTTCGACCCCGGCGTCAAGGTGCCTGATGTGGTGCAAGGCAGCCCTGCTCAAACGGCGGGCATTGAAGCCGATGATGTGATTATTGCCGCTAACGCGCAGCCTTTAGGCACGGGAGAGCCGGTGCAGCGAGAGCTGATTAGCATTATTCAGTCCAGCCCTGAAAAACCAGTTACGCTTACGCTTCAGCGCGATCGAAAAGAGCTAGACGTTGTTGTCACGCCTCAAATTAGTCCGACGACTGGCGATGCGGTTATTGGCGTAGCCTTGCAGCCGAATGTGGTGCTTAATCCAGATGGCTCTGTTGCCTTCCGCTCAGCGAAAAATCCGATTGAGCTGTTAGCGATCGCTGCCGACGAATTTCAAAGTAAGACCAAGCTAGTTGCTGGCGGCATGGTGGCACTGTTCACTAACTTTTCTTCCATGGCCGATCAGGTCGGTAGCCCCGTCAAAATCGTAGAGCAAGGAGCGGGCCTCGCCAGAAATGACCTGCGCACGTTATTCCCCTTTGCGGCCATCATCAGCATCAACTTGGCAATGATCAATATTTTGCCCCTGCCTGCTTTAGACGGCGGTCAGCTTGCCTTTTTAATCATCGAAGCGATTTTAGGCAAGCCGCTGCCGACGCGGTTCCAAGAGAGCGTCATGAGAACTGGCATTGTATTCTTACTTGGTGTCGGCATATTCTTGATTGTGCGAGACATTTCACAGCTTGAAGTCCTTCAAAATTTGCGCCAACAGTGAGCCAGATAATAAACCAGCCGTGAGTCAGCTATGAGTCAGCTATGAAGCAATAGTGATGAATCAACCGTGAGCCTTGTCCCGCCGCCACCAAGCAAAGAAAACGGCTATGCAGCGATTCCTTTACCGCTGCCCAATCAGCTCCCACCCCCGTTCAGGCCATTTCAAAAACTGCCTAAAAAGCAGCGCGCCCTAGAGATTCTCACGCGGCTCAAGCTGATGTATCCCGAAGCGCCCTGCTCACTGGACTATGAATCGCCGATGCAGCTCATGGTCGCGACCATGCTAGCAGCGCAATGCACTGATGCACGAGTCAATAAGGTAACGCCCGCCCTATTCGCCCGCTTTCCCGATGCGGTTGCTTTTGCAGCAGCTGAACTGACCGAGCTAGAAGAACTGGTGCGCTCCACAGGGTTTTATCGCAACAAAGCCAAAAACATTCAAGCCGCTGCTCGCCAAATTGTCACTGATTTCGACGGACAGGTGCCTAGCACCCTCGCTGAGCTGACGACGCTGCCAGGGGTCGCAAGGAAGACGGCCAATGTCGTACTAGCTCACGCTTTCGACATTCACGAAGGCGTCACGGTAGATACTCACGTCAAACGCATAGCAGGCTTATTTGGCCTGACAAAGCAGACTGAGCCGATAAAAATTGAGCAGGATTTGATGAAGCTGCTGCCTCAAGCCGACTGGGAAAATTGGTCCATTCGGCTGGTGTATCATGGGCGGGCTGTCTGCACGGCTAGAAGCCCTAGGTGCCTGCAATGCGACCTATTGGATATTTGCCCCGGAGCTGCCAAAATTCGCGTAGAAGCGGCAAAGAGGGCCAAAGCGAAAACGGCAAAAGCTGAGGTGGCCAAAGCCGAAATAGCCAAAGCGAAAACGGCAAAAACCAAAAAAAAGTTTACAAAACCCCTCGGCACCGTTTAGTATTAAATACTGTGTAATTACGAAAAGACGAAACCCTGCCTCATGGCTAAAAAAAGTATGGTTGCGCGCGAGATCAAGCGCCAAAAGCTCGTTGCAAAGTACGCCGCTAAGCGCGAAGCTTTGCTCAAAGAATTTGATGATGCGCCCAATCAATTTCAAAAGCTAGAAATTCACCGCAAAATTCAGCAGCTGCCGCGCAACAGTGCGCCTACGCGGCTCAATAACCGCTGCTGGAAAACCGGTCGCCCGCGCGGTTACTACCGTGACTTTGGCCTATGCCGCAACGCCCTGCGCGAAATGGCTCACCAAGGCTTACTGCCCGGTGTGGTTAAGTCTAGCTGGTAAATTTGACTGCTCACCAATAGAGAGTACAAACATCGTACAAAAAGGTGTTTTGGTTCGTAGCCAAGACACCTTTTTTGCTTGGCTATTGGATTAAAGCCAGTTTAAAAGCCTTGGTGGAAGCATCTTTAGTCGAGAGCGGCTGAAGAGCGATGTGATCGCCCCCTCAACCCGTATTGCCGCAGCAGCGCTCTATGCCGAGGCTATCGAGCAGTAAATCGCCAACGGCATTAGCCACTGCAAATTCGCTATAAAAGCTTTTAGAAAAATCGTAACCCTGCATTTCTGTCAAAATAGCAAGTACGAGTGCATTTAGATTGTTTTCGCCTTCCATGCGCTGGCGTACAAAAACTTGAGAGGCGCGAGCAGCAATGTGCGCGTTGACAATTTCTGGCAAAAATTCTTCATCTAGCCACTTGTGCAGCGTCGATTTGAGCCACTGCCCCTCTTTAAGCGCGTCTTCAGGTGGCGGCAACTCAATCGATTCAATCGGTTCGGCGCTGCTATTGCTGCCATCTGAGGCATTGGCGGAGGTAGCATCCGGGTCGATAAAGTCAGAGGCTGTTGGGTCAGACATAACAGCATTAGCGCCTCGTTTAGCGCCGGTAGTTTCTATTGATATAAGGCTATACCATAACGCTATGGTTTATTCTGTCCCACAGATTCTTCAGTGCTATGCTCAAGGCTATTTTTTGATGGCTGAAGATGACGGCCATCTCAACTGGTATTCGAGCAAAAAGCGAGCGCTGATTCCATTAGATGAGCGATTTCGCTATCCCAAGTCCTTGCAAAGGGTGCTGAATCAGCGGCGATTTGTCCCGGCGATTGATCAGGCGTTCGAGGCTGTGGTAGAAGGCTGCGCTGATCGCGAGACGACTTGGATCTCTGAAGATCTCAAAGACGTGTATCTGCGGCTGCATCGGGCCGGATATGCCCATAGCTTTGAAGCTTGGCAAGGAGATGAGCTGGCGGGCGGCTTTTTGGGGATTGTGCTGGGCGGGGCGTTCATCGGCGAGTCGATGTTTTATCGCATTCCAGAAGGCTCTAAGGCGGCGATGGTGATGCTAGTGGAGCATCTGAAGTCGCGCAACTTCTTGCTGTTCGACGCTCAGATCCTCAACCCTCATTTGGCTCGCTTCGGTGCCTTTGAAGTCGATCAGGCACTTTATGAAGCCACCCTTCACGCTGCCGTTCCCCGCCCTTGCCAGTTTATTTGATGTGTTTGATGCGAGCTGATAGGTAGGATTCCGCTGAATCTTAAGCTTCAATTCGCGTCAAAAGCACCGGACAGTTGGCGTACACTCGCACGTAGTCCGATAAAGACTCTCCTAGCAGCCGGTCTAGATCGGGCATACCTTTAGCGATGCTAGGCCGACGATCAGGCGATCCTAAAATGAGCAGGCTGACATTGAGATCATCCGCTAGCTCACAAATGCGTGCGCCGGGTTTACCTTGCGGCGCGACACAGCGATATTTGATGCCCATGCGCCGCACTTTGGTAATCGCATCGGCTAACACCGGATCACTTTCAGGCGAGTCGCGAACGGCTTCTTCGATCTTGGCATTGAGCTTAGAAACTGAGTGCACCAGGATAATTTCACTGCCTTCGATGTCACGGGCTAGATCAATGCCGACCTGTAGGCTTTGCTTGGCGGAGTCGGATTTATCAATGGCAACTAGGATGCGCTTGATGGCCTGAATACTGTACAGATCGTCTTTAACGAGCAGCATGGGCCGTGATGAGAGCTGAAAGACGTATTGACTGACTGAATTGCCGAGAATGGCTTTAAGTCCTTTGAGCCCTCTAGAGCCCATGACTACCAGGTCTGCATCGACTTCATCGGCTACTTTACCAACGACATCTTTAGGTTCGCCTTCTCGCAGCACCGCGTTTACTTGGGCTGGATCTAAATTCAGGGCGCTGACGGCTTCGGCCAAAATTCTGCCGCCTGCTTGCCAAGCTTCGGCCATTGCCGCTGCACCGGATTGTGGGGGCACTACGTGGAGAATGGTGAGGCGCGATCGCTCGATTCTAGGAATTCGCATCAGCGCCTTCATCATGTCGCGGGTATTGCCAATTCCCGAGTCGGCCAGCAAAATATTCTCAATCATAACGTCCTGCTCCAGTTCCTAGCGTCATCTCTAAACTTAGGAAAAATTGGCCCACCTGCACCCAATTAGCAACAAACCGATAGAAACCAGCTCATGCTTATGCCGCCTTTACCACCTAACGCTTGGTTTGATTATCCGATTCGAGTCCAGCCCCATCACACCGACTATGGCGGTGTCGTCTGGCACGGCACCTACGTTACCTGGCTAGAATCTGCTCGGGTCGAATGTTTGCGAACCGTAGGCATGCCGTTTGAGAATTTGGTGGCTTTGGGCTATGACTTACCCGTCGTCGATTTGGAAATTCGCTACCGGCAGCCGCTAATGCTAGGCGAATCAGCCATTGTAAAGACTCGCTTAGCTCCCCTTAGCGGCATTCGCCTCAACTGGCTGTATCAAATTGAAACCGTAGCCCCTAATCCCCGCATTTGTTTGAGCGCAAGGGTGAGTTTGGTTACGGTCGAGATGACGAGTCGCAAAATCGTGCGCCGAGTGCCCCCTGAGATTCAAGACCTGGCGACGAAAGTGGAAAGTTACTTTGCTCCTTGATTTGTTCCTCGAATTTATATGCTGTATTCGCTGCTACAGACTTAGCTCACAGACTTTGGGGTGGTGGTAAACTGACGAGTTTGAGAAGTTTACAACTCTTACTATTAAGGCTAATTTCTCCACAGGCTTTCCACAGGTTTTCCACAGAGTGCCTAGAGGTTTTCCACAGGTTAGAACCGCGATAGGTGCTTCTACTGGTTTCTGTGGATTATTTAAGCGGCCTGATTAAGCGTGATTTTGGGCTCGTAAATGTAACTTTACATAACAAAAAACATGCTTGAATCCACCTTCCTCGAAAAAGCAAATTTTTTATAAATTTAACCAAGTTTTTGGGTGCCGTTGCTATTTCTATAAGCATGTTTCACAATAAGAAACACCTCAGCGGAATGCTTGGCTTGCTCATATTTATTTTGGAATTTTTAGCTTTTTGCATCAAAAACTAGAGCAAAAAGCTAAAAGAGATAATTGAGCCAGAAAAGCCCTGAGAATTTGTCATGCCAAAAAACGTTAAGGAGACTTTGTGGTGCAGCAATCTGTCAGTTTGTCAGTCGAAATTCCTGAAGAGCTTTATACTTCCGTGCAACACTATTTAGATGTGCATTCGGGGTGGAGCCAGGATCGTTTGTTTTGCGCAGCCATATCGCTGTTTTTAATGCAAAACGGCGTTACTAAACGTCAAGTCAGTCGAATTTATTTAGATAGTTTATTTGGTCAACAGCCAGAAAGTAAGGAAATGATTCGCTCAAATTCGGTCTAATCGGCTAGCGTGTAAGCTGTGAGAATAGTGGCGATTTTATTCAACAGTGTTTAGATAATGACTTGGATTTAGGCTGTCTCTATTTTCTTAAATGTCCTCTTTAAAATTTCTTAAATGTCCTCTTTAAAAAAGAAGATAACAAAAGAAAATAGAGTTCAGTGGTGGCACCTAGCTTGCCAAAACGAAGGGCTAAGAAGGTGCATTTTCCCCATCAAAAAGATCGCCATCAAAAACATCAATAGAGAAAACTAGAAGAACAACGAAGAAAGAAAAAATCATACTCATTAAAAGTGAGTGCAAAAATTAAACGCATCTATCCCCATTGCGAATCAGGGTAAGCGCAAGAAAAATCGTCTTAAAATATGCTAGCTAGCAGAGGCTGCTGCGAGCACATCAAGCATGTAGTCAGTGCTCATCGCCGCTCGTTTAGCCTTCTGCCTGAGTGAGCGCTGCTTCGAGGTTTCTTGA
>JBGTIK010000259.1:0-2518 GCA_041745715.1 Phormidesmis sp.
CCAATCACAGTGGTCGATGCTGTCACTCCCGCATCAGGGAGGGATGGAATTTCACCATCACGAAAACTAAGTTGTCAAGATTCCATTCGGATTCCTCCTTATGTTTGATCTTGCCAGCTGTCCCCAGGCGATGCCTGTTTAAGCTGAACGAATCACACACCTTGGCTTGAACCACGCCCGAATTTGCGGCTGACCTGATGCTTGCCTGCTAGGTGGCTGATCGGGATGGTGCGTGCGATTGCCTCAATACCGATTTCCTGGCGAGCGGCGGGAGATAGGGTAGCCGCGACGGAAAGGGCTGGACTCATACAGGGCGATCTCGGGCAAAGGGCAGTCATTTAGACTACCTGATCTCACTCAAAGTGTGACCCGAGTTTAACCAGGCCCATTATTAGTGCTAATATTGTCCCGCAGCAATATTAGCACTAATAAATGGTGCTAAAGAAAGAATGAGGCTTGCAGCGTTTAGCTGCTATAAATTGCCTTTATTTTTTCAATCCAGTTGCTCTTAGGTGCTCCTAATTAAGAAGGAGTATGCATCTGTTCTGAGTATCGTGCTCAGATGTTTTGAATCCCCCCTTAAGGTGAAGTACTCGTGACTCATAGTACAATTTCTGGCGCGGCGGCAGGTTCTCAGCCGCTGGCTGACCTCGCTGATGTTCAATGGCACGGGCTGAGCGCTCAGCAATCAACCAGCCTTTTAAATAGCGATCTTGGCGGTCTTAGCGACAGTGAGGCGGTAGCGCGACAGGAACAATACGGCTCAAATGAACTCACCGAAAAAGTGGGTCGCAGCCGTTGGGCTATTTTTCGCGATCAGTTCACCAATATCATGCTGCTGATGCTGATGGCGGTAGCGGTGGTCTCTGCGGTGCTGGATTTTCAGGCACAGCAGTTTCCTAAAGATGCGATCGCCATTTTTGCCATTGTGCTTTTGAACGGCATTTTAGGCTACCTACAAGAGAGCCAAGCCGAAAATGCGTTAGCGGCTCTCAAAAAGCTTTCTTCGCCCAGGGTGAGAGTTTTACGCGATGGAAAACTCTCTGAAATCGACGCGAAGGCGCTGGTTCCGGGCGACGTTATGTATCTCGAAGCCGGGGTGCAGGTCGCGGCTGATGGCCGACTGGTAGAAGCGGTTAACTTGCAGGTTCAAGAATCTGCCCTGACTGGAGAGGCCGCCGCTGCGGGGAAGCGAGCCAATGTGCTGCTACCTGAGAATTCTCCTTTGGGCGATCGCGTCAACATGGTGTTTCAGGGTACCGAAGTTCTTCAAGGTCGAGGCTTAGTGGTCGTGACCGCGACTGGGATGCAAACCGAGCTGGGCAAAATTGCTGGGCTGCTGCAAGGGATAGAAGCTGAGCCCACCCCATTGCAAGCGCGCATGACCCAGCTAGGTAATGTACTGGTCAGCGGCTCGCTGGTGTTAGTGGCAATTGTGGTCGTTGGAGGTGGCTTTCTGCTGGGCTGGAGTCGGTTCGCCGATCTGTTGGAAGCGGCTTTGAGTATGGCGGTTGCCGTAGTGCCTGAGAGCTTGCCCGCTGTCATTACGGTAACGCTGGCGTTGGGAATGCAGCGCATGGTTCGCCGTCAGGCTCTGATTCGCAAGCTACCAGCGGTTGAAACGTTAGGATCTGTAACCGTGATTTGCTCGGATAAAACCGGCACCCTCACCCAAAATAAAATGGTGGTGCAGGTGGTTTCGACCAGCGATCAAGACTTTTCAGTAACCGGTGATGGCTATGAGCCCAAGGGTGAGTTTGAGCTGTTAGACAAAACGGGCGACTGGCCCGAAGCTGTCAGCTTGGCGGCGCTGCCCGCTGGACTCAATGCACTGCTAGTCGGCAGCTTGGTCTGCAATGACGCGGTGCTGCAAACAGAGCAGGGAGAATCGGTGGTGTTAGGCGATCCAACTGAAGGGGCGATGCTTACGCTGGCAGCTAAGGCTGACTACCTTCAGCATCCTTGGGCTGAGTGGCTGCCTCGGGTGGGCGAAGTGCCTTTCTCCTCTAAGCGTAAGCGCATGAGCGTCATCTGTGAGAATCGGATACCTGAAAGCGCCCCTGCCAGGAAAAATCTCTCTCTTTTGGCAAAAGCACCTTACTGCGTTTTTATGAAAGGCTCACCTGAGGGTGTTTTAGAGCGCTGCACCCATCACCAGCAGGCCGCTGGTATCGGAGAACTCACCGATGGGCTACGTGAGGATATTAACGATCGCAATGAGCAGCTTGCCAGTAAAGGGCTACGCGTATTGGGGCTAGCTTACAAGCCCTCGCCGACGGGCGCAGAAACCACTGAAGCCGAGACTGAGACCGGTCTGGTTTGGTTGGGGCTAGTTGGCATGATGGATCCACCACGACTAGAAGTGAAAGATGCGGTCGTTCGCTGCCAGACGGCAGGCATTCGGACGGTGATGATTACCGGCGATCATCAGCTCACGGCTCAGGCAATAGCCAGTGAGCTGGGCATTTTACAAGCAGATGATCGCGTCATCACCGGGCAAGATATTGATCGGATGACG
>JBGTIK010000260.1:0-29460 GCA_041745715.1 Phormidesmis sp.
TCTGCGCGGCTACGGCGACAGCAGCGCGCCAGTGGGTGATGTTCAACATCTTACCTATGCCAAACGCACGGTCGCAAACGATTTGGTAATGCTAATGACTCAGCTAGGCTTCGGTACTTTCATGGCCGCTGGGCATGATCGTGGAGGCCGGGTGCTGCATCGCCTGTTGCTCGATCATCCGCAGCGAGTCAGCCGCGCCGCTGTGCTGGATATCGTCCCAACTCGCCATACTTTCAAAACCATCGATCAGCAAATGGCCACAATTTATGAGCACTGGTTTTTTCTGATTCAGCCGGACGGTTTTCCTGAGCGGTTAATCGGTCACGATCCGGACTATTTATTACCTCACCATCAAGCTCAGGCGCTGGAGCGTTTCTCCAGAGGCGTTTACGGAGATATTTACCGATGAAGCTCTAGCTGCCTACTGCCGTTGCTTTCGCCGCCCCGCCGTCATTCACGCCACCTGCGAAGACTATCGGGCCGCTGCCACCATTGATTTGGCCCCTGATTTGACAGCCAAAATTGAATGCCCGCTGCTAGTGCTGTGGGGCGCTAAAGGCGCAATGGAAAAACACTATAACGTGCTGCCAGTTTGGCGCGACTATGCCCAGCAAGTACAGGGCCAAGCCTTATCCTGTGGGCATTTTGTGCCTGAAGAAGCGCCGACCGAAACCGTGCGATCGCTCCTCAATTTCTTTATCTAACCAAAAACTATCAAACCGTTTGAGATAATTTAAGCTGAGCTACTAACCGAACTGTAAGCAACCGCAACTTTTAACACCTTTCAACGATTAATGATGTTCATGAGCGACTTAGATATTCGCTGGAAACAGCGGTTTTCAAACTACAAAAAAGCATTGGCACAGCTCACCAAATTTATTGATAAAGGTGAGCTGAATGAATTAGAGCAGCAGGGTCTAATTCAAGCCTTTGAGTGCACGCATGAGCTAGCTTGGAAACTGCTAAAAAGCTTTCTAGATTCTCGTGGAATTCGAGATATCTACGGTTCTAAAGATGCCACCCGCGCCGTTTTTAACCTAGCGTTGATAGAAGACGGTGAAAGTTGGATGGATATGATTAAAGAGCGCAACCGCAACAGTCATACCTACAACCAAGAAGTCGCTGAACAAATCGGGGCCAATATCACGCAGCGTTTCTTTAGCTTGTTTTTGGCCTTGCAAACCAAAATGCAGGAGATTCATGATGCCGAATAAAGAACCTTCAGCAAAGTTAAAGTTCGGGCTCAAAGCAACGACCATAGACAAAATCATTAGCGTGCTGGTGCAGTATCCCCAAGTCGAATCGGCTATCGTGTACGGGTCTAGAGCTAAGGGTAACTATCGCCCTGGATCAGATATTGATCTGACGCTCACGGGCTTCGAGTTAACCTACAATACGCTGCTGCGAATCGAGACAAAAATCGACGATTTGCTGCTTCCCTATCTTTTTGACATTTCTCTGCTTCGCCAAATTAGCGACCCCGATGTCGTCGATCACATTCGTCGGGTTGGCATTCCGCTGTACGAAAAAGCGCTGTATGAACAAGAGCAGTCCGAGGAACCAGCCCAGACTTTGCCCACTGGTTAAAGCCCAACTCAAAACTTAATTTAAAGCTCGACTTCTCTGCCGTTATAGAGGTTCATCGCCCGCTCGAAGCCTTTACGTAAGCTAAAGTCAATCGCATCGACGGCCAGCGGAATGACGGCATCGACAATTTTGCGCTGGTCGGGCGCAAAGCGGCCTAATACGTGAGAGACGACGGCATCATCGCGAGCGCTCTCTTTCTCAGTCGCCCCAATGCCCACTCGCAAACGCGGAAATCCTTTAGTGCCCAAGTGCGAAATAATTGACTTCATGCCGTTGTGCCCGCCCGCCCCGCCTGATAGGCGCAACCGAAGCTTGCCTGTGGGCAAATCCATATCGTCATAAACCACTAGCACTGACGCTGGATCTAGCTTGTACCAGTCTAAGACGGCCCGGACGGCTTGCCCGGAGAGATTCATGTAGGTGGTGGGCTGGAGCAGGACGACGCGCTCAATGCCACTGCGAAATTCTCCGGTTTTACCCTGAAAGCGCTTATTTTCTACCAGCGAGAGTCCAGGGTAGCTTTTTGCTAATGCCTCAATCACCTCAAAGCCAACATTATGGCGAGTGCGGTCGTATTTGGTGCCCGGATTGCCTAAGCCAACGATCAAACGCGGCAATAGGAGGGCGATTTCCTGGGCATTCTTTTCAGCACTATCTCCAATCGATGATGTCCCTACCATTGCCGCCTAAGATTTCTCACCAGAACTCGACTCGGCAACAGCTTCCGCAACTGTTTCAGACTCAGCTTCCGGCTCAGCAGTCATTTTAGACTCAGCCTTAGCGACTTCTACCCGCTCAACTTCAGTCGGCTCAACTTCAGTCGGCTCAACTTTACTGGGCTCAACTTCTGCCTTAGCCGTATTCGCAGCCAAAACCTTGGGCTCTTCCAAAGTCGCCTTCATGGGCGCAACTTCTGACTGCTCCAGGCTCTCTGTCCCCTTTTTCAGCTCATTCTCAAAATCTTTAGAGGCTTTTTTCAGCTCATTCAAGGTTTTAGCGACCCCCCGGCCAACCTCAGGTAGTTTCTTGGGGCCAAATACCAGCAAAGCCACAATCATAATCAAGCCCATCTCGGGCAGGCCAATTCCAAAGATGTTCATGGGTCAGTAGGGCAACGCTGCCTAAAGTGATCTTTTAAAAGTATAAGGGGCAGGCGCAAACACACCTACCCCTTACCTTTAATCTTGAGTAATCTTGAGTCAATAATCTTGAGTCGATTTGATAAAGCAATCTGCGACGTTACTGACATCACGAAAGGCACTAGCTGCCAAGACTGCGCCAATCGACATCTACGTTATTGAGAATCAAAGAGGAGTTATAGAGCTGAAGAATAATCAGCAAAAATACCAGGAAAAGTACCATAAATACGCCCATCACCGGGGTTGTGCCCCAGCCAGGGGTGACCTTTCCGTACTCAGAGTTGAGGGGCCGCAGGATATTACCCAGTTTTGTGCGCTGTGCCATTGGAGTAATTAGGGGACTAAAGTTTAGTTTATATTCTGTAATATCATAGAGGAAATCCCCGGAAAAACTCTATGGAAAATCTCGATTCTGCAACAGTTCTTATTGTTTCTGTGGCTGCTGTGGTCGCTGCTTTTACGCTGTATGCGGTCTATACAGCCTTTGGTCCGCCCGCCAAACAGCTGGGCGACCCCTTTGAAGATCACGAAGATTAAACCGCTGCCATCTTTAAGATTACTGTTTCATCGTTTCTCATAATTCCGATGAATTTACGCATTTTTGCTCATTTTTATCCTGCTTTAGATCACGCCTTCGCCGCCGATACTTCAAATTAGCCATCAATATTAGTCATGGATTAGCAATGGCTAATTTAGGCGAAATCAGCAGATGCTTTGTCGGAGTTTCGCGGTGAGTGATAGAATTTAGTGCTTGCACTGCACACCTATAGTTATTTCGGCTCAGCCGTCATTGAAGCTTTCAAATGATCAAAATTCGACTCAAGCGCTTCGGTAAAAAGCGCGAAGCCAGCTACCGTATTGTGGCGATGCCCGCTCAGGCCCGCCGCGATGGTCGCCCTCTTGAAGAGGTCGGCTTTTATAACCCCAGAACGGATGAAACCCGTTTGGATATTCCCGCTATTGTAAAGTGGCTCAAAGAAGGGGCTCAGCCCACAAAAACCGTTGAGAACCTTCTTAAAAAAGCAAATGTGTACGAACAGTTAGGTAGCTAGTGTGATCGCTTCTTCTGATCAGATGGACAATATCGAAAAAAGTGAGCAATCGAGTGGCGTTGATTATGAAGCGCTCGCCCATTTCTTGATGGCTCCTTTTTTAGATAATCCAGCGGCTTTAAAGTTCCATGTTGAAACCCTAGCAGGCGGCAAAAAGCTATGGCTGCGGGCCGCTTTTGATGAGACAGAAGATAAGGGTCGGATTTTTGGCCGAGGCGGGCGCAACATCAACGCTATTCGCACAGTGGTGGCAGCGGCGGCTAAGCTTTCGGGGATGACTGTCAATCTCAGCGTCTTTGGTGAGCCTGAGCCTGAGCGCGGCGAACGATCTGATCGCGGCGAACGCGGAGATCGCGAGAGTCGCAGCAGCTATGGGGGGCGTGGCGGTCGCGGTGATTCAGGGGGCGCTAGAGGTCGGAGCAGCGATCGCACACCGCCGCCTGAACGACCCAGCACCAATCCGGCTCCACCTAAAAAGAAACCCCAATAACGTCTCCTAAACAAATCCGCACAAATCTGCAAAGATCTGCATGGGCAACCACCATACTCTCAGCCTGATGAGCGCCGAAAATGCGATCGCGCTCGCTGGCCCTCATGAAGAAAACATCAAGCGAATTGCCCAGCAAACCGGGGCGATAATCGCCGTGAGGGGCAGTGAGCTAAGCATTGCCGGTACCGAAAACCAGGTTGAACGCACCCGCCGCATCGTCCAAACGCTTGCGCCTACTTGGAGTCAGGGGCAGGCTATAGCGATTACCGATGTGATGACCGCCATTCAGGCCCTTGATACCCACCGCGAAGACGAACTAAAAGCCATTCAGAGCGATGTTATTGCCCGCACCCGCCGGGGCCAGGTAATTCGCGCCACAACCTTTCGCCAGCAGCAATACATCCAAGCTTTACGCAAGCGCGATCTGACCTTTTGCACAGGGCCAGCCGGAACTGGCAAAACCTTTCTCGCTGCGATGGTCGCCGTCAAAGCATTGATGAATGAAGAGTACGAGCGTTTGATCCTGACTCGGCCAGCAGTCGAAGCCGGTGAGCGTCTCGGATTTTTGCCTGGTGACTTGCAAGAAAAGGTGAATCCTTACCTCAGGCCGCTGTTCGATGCGCTGCATGAGCTGATTGATCCGGAGCGGATTCCGCAGATGATGGAGCGCGGGGTGATTGAAGTTGCACCCTTGGCGTACATGCGAGGCCGCACCTTGAGCAATGCTTTTGTCATTTTGGATGAAGCCCAGAACACCACTCCTGCCCAAATGAAAATGGTGCTCACCCGCTTAGGCTTCAACTCACGCATGGTGGTTACTGGCGATGTGACGCAATCTGACTTACCCCAGTATCAATCCTCCGGCTTGGCGCTAGCGACTAAAATTTTGGCCAAGGTAGATGGCATTGCCTTTTGTGAGCTAACCAAAGCCGATGTGGTGCGCCATCCGCTCGTGCAGCGCATTGTCGCGGCTTATGAGCAGTTTGAATCCTAAGGTTACATCCTAAATTTGCATCCTAAGTCAGACCCTAGGATCTGCCTCTACATCCTGAAATTGTTCTAAGATTTAGCCGTTCGTACGAGCGTTTTGCCTAATGGCGACTTTACATGGAAACTGGCTGCCTGACCTTCAGCGTTTTTTTGTATGGGGTGAAACCTGGCGAAAAGCAAAGCCGGTTGATAGCGCGAATTTGCTGATTGCGGAAGAATTGCCAAAGCCTGCTAAACAGCCTTATCAGATGGATGCAGGCGCGATCGCCGCTTGTTTTCAGCAGAGCGAAGAGTTTGACCTGTCGTGGATGCAAGCCCATATCGGCTCAGCCATAACTGAAAAGAAGTCACCGAAGTCACCGAAGTCTGGTGGGAAAAGCCCAGACTCTCAGTCATCTGGCAAAACTTGGTTATCCAGAATCGTCGTTTTACCAACTCAATTTGACAAGTTGGGCCTGCTGCCTTCGCTTTCTATTGATATGCCAATAAATTCAACAGAAATCTCGGTTTCAGAGCCCTTGCTCCACCCCTGGCAGGTTTCCGGAGCGTTGCTAGAAGCGACGACGGCGATTAAGTTTTTAAGCTCACTGCCATTGGGCCATTCAGAAGCTGCGACTTTTGTCGGGGCAGATTTGCGCTATTGGTCGCACCTGACTCGCTGGTGCCTGGACTTGCTGGCGCGCGGTAAGTTTGTGCCGGTGGTGAGCGCTGATAAAAAAGGGGCTTTAGCCACCTGGCAGCTCTTGCTCGATAGCGCTCTGGATCAATCGCGGCTGAAGGAATTTTGCACTAGCATTCCCCCGCTTTGCCGTCAATACCCAGTCCCACGGGCTCAAAAATCCGCCAAAAAAACCGCGCCCATCTTCTCACCCCTACAGATCAACCTCCCAGAATCCACCGCCCCGCTGGTTCGTAACTTTCTACAATCTCTCGTCGAGGCCCAAGTGCGCAGCGTCGCCGCCACGAACGCCCTGAGCGCTAACGCCCCGCTCAGCAAAGATCTGCCCCTGCACGAATGGCTGAACGCGCTCGGCGAAGCCAATCCTCACTTTGAAAGCACTCCTACTGGCGTCGTCCGTCTCAACGAGGCCATTCACACCTGGACTGCGCCCCTACAAAACCTCGCCGAAACTACCCAAGGCTTTCGCACCTGCTTTTCACTCGCACCGCCCGATCCAGGCGATTTAAACTGGACGCTCAAATACGGGCTGCAAGCAATCGACGATAGCGACCTACAAATCGCCGCCGACACCATCTGGCAGCACCCAACCAATGAATTTATTTACCAGGGTCGCAGCGTCGAAGCCCCGCAAGAAACGCTGCTAGGCGGACTAGGCCGTGCTACTCGGCTGTACGAGCTCATTAAGCAAACCCTGACTCAGCAAACCCCGACTCACCTGACGCTCGATCCGATTGAGGCGTATCAGTTTCTCAAAGCCTCAGCTTGGCGGCTGCAAGACAGCGGCTTTGGCGTGGTTTTGCCCGATAATTTGGTTGATCCCAGTAAAGTCAGCGCCAGTCGGTTGGGCCTACAAATTAGTGCGACTGCCCCACCTAAGCAGCAGCGCTTGGGCCTGCAAAGTCTGTTGAACTTCAAGTGGGAACTGTCTGTTGGGGGGCAGATTCTTACCCAAGCAGAATTTAATGATTTGATTACCCAGGGGACGCCGCTGGTTGAAATCAACGGCCAGTGGATAGAGCTGCGGCCTCAAGATGTGCGCGCAGCCAAGGAATTTTTTGAAAAGCGTAAGGGTCAAACGAAGCTTTCGGTAGAAGAAGCGCTGCGCATCAGCACGGGCGACAATCAGCTTATAGACAAGCTGCCGGTCGTGAAGTTTGATGCTTCCGGCAAGCTAGATGAGCTGATCACCACGATGACCACCGGCAACCAAAGCCTGACGCCGATGGCTGAGCCGGAGGGCTTTGAGGGGCAACTGCGGCCTTATCAGGCTAAAGGTGTTTCCTGGCTTTCCTTTTTGGAGCAGTGGGGGCTAGGGGCTTGCCTTGCCGATGATATGGGCTTGGGTAAAACCATTCAGCTGATTGCCTTTTTGCTGTATCTGAAGCAAGAAAAAGCGCTAGGTGGCCCGGTGCTGCTGGTGTGCCCGACTTCGGTGCTGAGCAATTGGCAGCGAGAGGTGAAAAAGTTTGGCCCTGCGCTCAAATCGCTGATTTATCACGGCGATCAGCGGCCCAAGGGGGCAGCTTTGGTGAAAGCCACCGAAAAGCTGGACTTGATCATCACGAGCTACACGCTGGTGCAGCGAGATTTGAAGGATCTCAAAAAAGTGGAGTGGCGGGGCATGGTGCTCGATGAAGCTCAAAATATTAAGAATCCTTCGGCGAAGCAATCAATAGCGGTGCGTGAGGTAGAAAGCGAGTTTCGGATTGCGCTTACAGGCACGCCGGTTGAAAATCGGCTGGCTGAGCTGTGGGCGATCATGGATTTTCTCAATCCGGGGTATTTGGGGCCGCTGAACTTTTTTAAGCGCCGGTTTGCGACTCCGATTGAAAAATATGGGGATACAGATTCACTCAAGACACTGCGATCGCTCGTTCAACCCTTCATTCTGCGCCGCTTAAAAACAGATCGCACGATCATTCAAGACTTGCCCGACAAGCAGGAAATGACCGTATTTTGTGGGCTCACAGCCGAGCAGGCCGATCTGTACCAAAAAACGGTCGATAGTACTTTAGGTAAAATTGATGAAGCCACTGGCGTGCAGCGCCGAGGCATGATTTTGGCCTTGTTGGTCAAGCTCAAGCAAATTTGCAATCATCCCGCTCAGTTTTTAAAGCAGGATACTTTGGGTAAGTACCGGCGTTCGGGTAAGTTGCAGCGATTGGATGAGATGTTGGAAGAAGTGATTGCTCAGGGCGATCACGCTCTCATTTTCACCCAATTTGCCGAATGGGGAAAGCTGTTATCTCACCATTTAGAGCACCGCCTCAACACCCCAACCCAGTTTCTCTATGGCAGCACCTCCCAAGCCAAAAGAGAAGAAATGGTTGATCGCTTCCAGCTCGATCCTAACGGCCCCAAAATCTTCATTCTCTCGCTCAAAGCAGGCGGTGTGGGCCTTAATCTCACCCGCGCCAACCACGTCTTCCACTTTGATCGCTGGTGGAATCCTGCTGTGGAAAATCAGGCCACCGACCGCGCCTTCCGCATCGGCCAAACCAAAAACGTACAGGTACACAAATTTGTTACGACTGGCACCCTTGAAGAACGCATCAACGACATGATCAATAGTAAAAAAGAGTTGGCTGAGCAAGTCGTCGGCGCTGGCGAACAGTGGCTCACCGAACTCGACACCGATCAGCTACGCAATCTCCTATTGTTGGATCGCGATGCTGTGATTGATGAGAGTTAATGGAACAAAAGTAAGACCGCCCATCCCTTAAATCACCTGCTCACTGGCTTTATCAAATAGATGAAAGCGAGTGAGATCAAACTGAAGCTCTAAGACTTCTCCGGGGGTGATTTTGGCGCGAGGATCTAGGCGGGCGATGAATTCGGTGCCGTCAGCTAGGGTGAAGTAGACAATAACTTCGTAGCCCATTAGCTCGACAACTTTTGCAGTTGCCTGAACGCCTACGGGTTCGATGCCGGGAGGCACGTACTGAGGGTGATAGATGCCTTCCGGGCGGATGCCAAAAACAACCGGTTTGCCGCTGAATTCACGATATCGCTCTAGCCGATTGGCGGGAATCGGAACGACTAATCCACCGTCTGTTTTGAGCATGAGTGCGCCTTCTTGTTGGCTCAGATGAGCCTCAAAAAAGTTCATTGAAGGACTGCCTAAAAAGCCCGCAACAAAAATGTTGTTAGGGTGATCATAAACGTTTTGAGGGGTGTCGATCTGTTGCAAGATGCCTTTGTTCATTACCGCAATGCGGGTGCCCATCGTCATCGCTTCGGCCTGATCGTGAGTGACGTAGACGAAGGCGGTGCCGATTTTTTTGTGCAGTTGGCTGAGTTCAGCGCGAGCTTGGGTGCGCAACTTAGCATCGAGGTTAGAAAGCGGCTCATCCATTAGAAAAACGGCGGGCGATCGCACAATTGCTCGTCCCAGCGCTACCCGCTGCCGCTGTCCGCCCGATAGCTGCTTGGGCTTGCGATCCAACAGTTGCTCAATGCCCAATTGCTGAGCCGCCGCCTGCACGCGCTGTTTAATCTCAGCTTTAGGCGTGCCTTTTAGATCCAGGCTAAAGCCCATATTCTCAGCGACGCTCATATGCGGATACAGCGCGTAAGACTGAAACACCATGGCAATATCGCGATCTTTGGGGGTGACGTTATTCACCCTTTGGCCGTCGATGTAAATGCTGCCGCTGCTAATATCTTCTAATCCTGCCAGCATTCGCAGAGAAGTCGTTTTGCCGCAGCCGGAGGGGCCGACGAGAACGAGGAATTCCTTGTCTTCTAGCTGAATGTTGAGATCTTTGACCGCGACGTAGCCGTTTTCGTACTGTTTGGTGACTTTCTCGAAGGTGACGGTAGACATGGTTTTAAAGGGGGAGAGACAAAAAGATAGAAGCGGATTAGCCTTTGACGGAGCCTGCTAGGAGGCCGCGAACGAAGTAGCGTTGGAGGGCAAAAAAGACCGCCATGGGCACCAGCATGGAGATGAATGCGCCAGCGGTAAGCAGGTACCAGTCTTGGCCGCGATCACCCACAATATTTCTCAACAGCAGCGTCACGGGCGCAACATCTTGATTGCCGCCGAGATATACGAGTGCGACCAGGAGATCGTTCCAAACCCACAGAAATTGGAAAACGGCGAAAGACGCGATCGCAGGCATACTCAAAGGCACCACAATTCGGGTAAATACATTGAGATAAGAAGCGCCATCAACGGCGGCAGCTTCGATCAGATCGCGTGGCAGTGAGCCGATATAGTTGCGCAGCAGATACACGCCCAGCGGCAGGCCGTAAGCGCTGTGGGCTAGCCATACGGCTAAGTACGTGCCCGAAATTCCCAGGAAATTATATGCCTGAAGAACGGGAATCAGCGTCATTTGCAAAGGCACGACAAGTAAAGCGACTGTGGTGATGAACAGCGCTTGACGGCCCGGAAATTCCATCCAAGCTAGGGCGTAGGCGGCGAAGGTGGCGATCGCAATCGGAATCACTGTCGCGGGCACCGAAATTACCAAGCTGTTCAAGAAGGCTTGACCCATGCCCTGATTAAACAGCACCTCTTGGTAGTTGCTAAACGTAAACTGCGTGAACTCAAAGGGATTGACAAACACTGTCCACCAGCCGCTGGTAACCAGATCATCCGGGGGGCGAAAAGAGCTGATTAGCAAGCCTAGCGTTGGCAATGTCCACAGAATCGCAATCCCGATCACCGCGAGGTGCACAGGCGCTTTGGTCATGATCCGCTCGAACTGAGACTGCTCTTTGCGTTTATGACGGTACGGCTGATCGGGTAGGAATGGTTTGGGCTGCGTGGCGCTCATCGATCTAGCTCCTGTTGGCGAAAGCGGCGAATATTAGCCACCATGACGGGGATAACGGCAATGAGAAGAATGACGGCGATCGCACTCCCTCGACCAAAATTGCGAAAGTTAAACATCTCTTTAATCATCCGGCTTGCAATCACATCAGTATTTAAATTGCCGCCAGTCATCACAAATACAATATCGAACACCTTCAGCACCAGCACCACCACCGTCGTGGCCACCACCGTCACCGTCGGCATAATCATCGGCACCGTAATCCGCCTAAATATTTGCAGCTCACTCGCCCCATCGACTCGCGCGGCTTCAATCACATCATCCGGTACGCCTTTAACCGCCGAGGATAACAGCACCATACAAAATCCCGTTTGCAGCCAAATCATAATCACAATCAGCGCAAAGTTGTTGATGCCCCGATTGACTAACCAGCCCACCGGCTCAAAGCCGAGAGCAACGACAATTGCATTCAGCAACCCAATTTGCTCACTGCCCAGCGGGCGATAGGCATAGATAAATCGCCAAATGACGCTAGCCCCCACAAACGAAATCGCCATGGGCAAAAAGATCAGCGACTTGGCCAAGGGCTCATACTTCACCCGATCAATCAGCACCGCAATCACCAAGCCTAGCCCCACGCTTAAGCCAGTGACTAACACCAGCCACAGCACGTTGTTTCGAAAGGTAATCAGCATATCGGGCGCGGTCAGCGCAAACAGATAATTTTTGAGTCCGACAAACTCGCTCGAATTGCCGTTAAAAAAGCTCAGGTAAAACGTGCGAATCGCCGGAATCACCAAATATCCGCCCAGCAACAGCATCGATGGCCCTACATATATCCAGGGCAACACTCGCTGTCGAGCCCGCTGCGGCAAGGCTTTTTCGACCAGAATATTGAGTCCGTAAAAAACAGCAATTACGCCACCTGAACCGAGGGCGATCGCTAACAGCGCCTGCAAAACCAACGCCACATTACTATCCATAACACCTATCCTTCAAAACGGTCTCTCCCAATCCCTTGCTTTTCTGTTCCTTACTCTCCTAAGCCACCTACATCCGCACTCTCGCCCTCCGGCCAATAATACTCAATTTGATCCGTTACTTCTTTCGCCGAAGAGCCTGCGACAAAGTTCATGACACCCGACCAAAACGTACCTGTGCCCACCGCACCGGGCATCGCGTCCGAGCCATCAAACTGCACAATCGCGGCTGAGGTCAATAGTTCAGCTTCTTTTCGACTAATCTCATCAGGATAAACGCTCAAGTCAACCTGTTTATTGGCCGAGAGAAAGTTACCCTCAGCCGCCCAGATCTCATGCGGCGTAGGCGTCGCCATGTAAGCCATGAGCTGCCGCGATTCCGGGGTATCGTTGAGCATGGCAAAAATATCACCAGCTACTAACAAAGCGTTAGCATACTGCGGATCGATATCAGGCGTTGGGAAAAAGTCTACATCTTCGATGAGCGTCACATCTTTGGGGAAAAAACTAGTGATAAAGTTGCCTTGCCGGTGCATAAAACAATCTGGCTGGCCCTTGCTATCTGGGGTAAAAAGGCCGGTCGGTGACTCGCCCCAAGGAATGCTGAGTGCGCCGGTTTTGCCGCCCCATACGTATCCGGGCGATCGCACAATCTCACCAAAATATTCAAATGCTTTCTGCACTTCAGGCGCATTAAACGGCACCTCATGGTCAACCCATTTGCCATAAAACTCAGGCCCAGCCGTGCGCAACAAAATCTCTTCGATCCAGTCGGTCGCGGGCCAGCCTGAAGAATTGCCGCCCTCTAGCCCTAAGCACCAGGGCGTCCCGCCTTCTGCCACGATTTTGTCACTGAGCGCAATCATCTCATCCCAGGTTTCTGGAATCTCATAGCCGCGCGATTTAAACTGCTCAGGCGAGTACCACACCAGGCTTTTGACCGCAGAGCGATACCAAATTCCATAGACTTTATCGTTGACCGTAGAGAGATCGATCCAGCTCTGCGGATAGTACTGCGCGAGTTTTTCTCGGCTAATGACCTCATCGAGCGGTACTAATGCACCTTCTTCGGCCAGCGACTTCATCAAACCGGGCTGCGGAAACATTGCCACATCTGGCGAATCACCTGAATCTACCCGGACGGGCAACAGCGTCGTAAAAGCATCGGTGCCCTCATAAATCACATCGATGCCGGTTTCTTCTTCAAACGGCACCAAAGCGGCTTCTAGCTGCGCTTGCTCACCGCCGACAAAGGCTCCTAGCACAGTCACCGTCTTCGTCCCTGTAGTTTCATTAGCGGCCTGATCCGCAGTTGAATCGGCTGAATTAGGGAGTTGACTACAGCTAGCGAGGGGTAAGCAAATAGCTAAACCGATTCCAAATTTCTGACCCAATTTCTGTGCTAATTTCTGAGTCCATCTTTGAGTCAATGGCGAGCCTTCACGAGCGGATGATAGGGATTTAAATAGAAAGAACATACGCTTAAACTCGTCATTGAAAAAGTTATTAGAACAGGGGGCAGGCGCTTAAAACTGAAGCGAAATCGGCGGCTTTAAGCTGTACGAAATTTGTCAGCAGGAATCAATCATCGTCAATAAAAATGAGAATTTTGATGAGCCAACTACTCCTAAAGTAAAATTTAATGCAGGCAAGTTGGCCTATCTTGAGAGAGAATTATGAAATTCTAATACAAAATTTTACAGCTCTAGCTATGCGCTTTAGCTGTGATTTTGATGGGCCTTTGGATTGTTCTTTATGGGTGAGTTCGCCCATCCCTGAAACACTTTTTTCAGTGGCTTTGGTAGCCTGAATCTGAGGGCTACAGCTCGACAGCTAGCTAGCTGAGCAGAGCAGCGGGACAAGCGCGCCAAATCTAATAACAGTTCTCATTGCGAGAGAGGGGCCTAACGCTGATAATAATGGAATCAATAGAGTCACCTAGCTATAGCAGATTGTCGATACGCTGAGCCGAGCGCGATTGAGATCAGTGCCTTGCTGTAAAGTCCAATGTGAAGTCGAATTTGGAGTCGAATTTTAAGAGAATGTCTGTTTCTACCCCTGCTGCTTTGCCAAATTATCAAGTTCGTACCAGCGATCGCGCCAAACACGTATCGATTAAAATATCGGTCGCGGGCGAGATTGAAGTGGTGGTACCGCCCAAGTTTGACCCTGCTAAGCTGCCCGAAATTTTAGAAAAGCGGCGAGACTGGATTTTGAAAACGCGATCGCGCCTGCTCACCCAGGCCCAAAGCACCGCCGCTGACTGGCAAGTCGAAAAGCCCGAAACCATCACCTTTCGCTGGCGATCTAATGTTCTAGACGACTTAGACAATCTCAAAAATCTCAAATCACCTGGTTCAAAAGCCGCCAAAGGCTTTGCCCCTCAAAAACCAGCAACTAATAACCTGGAAACCTGGACAATCACCTACAAACCTGGCAACCAAGGCAACAAAACCATTTGCATTCCAGCATTAGGCAACCGCCTCACCATCCAGGGCAACACCGAGCAGCTTTCTCACTGCCAGGGCGTACTCAAAAAATGGCTCGCCTACCGCGCCCATCGCGACTTAGCCCCCTGGCTACGCCAGCTCGGCTACGAACTCGACCTGCCCTGCCGCAGCATCTCCGTCAGAGGTCAAAAAACGCGCTGGGCAAGCTGCTCTAGCCACAAAGACATCAGCCTCAACTACAAGCTGCTATTTTTACCCCGCCCCTTGGTTCACTACGTACTTGTCCATGAGCTTTGCCACACTGTCCATATGAACCACTCATCCGCTTTTTGGGCTTTAGTCGGCGAAAAACAGCCCAACTATTCACAGTGGCGCGCTGAACTCAAGCAAGGCTGGCGCTACGTACCTCGCTGGGTCGAAACTTAATAAAGTTAAAGGCATGAAGCTCAACACGTAAAGCTCAACACATGAAGCTCAAGACCACTCCTCACAGCGGCTATCACCGAACAACACCCTCAAATAGATTTTTTGAAGGCTGGTACTTCCGCCTTACTCTGCCTGATCCAGCCCTGACGTTCGCCTTCATGTACTCCATTGACGATCCAGCGGGTGGCACCGATCATAGTGGCGGCGCAGCTCAAATCCTCGGTGGGCCGCACGATACCTACTACTGCCGCACCTTGCCAAACGTCCGCAATTTTTGGGCATGGCCGCATCAACTGGGCCTAGGTCACTGGCGTCAGGCTACCGTCAGCAAGGCCCAAGCCCTACCGCCCGAAGATTTTACAACCCTTGTGCAAGAAGGCTATCAGGTCAGCACCCATGACGATGTTCAGCACCACCAGGGCAGGCTGCTGCTGCCTTCGGGTAAAGTGCAGGCTAAGTGGCACTATCAAATCATCCCTGTAGAAGGCTGGGGCGGGGCCAGGCAAAAAGCAACGGCTGGCTGGCTTTCTTATTTACCCCTATTCGAGCCCGGTTGGCAGGTACTCATGGCGCATGGGCTGGCCTCTGGCTGGATACTGTGGCGAGATCAAAGTGAGGGCTTTAATGCGCCTCTGGTGCGCTATAGCTTTGACAAAGTGCCCGCCTACGCCGAAAAAAACTGGGGCGGCGCTTTTCCGGCCAAGTGGTTTTGGATCCAGTGCAATGCCTTTACAGATCAGCCTAGCTTGAGTGTCACAGCCGTTGGCGGCGTGCGTGAGCTGCGCTTGCTCAATCAACCCGTCCTCACAGAAGATGTGGGCCTGATGGGCATTCACTACCAGGGGCAGTTCTACGAATTTTCATCCTTTCAATCGATGGCCTTTGCTTGGGAAGTAGAGCCTTGGGGCTACTGGCAAATGGAGGCATACAGCGACTTCTACCGGGTCACGCTCACTGGCCGCACAACTGACCTGGGCACCTGGGTACGAGTCCCCACTCAAACGGGCTTACAGTTTCTGTGCAGGGACACTACCCACGGCAATTTACAGATTCAGCTTTGGCAGCGCTCAGGCTCATCAGAAACCCTCATGCTTAGCGCCACTAGCTCTCTGGCGGGCCTGGAAACTGGCGGTAACCCTTGGCGCGATCGCTGGAGCCATGCTTGATGCCTCAATAAAATGGAAGCATCTTGCTATAGTATTTTGGTGAGATCAGCCCAGTATTCGTACTAAAGGCTAATCTTTTGGGGCTGTGGCTCAGATGGATAGAGCAAGCGCCTCCTAAGCGCTAGGTCGCGCGTTCGAATCGCGCCAGTCCCGTTTTTTTATCAGCCTGTAGCAAAATCATCATCCTTGACAAGGGTGAATAAGTTCTGCGAGGTCGCATTGATGCGCTAATTATATGGAGATGGCACTTTGCTTGTGAAGCTAGTGCAGCAGTCCAACGCTCAATTCGCCGCCTCATCTGGCGATTAGTCCGCTGCTTGATATGATTTATCGCGATTATTTTCACTCTACACAGCGAACAGCGAAGTCAAAAGCGTTTTTCAGGTTTTAAAGAAACTTGGCCAAAGGCTTGTTTATAAGGTTATATAAGCCCAATTGTATGGGCCTATATGGCCAGCCCTTTCAAGGTGCTTTCTTATCTTCTTTAGCTTTGGCGAGCAAGCGAGCGGTAGAGACATGCGGTTTTGCCTTCTGATATTTAGGCTTGGGAATCTTCTTCTTTTCACCTCTGGGATGGGAACGGAACTTGGGCTCCGTTTATCTTAATCGGCAATGGGCTGTAGCCCCAGTCCTAGGGGGCTGAATAAGTCTCACCGGCAAGGAAATATAAGATGCCGGAACCAGTAAAGGAACATCACTACTGTGAAAACGGCATTTGAAATCTCTCGCTGATCCAAACTGCTTTTTCCAACAGTGGTGCCCCGCACTGCGAGAAGAGCAAGATCTACGATTCTCTAATTATAGAGTAACCCAGATCTAAATCCTCTAGTATAGGGTGTTTGAGAAGAATGATAATTCCATGGTTATGCCGCTGGTCATGTTGCTTGGTGATTTTGATGATTGGATAGTCTAGGTAGTCATCTTTAAACAGGCCTCACACTTTTCTGCTTGTGCCCATAAGCAAAATGGACTAATTTCAGAGTTGGTTGGGTAACGTTTTGCAGCAGATATTAGATAAATCAGTACAATGGGTCACCTATCGCGCTATTGGCAAATGAGAGTCTTAACCGGGTCGGGACAGCTAAAATGCCGAAATTTTTCAGAAGTGCAGCACTGGTTTGAAACGAACTATGCCGATAGCCTGAACGACGAAACGTTGCCCGAAACTGACTGTCAGCGGCGGCTATGGGAATTAGCTCAGAGCAGCCGCGAAGAAGCCTCCCTGGCTCAGCTTAGCCTACGCTGCTGGATATCCTATCAAATTGAGGCGGCCAGCGCTCAGCTGGCTAAGCAATTCGGCGAAGCCTATAGTTTTTCGAAAAATGACCTATGGCGGCTGGTCATGGATGATGACGGACGCACCTCCCCGGAATATATTCCCTTGACGGTGCAAATTTTAATAAAGTACGACCCCACCCGATCACCTCTCAGCAGCTGGGCCTATCGGCTAACAAAAAGTAATTCCCACCTCAATGCATTTTTGAAAGAGCAAGGCCTTTACCGGATTTCTCCTTGGGCCATTCTGAGTGACACCCAGCCCTCCCAGATGCCGAAAGTGCTACCCCACCTTAGTCAGAGTGAACTGGAGGCAGCAGGTCGATTGCTGAGTGCTTTCCATCGGGTGTATCGCCGTGATCGCCGCGATCAACTAGAGCGTGATCGCGCTGAGGGACAGCGGTCAGGCCGCGGCAGGCGTTGTCAAGACCCCAGCGATGAACAACTGCGAAGAATCAATCCGAATGAGCCTCCGAACGTTGTCTTCTCTCGGCTCTCAGAGCTAGCCGAGCAACTGCGTCAGTATCGGATTGCGGTTCGGCGACGGACGCCGCTGACCCAGTCTTTAGATAGACTTGAGGGCAATACCTATGACCAACAGGTTGCGACTGACAATGAGATTGAAGTTGTTCAAGATCAGTTTTTGCAACAATATCGAGAAAACTTTGTCGCGGCTTTGGATACTTCTATCCAGGCGATCATGCAGGTTTACGCTGATAGCTATCAAAGACGAAGCCCCCCTCAGGGAGATGTTTACTGCCAGTCGCTGGAACTTTTTCACGGTCAGGGATTGTCCATGTCTGAAATCGCCAGGCAGGTAGGGCTCTCGTCACAGGTGCAGCTGACCCGGCTACTGAAGCTCAGACGCCTGCGCACAGAAGTCTGTGCCTACTGGTTCAATCAGCTCAAGCAGCAGACCGAAGCCGAAGCCCTGAAACATATTTCACCGGAACAGTTAAATAGCATTGCCCAGCAGCTAGATCAGATTTTGATGGAGGAGACTGAAGCCGTCATGAAAGCGGCGCAGGCAGAAGCCCAAATGCCTAAAAATCGAACCACCAAATGCCTATTTGCTCGTCGCCTATGTCACGTACTGCGCAATATTACGATAACGCCGCCATAAATAGGTCAGCACTTTCCTCACCTACTTCTCACACCGCTATGCTCCGCCATGACTTATTCAGAAATTGATAACAACTTTGACGATTTTGAACCATTTACAGAAGAGACGATCATGCTATCAAATAGTGCTATAGACTGGGCAGCCGGTGTTTGTCGAGGCATCTCGGACGATGATGAACAATGGCAAACTTACCTGAGAGCGTTTGCAGTCGCTGGCTTTAATCAGTGGCTGAAGGAAGGCGCGCTGAATTTAGCGGGTGACTTTGAGCGACGACAGCCGCCCAAGCGGGGCGTGAATATGCTGGTTGGCGGTCAGCGGCTATGTATTTTGCCAATGGGCAGTCTGAGCGATGACCAGGTGACTATTCCAGTCAGCGCGACCGCGGGGGATGCGGCGGCGCATCTTTATGTGTTAACCGAGGTTCAGGAAGAAGCCGATCAAGTCCGCGTTGTGGCTGGCCTCCGCCGTGACCATCTGCTGCTACACCAGCAAAATGGTGACTTACTCCAAATCGATCCGCAAAAGGTATCGGTGCCGCTGCGGTTCTTTGAAGAGACCCCAGAGCAAATTCTGTTGTTTTTAAGCTGTCTGGAACCAGAGGCTACAGCACAGACAGCCGTTGCCACTGCCGGTAGGGCCACCAATGAGACCCTTGAGGCGTTGTCAGCAAGGGTAATCAGCACCGGCGAATGGCTCAAAAATCAGCTCGATGATGTCAGTAGCCAACTGGCCTGGGTGCTGCTGCCTCCATTTGCCCCGGCTGCGGCTATGCGCCCAGTCAGAGATACCGTTGAAAGTATTATGCAGGAGCTAGCTGCTCAGGATATTACTTTGCCCCTTCAGGCCAAGGGCGTCGGTGGCTCGATCAATGTGGCTGGTATTCCCTGCCAGTTTTATGCCTGGGTCTGGCCGTTAGAAACGTTGGAAGTAGCTGAATGGAGCCTGCTACTGATGCTCGGCCCCGAGCCGGGAGCCACCCTACCCGCCGGGACGCAGCTCATCATCGATGACCTGTCTGAAGTGATTGCAAGGGAGACGCTGACTCAAAACGATGCCGCCACTTACCTATTTACGCAAGTGGCTGGCACAATCGAAGAACAGTTTTCAGTACAAATCTGTTTGCCGAATGGTGAGATAATTAAGCTGCCAACTTTTGAATTTCAAGTCAACAGACTAGAAGAACAAACATAACGAGCTGGAACATCAGATCAATCATGGATAAGACTATTCGTAACGCGGCAGGCTGGGTACTGATGATGGGCTGCATAGCGGCAGGGGGAAAGGTTCCGCCTGCGATCGCAGATACGCCAACGCCTGATTCGCCGGACAGTGCTTCAGCCGTTGATGAGTTGCCAGGTTCACCCGTGATTGCGGCTGGACAAGAGCTTGCTGCCCTGCAGCAAATCCCGCTATTTGAACGGCTGCCTGAACAGCAGCGGCGACTGCGATCGCTAACGGCTCAGCAGCAAGACCTACAACGTTCTTTTAATCAGTTTCTTAGGCAGCCAGAGGTGCAGTCTGCCCTTGAACAGCGGCGGCATAGGAATTATAGGACCGGGCTGGAACCTACGGACTTTGCAACGGTTCAAGACCGTCTTGCTGAAATGGAGGGAGCGGCCTTGCTCTACCCGCTAGTCTTGGAAGATCGGCTAGAGCTATTGCTGGTCACAGCAGATGCGCCGCCGCTGCGTCGCACTGTAGCGGTCAGTAGAGCGGAGCTTGAGCAGGCTGTAGTAGAGTTTCGGCAAAATCTAGAGACCGCTCAGGGCGAGCCTATCGCCCCGGCCCAGCAGCTCTATGGATGGCTAGTGGCTCCCTTTGAGGCTGAGCTCGCCCAGGCGGAAGCCAAGGTTGTTTTGCTCTCATCGGATGGAGCCCTGCGAAACATTCCTTTCGCGGCACTGCATGATGGAGAGCAGTGGCTGGTAGAGCGGTTTGCTTTCAATCGGGTTAACGCCAAGAGCTTGCAAGATTTAGGTGCAGATTCTCTTGAAACGCTACAATTGTTAATCGGCGGGGTTTCAGAGACGCAGTTTGAGGGAACTGTGGGAGGACGCGACATCAAGCTAAATGACCTGCCGGGCGTAGTTCAGGAGGTTGAAGCGATTACGACATTGATGCCCGATGCAACGGTGCTGATGAACGATGAACTGAGCGAGGTTGAACTGCTAATGCAGGTGGGAGGTCATAATGTTGTTCACCTGGCAACCCATACATTATTTCTGCCGGATTCACCACAGGAATCATTTTTGTTGCTGGGTAATGATGAAATCGTTACTTTGGAAGATTTACAGAACTGGAACCTGGCCGATGTGGATCTATTGGTGCTGAGCGGTGGCGAGACCGCTCTGGATAGCACGCTGGATGATGGGACAGGGCTACTGGGGTTTACCTATCTGATGCAGCAGGCCGGAGTTGAGACGGTGATTGCTGCACTGTGGAATTTCTCAGATAATGACCCGGCAGAGCTGATGCCTGAGTTTTATCAGGCGCTGACGACGGGCTACAGTCCCGCTGAAGCACTGCAGCAGGCACAGATAGCAATGATACAGGAAACTGCAGAACCAGATGTACGACAGCTTAAAGGTGCTGTACTCAACGTTATTGATCCAGGGACTGAGCAGCCATCTCTGAGGGGCTTTGCTCACCCTTACCATTGGGCCGCTTTTGTATTGACCGGTAACGGATTGTAATGCGACATCGCCCCGCATTGAAAATGCCGGGGCTAATCAGGTTCAAGCCTACTAAAGGGGTTGAAGAAAGGCCCATTTTCAAATGAGGCATGAGCCATCCATTCCCAGTCCCTTCAGCAGACTTCCCTCAGTGAGCGCTGAGTTTTCAACTCGGCCCTCAGCCAACCCGGAACTGCACTCATCAACCTGAAATTCCTTTAGCAACCCGCTCAACACCGCCCCGCATTAAATCGTCATCTTTTCCTATGACCAGCCCAGAGCAGCTACCCTCAGCCAATTCAAAGTCGAGTTTCCAGACTTTGCCGTATTGAGCTTTAATTACCGGGTGATTCAGCTCAACCAGCTGCAGTGGCGCGACTTTCTCACCCAGCCCAACCCGGTCGCCACTGCCCTGATGGCCAAGATGCAGATTGGCTCAGCAGAGCGTCCCCGAGTCAAGGCAGAATGCCTGCGCCTGCGAGTTACGCTAAGGCTAGACCCAGTCCGGATGCAGCTGATCTCTGGGTTCGTGGATAACTATCTGAAACTGACGCCGGAAGAGGAGACAGCGTTTACCCTAGAAGATAGGTCAGATTGAACCCACAGTGCAGGAGCAGGTGATGGAAATTGTAACCAGCTGGATGGAACGGGGCTTGAGCAGGGTCGGCGGGAAGGCGAGCTCAGCCTTTTGCTGCGGCTGCTGACAAGGATGGCATACTAGCGCCTAAGGTCGAAGCACAAGTCAGAGGGCTGACGGAAGCTCAAATTGAGCAGCTTACCGATCGGTTGCCGAGCCTGATGACTATAGAGGAGCTTAGGAGCTGGCTTAACGAGCTAGAAGCAGCGGAAGGTTTATAGACGTTAAATACCTCTTAAAGGGTTGGCATATTTTAGCTTTCCAAGCCCGCCTCCTTGACAAGATTTTTAATATGAACTTCATCCTTTCCGAACTCCCTCTCTTTTAATCTTAAAGGCGGAGCCTAAACCTTTTCCTTAGTGGAGGACTATTTATGTCTGGTATTAAACCTACAGCTCAGTTACAAAGATTTCTATGCCTATCTGGTGCGTCGCTGCTCGCCATTTCCCCGCTCAGCTCTGCCCTTGCCATCACTCCGACGGTTCAGCAATCAATCAGCGGTACTGAAGTTGCTGGGTTTGGCGATCTGATCCGGGATGCAGACCGGATTCTAGACATCAGAGAGCAAGAGCGGCAGCGGGAGGATCAGCGCCGGGCGCGCCGCCTTCAGGAGGAGGAAGCCGCTCGTCGGCTGGCCGCTTATGAGGAAGCGCAGCGGGCAGCGGCAGAAGCGACCCGGCTGGAAGCGCAGCAGCGACGGGAGTACTGGGAAAGTCTTTCCCCAGCCGACCAGCGAGCCTACTACGAAGAGCAACAGCGGCTTCAGCAGCAGCAAGACGAGGCAGCTACCTTGATGGTACTCGGCTTGCTCAGCGCTGCGGCCGCCTTTGGCGGAGACAGCTGCGAGGTTTACCACGACAATGGCACTTATGCCGGAAATGTTTGCTAGCCCTATTTAATAACCTTATTCTCACGCTAGGGTTAGAGCGGGTTTCAACCGCTCTAACCCTAGCCATATGCTATCGAATTGACGGCAGTCACTGCGTCCGGTTTGTCTGCACCCAGAACAACCAGAAAATGAGGCGTTGCTGATTCAAAGTATGAATCGAAAATCGAAACCTTTGAAGACTTGTACAGAATTTCGAAAAATCATATCCGCATTCAGCAACACCGAAAATGAACTGAATCCCTGTATACCCTCAGCCATGCCAATCGTCGTTATGGGTGCACAGCTTTTCTAACAGCTGTTCCTGCGCTTCAGCTAGCTCTGGGGTAGGGGCCTCCACGGCAAACAGAGCCTGAATCGAATCTTGAAAGAGAGAGCGGTTAGCAAAGTAATCGGCCCGCGCGGTCGCGAACTCCTCCATCGTCTCCCCGGTCTGCTCAGCTACCGTCAGCCCATTCCCAATCAGCTGATGCGAAGCGCGGGGCATCGTTTCGAAGCTAGGAAAGGTTAGGGGAGAATCGGTGCTAGCCGAGCTGTAGATCTCCCAGCGGTAGCGCCGACCGGACTGAAGGGGGGCACCGTCGTACCGGACGTGGGTTTCTCCCAAAGTGGGTTCGTAAGTCCAAATGTCCGCCTCGGTAGCAACGTCTCGGACTGCGATTTTACTGACCGCGCCCTGCCAAACAAAGACGGGCTGCTGATGCCAAATTGGATTAACTTCCCCTGGCCTGGCCGGAGCAATCAAACAGAGATCCCCGCGAGAAATAGTCGGCTTGTCTCGCTCTTCGTCATCGCGGAAAATGCGGTCCAGGATACGAGAAATCAGGGGACGCTCGGGTGGGTCCTCTTCCTGAGCGTAAGTGGTTGATACCTGAAACGGCCAGAGGGCAGCGGAGGTCGCTAGGGCAATTAAAAACGAACCGCTATAAATCTGTCTGAGCATGATCACGCCTCATCGAGAACGGGTGAGCTGGGGCAAGCAGTAAATCCAGACGACGGCGGTTGGCAACAGCCAGGGCAGCAGTACCAGGGCAGAAACGTAGAATTGCAAGCTGATCAAACCATAGCCTGCACTTAGCCCAGTGAGGAGCAGCCACTGCTGAGGGCGAGAAAGGGAACGGCGGCGCAGGAACAGGAACAGGCCCGCACCCGCGATCGCGCCTACGCCCACCAGCCAGAGATTGGGAATCGGCACGACTCGATGTGGCTGTAAGAAGTGATGCACGCCATAGGCATTGACTTCACCGCCGGTCAGTCGGGGGGAAGCATTCGACTGGCGCTGATGCCAGTGGGCCAGCGCGGGCGGCAGCGGGAAGTAGTCCTCGCTAAAGCCGGTACCGGCCTCAGCATAGCCACCAGAAGCAACAATCACCACCTGATTAGACCAGTCAAACTGGGCCTGAAGCTGAGTCAGGGGAGAGTCTAAAAGCTGGTAGGCACTGAGCCGATTGTAAACCTGGTCAGGCGGTAGCGAAAAATCTAAAATCGGGTGCAGCCAGCGCTGTTTCCACCCCAGCGCAAGACTGGACAGCCAGGGCAAACGCAGACGGTAGAGCTGGCGCAGGGCTTCATCCGGGTTCTGGGTTTCGATGCTGTTGAGCAGCCTCTCCCGCAGATCGTCTGGGCTGGCCAGTACGGGGCTAGCTGTCTCGACGAGCGAGGACTGGGTAGCCGCCTGGGTCAGCGCCAGCAGATAGGTAAAGGGGCAGCGCGCTTGGCATGATCGCGACGCGGGCAGGGCTCTCAGATACCACTGGGGCGTATTGGTATAGCCCTGCATCGCCCAGTCCAGGCTCGCCAGATCATCCCGCACCTCGACTTCCGCATCGGCTTCAAGAATCGTGCCAAAGACCAGCCAGCTGCCCTGCTCAGCCGCCGCTGCGAGCGACTGGGCTAAGCGGGCATCGTTCTCTTCCTGGGGCCGGTCTAGCAGATAGTCAATGCCGATCACCTGAGCATCCAGGGCCGAGAGCCGATCAACAATCTCAGCCAGGTAGGCCCGGTCGATTGGGTTGGGTACACCGCTGGGGATGCCGCGACGGATAGATTCATCATCTATTTGCACCAAGACTACGGGCGGCGCAGCAGCGGGGATTTGCTGAGTGACATCGCGATAGAGCGCTTGGGTCCAAAGGCGACCTGCCGTCAGCGAGCTGCCAACCGGGGGGACCAGGCTGAGTGCTGCTACCAGGCCAAGGGCAGCTGTCTGCCATCGGGTTGAGGGCAGGCCGGCCCACAGCCAGGCTTGCCAGCCCACCGGCTGCAGCTGAAAAGGGATCGCGTCGCTGTGGCGAAACAGCGACGGCACTAAGTGGGCAGAGGGGTAGGTCTGATTACTGGAGTATAGAAATTGGGACGCTTTTCGCAGGGCGGTATGCACATCGTCAAACTGGGCAAGACTGCGCATAAACTGTTTCAGAAAGACATGAGCGACGCGATCATGGATCGGTTCTCGCATCACCACCACCTGATTCAGACCTAGATCAATCAGCGTCTGAGCAATGTCGAGCCCCTTGCAGGAGTTGAATAAGGCGAATTTGAGCCCGTGGGCTTTGGCCTGGCGCAGATAGGGATCCAGCTCGCGCAGGCTGAGGCTGGTATTAGGCGCGATCGCGATTTCGCCGCCGACCTGCTTGGCCTCGTTGCTGTGGCCAAAAAATAGCAGCATATCCCAGCCGGATGGGTCCTGAAGGCGATCGCAGATGGTTTGCTTCAGCTGATTGATATCGGTGCCTGGTTTCCAGCCAATGGTATGGATCTCGGCCAGCCGGTTGAGGGCGGCAATCTCGTCCTGCTCGGCGGCAAAGCTGAGCCCCGTATCATCGCCCAGCACGACCAGTATTCGGGCTTTTCCCCGCTGCGGCTGCGCGGGCACCGCTTCCTCGCGCACCCGGACGGGCAGTCGGCCAATGCGGATAGGCTGCGTCGTGCCAAATTCTGCGCCAATTTCCCAGGTTTCCCAGGGCAGCCGCCCCAGGTTGCCGGATTCGCAGGCGATCAGCAGATCGGTCTGAGGGCGCTTATCCCCTTTTGGCTCGGTGTTCGCCCGCGCGGCTGGCCGTCCCAGTTCCTTGCGGATCTCGAAGAGGGGTTCCTGCCTCAGCCATTTGTGAAATTCTGACAGCAGCGCGGCTTCGGCTTTCACCAGCTGGCTATGCCAGTCTTGCTGAGGGGTCATCTTCCCCGAAACCACGGCCCGACCGCGCAGGGCCCTCTGGTAGTGCTGAAGGTAGCTGCCCTGCCAGGCTCGATAGCAGGCGTCGAGCTGGCTGGGGTAGGGCAGCTCGGCGGGGAGATACAGTCCCTTGCCCCAGGTCAGCTCAAACAAGGCCGTTTGCGCGACCCGGCTGATTTTTAGACGATAGATCTGTGTCATGGCAGCTTGAGCGATGGGCTACTGACTCTTTTTTCTGAGTAAGCTAAACCTATTCACAGAATTTTCATGAAATTTATGTCGCAAAACTAAATCTTTCGTTGAATAGGTTGGATCTGGCCAGAAATAGGGAGATAGTAGCTGAAGTTTGTAAACTCCGGTCTCTATTGGGGGGAATTATCGCATGCCTCAGATGAAGCGTCGCCATTTTTTGCAGTTTGCCGGGTCTAGCCTGGCCGCGCTGGGCCTGAGTCAGCTCGATTTTTTGACCCAGGCCAATCGTTACGGTCGGGTGCTGGCCCAGAGTACGCCGCGTAAGCTAGCGCTGCTGGTGGGGATCAATGAGTATGGCCTTGCCAATAACAATTTGCAGGGCTGCCTCACCGATGTGGAACTGCAATATGAGCTGCTGGTCAATCGCTTTGGCTTCAACCCGGCGGATATTGTCAAGGTGGCGGATAATGAAAGCCTAAAGCCCAATCGGGAAAATATCCTGAGGGTTTTCCAAGAGCATCTGATTGACCAGGCCAGGCCGGGCGACGTGGTGGTTTTTCACTACTCGGGCCATGGCTCGCGGGTCGTTGACCCCAATCCGGTCTATGAAGGCAGCGAAGAAGACAGCGAATTCAATGGCACCATCGTTCCCAATGATCCCCTCCCTGAGACTGAGGCTCCAGCGGGTGAGCTAATTGTGCCCGATATCATGGGCCGCACATTGTTTTTGCTCATGCGCTCTGTCCAGACTGACAATCTAACGGCTATCCTGGATAGCTGCCATTCTGGCGGCGGGTTACGAGGGAATACGGTTGTGCGAGCGCTCCGTGGAACTGGACAGACCCGAATAGCTGCCGAGACCGAGTATAAATTTCAGAAACAACTGCTGGAAAACCTTCAACTCTCTGATGACGAATTTCAAGCCGCCCGACAGGCAGGCATTGCTAAGGGTCTAGGGATCGGCTCTGCCCAGTTTAGCGAGGAGGCTTTGGATATGGCCTACGATGGCTTCCATGCCGGAGCCTTTACCTACTTGCTGACCCGGTACCTGTGGCAGATGACGGGCAGCACTGCTGCTGAGACGGTCCGGGTCGCGCTTGAGCGCAGTACTCGCTCGACGGCAGCCGCTAAATACAGAACGCAGGTGCCCAATTTTCAGGTGGCACCCGGCAGCAACAGTGAGCAGCAGCCGATTTATTTCACAGCGCCGAGCGCAGGCCCGGCTGAGGCGGTGGTGACCAATGTGACCGGGCAGCAGGTTGAATTTTGGCTGGGGGGCGTATCGTCTCAGTTTTTGGAGTCTGCGGGTGACCAGGCCGTCTTTACGGTGCTGAATCGCAATCGAGAACCGATTGGAGAGGTTGTCCAGTCGTCGCGTCAGGGACTTCTGGGGATTGGTAAATCTATGGATGGGCAGCCGGTGCCGGTTGAGCAAGGCATGCTGCTCCGGGAAAAGCTGGTGGGGCTGTCTGCGAACCCGCAGCTCAAGATTGGAATTGATCCCTCGCTGGGTGAGGATATGGCGCTGGCCCAAAGTGAGCTGAATGCAGCCCTGGTCTCGGAGCAGACGGGACAAAGCCGGATTATAGCTGCTCCTGTAGATCAGGCGACCAACTTCGACTATCTGATCGGTCGGATGACGGAGGGCTATGCTCAACGGTTTGCCGGAGACTATGACGATGTAGAGCTACCGCCAATCGGTGCGATCGCGCTTTTTACTCCGGCGCTGGCGCCCATTCCAGCCTCCTATGGACGGGTGGGCGAGGCGGTGCCTGCGGCGGTGAACCGGCTGAAGCCGCGGCTAAAGGTGCTGCTGGCGAATCAGGTCTTGGCGTCGCTGGCTTCGACCAGTTCAGAACTGCCGGTGGAAGGCGAGATTTTTTCGGCTAGTGGCAGTGGCCCTACCGTACCAATTGCGCAGCAGGGGGCGCAGTCCCGAGAGTTAGGACAGAATGTGACCAGTTCGATCGAGCCGTTTAGGGCTGGGGAAGATATCAAAATCCGCGTGGCGAATAATCACTCGGAACAGTCGCTATACCTCAGCTGTATTGTGATTGACCCGGAAGGCGAGATGACGGTTATCTATCCGGCGCAGTGGGATGCACCAGACGATGCGGCGCTGGTCTCGCCAGGTTCGGACTTGGTGATTCCTCGGGCGGAGGATGGAGTCAAGTTTAATCTCACGGGGTCGGGATATTTGGAGGTTTTGACGCTGATGAGTACTGGCTCTTTGCGGAATGCGCTGCGCGGGCTGCAGGAGATTGCCACAAATCGGGGGCAGGATCGGGGCTATCTGCCGTTGGATGGCGATGAGAGCTTAGGTGTGCTGAATGAGCTGCTGGGTGATGTCGATAGTTTATCTCGGGGAGCAAGGGAGACAGCGGGTGTGGATGTAGTTGGGGTAGATGAGGATAGGACTGCTGTAGATGGAAGCGCGATCGCGGCGTTTTCGACCGTCATTGAGGTAGCTGAGTAATCCGGCTTGTTCGCTGTTTTAAGCGGCGCTTGGCTTGATGATTGCTCGAACTTAACCCTCTGAATAACGATGGCTTCCCCATGAGAATGAATTCTTCTTTCACCCGTTGGCTGCTTTCTTCAACCTTGACGCTGACGACAGGCAGCATCACTATTGGGTTAGTACTGCCCATCATTTTGTATGCAGACAGTCGGCCAGCCGCCGCCCAGCAGCAGATTGAGCCATCAACAGTCACAAGTCGCCTGGATGCTGATAGCGAGACGCTAGAAGATGGAAGCTATGCGAACTATCACACGTTTGAGGGATATGCCGGAGCTGTGATTGATATTGAGCTTGTCAGCGATGAATTTGATACCTATCTAATTTTGCTTGGCCCTGACGGTAGCAAAGTTGCGGAGAATGATGGTGGTAGGGATACTAACGCTCGTGTTATTGCTGAGCTAACGCAAAATGGGACTTATAATGTTGTTGCAAGCTCGTATATAGAGGCTAAAACGGGTAACTATACGCTGAGTTGGCAGACTACTTCAGCAGATATGTTAGCAAGCTATCTTCGACTTACAGAGGCAGAAACCCTTACTCAGCGAGGGAATGATTTATATCAACAAGGCAACTATGCTGAGGCACTGCCCCTGTACGAACAGTCGCTCGCTATTCGAGAAACTGCCCTAGGTAGAGACCATCCTGATGTGGCAACAAGCCTCAACAACCTAGCAGAGTTGTATCGAGCCCAGGGCAACTATGCTGAGGCGCTGCCCCTGTATGAACGGTCGCTCGCTATTTTTGAAATTGCCCTAGGTAGAGACCATCCTGATGTGGCAACAAGCCTCAACAACCTAGCAGAGTTGTACCGAGACCAGGGCAACTATGCCGAGGCCCTGCCCCTGTATGAACGGTCGCTCGCTATTCGAGAAATTGCCCTTGGTGGAGACCATCCTGATGTGGCAGCAAGCCTCAACAACCTAGCAGCGTTGTACCGAGACCAGGGCAACCATGCTGAGGCCCTGCCCCTGTATGAACGGTCGCTCGCTATTTTTGAAACTGCCCTGGGTGGAGACCATCCCAACGTAGCAACAAGCCTCAACAACTTAGCATCGCTGTACCGAGCCCAGGGCAACTATGCCGAGGCCCTGCCCCTGCACGAACGGTCGCTCGCTATTCGAGAAACTGCCCTAGGTAGAGACCATCCCAACGTAGCAACAAGCCTCAGCGGCCTAGCAGCGTTGTACCGAGACCAGGGCAACTATGCTGAGGCACTGCCCCTGTTAGAACGGTCGCTCG
>JBGTIK010000261.1:0-11965 GCA_041745715.1 Phormidesmis sp.
CCGGATAGTCAAGGGCTGTGGTGGCCGGTACTGCCGCCGGAGCCAACTGTCGGTGCCATTGAAGCGCGGCAGCGCAAAGGTGAAACGCCGCGATCGCCCGACGTGGTCAAATCCATAGACTACGCCATCACCTTTAACAAAGCGGGTGAATCCACAACCCTCCCAACCGACTACGACGTGTATCGCCAAGCCGTCAAAGCCTTTGAAAAAAACAGACCCCTAGCGCTGACACTAGGGCCGCAGGACAAATCTGTGCTGAAAGCAGAAATAGAATAGCGCTTCACTTTGCTTTGGCATTTTACTTTGGTACTTTGCTCTGGCATTTTACTTTGGCATTTTACTTTGGCATTTTACTTTGGCATTTTACTTTGGCATTTTACTTTGGCACTGGCTTCAAGCACTGCACTAGACGCCAGCCAAAAGCTCCTCTAAAATCAGGGCGACCCCTCACCGGCATCCCCGATTAAAAACGGTTAAAAACTCATGGCCAAGCCCCGTATCCTTTCAGGTATTCAAACCACTGGCGACATGCATTTGGGCAATTACCTGGGCGCTATTCGCAACTGGGTAGAGCTGCAAGCAGACCATGAGTGCTTTTTGTTCATGGCCGATCTGCACGCGATTACGGTGCCGCACGACCCAAAAAACCTGGCTGAAAATACGCTCAAAATTGCCGCTACCTACATTGCCTGTGGGATTGATCCTGATAACTCGACGATTTTTGTGCAGTCGCAGCTGCCGGAGCACAGCGAATTAGCCTGGATCTTCAATTGCATTACGCCGCTGAACTGGCTGGAGCGAATGATTCAGTTTAAAGAAAAAGCGATTAAGCAAGGCGATAACGTCAGCGTCGGGCTAATGGATTATCCGGTGCTGCAAGCGGCTGATATTTTGCTGTACGAGCCGGATGGGGTGCCGGTTGGTGAAGATCAAAAGCAGCATTTGGAGCTGACGAGAGATATTGCCGCGCGGCTGAATTTTCAGTTTGGCAGTGAAGATAAGCCGATTTTGAAGGTGCCGGAGCCGCTGATTCGTAAAGAAGGTGCGCGGATAATGAGCTTAAGCGATGGCACTAAAAAAATGTCCAAATCCGACCCTTCGGATCAGAGTCGAATTGATTTAACCGATGCCCCGGTGGTGATTACCAAAAAAATTAAGCGGGCTAAAACCGACCCGCACAGGGGCTTAGAATTTGATAATCCGGAGCGGCCTGAGTGCCATAATTTGCTTGGTATCTATCAGCTATTGTCGAATCAGACTAAAGCGGCTGTTGCGGCTGAGTGCCAAGAGATGGGCTGGGGGCAATTTAAGCCGCTGTTGGCCGAAACCACCGTAGAAGCGCTGCGACCGATTCAGGAAAAGTATCAGGCGCTGATGAGCGATCGCACTTATCTCCAGCAAGTCCTAGCCAACGGCAAAGCCAAAGCTCAAGCGATCGCTGCTCCCACGCTCGATAAAGTCAAAGCTGCGATTGGCTTTGCTCGGTAAAACTATCCATTCAGGCTGATCCGGAAACCTTCTCGTTCAGGCTTTTTATGGAGCTTTTTATGAGCGGCTTTGGTGATTGCGGCTTTGCTAGCTGCACTGATCGTTCGGTGACCAAGAATTGTAGAAATCAGTCGTTAGTACGTTGTGATCTCCGCTAGCTTTACCTATCCTTAATTACCTGCATCAGCGCATTCCGTAACAAAACTATCGATTAGACTGTGAAGGTTACTTAGAAACCCTTCCCAGAGTTCCACCATGAAAATCATGGTTGTAGAGGCTAACCGAGCGGTTGCCGATCACCTGCAGCATCTGCTTTCGAGCGATCGCGACGAAATCGTGACCGTCACTGACGTCACAGCGGCTTGGCAAAAACCAGTCGCTGTTGACAGTGTCATGCCATACGATTTGATCATTTTGGACGGGGCGACGCAGCGGCCAGAACAGCGGCCAGACGGAGTAAATATATGCGGCGATCTGCGGAAAAACGGCTGTCAGATACCCATCTTAATGCTGTTGGAGAAGGCTGATGTGCACGGGGCAATCACGGCTTTAGAGGCGGGTGCCGATGACTATCTAGTACGACCTTTTGACGAGCAGAGCTTAGTGGCGCGCATAGAGTTTTTGGTGCATCGGGCGCAAAGGGATTGGCGCGATCGCCAGCAAATAGCCGTTCAGCTAGAGCGTGAGCGACTAATTGCCGAAATCACCGACTCCATTCGTCAAACCCTGGACTTAGACAAAATTTTGCGCGTCGCAGTCAATCAGGTACGTCATTTTCTACAAACGGATCGCGTCGTTGTTTTTCGCTTTTTATCTAATTGGCAAGGCATTGTTGAATCCGAATCTGTAGCCGCCGGGTGGCGCGCCACGATTGCGATGAAGATTCAAGATGCCTGCTTGGGCAATGTTTATGTCGGCGAACATCGTCAGGGGCGAGTCAGCGCGATTGATGACATAGAGGAAACATCCCTCGATCCGTTTCATCAAGAACTGCTCAAAACCTTGGAGGTAAAAGCAAACCTAGTCGTGCCCATTTTGCAAGGTGACAATCTTTGGGGGCTGCTGATTGCTCACCATTGCCGCGCTCCTAGGCAGTGGACAACCGAAAGCACTCAGCTCCTTCAGCAAGTTGCTACCCAAATGGGTATCGCCATTCAGCAGGCAGAACTGTACCAAAAAACGCAGCAGCAGGCGGCACTTATAGATATTGCCACAGATGCTATTTTTGTGCGCGATTTAGAAGGTCGGATTTCGTTTTGGAGTCAGGGGGCAGAACGGCTGTATGGCTGGACGGCAGCAGAGGCACTAGGGAACGTAGCCCAACAGCTTTTAAAGAAAAAAGAACACGCTGATCTTCAAAAGGCACTCAGTACTACTTTAGAGCAAGGCTTTTGGCAGGGAGAACTCACCCAATTCACCAAAGCTGGAGACAGCATTTTAGTCGCCAGCCGCTGGACGCTCGTAAAAGATAGTGCTAATCGTCCGCACTCACTGTTAGAAGTCAACACTGACATCACCGAGAAAAAGCGCCTCGAAGCTCAGTTTTATCAAGCTCAGCGCCTCGAAAGTCTTGGTCAGCTAGCAGGCGGCATTGCCCACGATTTGGGCAATATGCTCACGCCTATCTTAGGGATTGCTCAGATTTTGCGCCTTTCTCAAAAGCATAATGACATGGCTACACAACAACAGCTAGATCTGCTAGAGAGCAGCGCCAAGCGAGGCGCTGATATGGTTAAACAAATTCTCACGTTTGCCCAAGGCAGCCCCGAAAGTGAAACGGCTGTAGATATTGTGGCAGTCCTGCAAGAGGTGATAGATGTGGTGCGTCAGGGTTTTCCTAATTCGATTGAAATTCGTCAAAACATTGTTCATCCAGCCTCATCAAAGCCGCTTTTGAAGGAAGTCTCGGCTGATTCTACGCATCTGCACCAGGTGCTAATGAATCTGTGCATTAATGCCCGCGATGCCATGCCCAATGGCGGCGTCCTGAGCGTTACTGTGGATAACTGCTATGTCGATGAAGCTGCCGCTAGTAAAAACTTAGAGGCGGCTGTGGGGCATTACATTGTGGTACGGGTGGCCGATACGGGGACGGGCATTGCGCCTGAGATGCGCGATCGCATCTTCGATCCCTTTTTCACCACCAAAGCCCCCGACAAAGGCACCGGCTTAGGACTCTCAACTGTATCCGGCATTGTAAAAAATGCGGGCGGCTTCCTTGAAGTTGCCAGCGAAGTAGATCAAGGCACTCAAATCAGCGTATACTTGCCTGCTTTGAAAGCGCTCCCTCAGCCTTCACAAATTCGGTCATAAATGACGCAAAGGCGATTGCAATAAAAAGCAGATAATTTCAATCAGCGCATCGGCTTCGACCGGTTTGGCAATGTGCCTTTGAAAGCCAGCCGACATCGCCTGCTGATAGTCCATTTGGGCAGCGTAGGCGGTTAGGGCTATAGCGGGCGTTTTGCCACCCTGATCAGCCGGTAAGGCTCTAATTCTTCGAATCAAGGCGTAACCATCCATCTCAGGCATTCCCACATCGCTGACTACCACATCCGGTGGCGACTCAATTAGCAGCGCTAATGCCTCATGGCCCGAAGCCGCTGCCCTCACACTAGCGCCATAGGTTTCTAGCGCAGCCGTCACATAGTCTCTGCTGCTGTCATCATTATCGACCACTAAAATTCTTCTATTCTGCAAGCTGAGTAACGCTACATCTGGCGCTGCCGCTATCTCTAACGGCTCTAACATCTCTGGCAAAAGTGTCTGAGAAACAGGTGCAGGCATCAGCGGCAGCTTAAACACAAACGTCGCGCCCTGCCCTTCGCCTAGGCTGTCTGCGCGAATCGTGCCGCCGTGCAATTCCACCAGCCGATGCACAATCGCTAGCCCCAACCCGAGCCCGCCAAATTTGCGGGTGATACTGGCATCTTCTTGCCGAAAATGATCAAACACATGAGGCAAAAAGTCAGGATGAATGCCTTTACCCGTATCGCTGATGCTAACTTGAGCCTCTGCGCCCACGCGTTCGAGTTGAACGGTGATGCGACCGCCTTGAGGTGTAAACTTAACGGCATTCGAGAGCAGATTCCAAATGACCTGCTGCAAGCGGTTAGCATCGCCCGACACGTTGCCGACAGCCGTATCTAGCGCCATGTGTAAATGAATAGATTTAGCCGTCGCTGAGAGCTGCCCCGTCTCCATCGCCGCCCGGATGACATCGCCCAAATCAACTGGCTGAGCGCTTAAGCTGAGTTTGCCTTGCAGAATTCGAGATACATCGAGCAAATCACTGATGAGCTGAGCCTGCATTTTGGCATTGCGCTCAATAATTTGTAGGGCATGGGCGGTTTTTTGCGGGGGTAGGTGCCCTTTTTGCAAAAGCTGCGACCAGCCTAGGATTGGATTAAGCGGCGTCCGCAGCTCATGCGATATCACCGCCAAAAACTCATCCTTAATCCGGTTGGCCGACTCTGCGGCGAGTCTGGCTTTTTGCTCTTGCGCTAGCAGCAGCTCTCGGGCCTGTTCGGCTTCTCTTTGTTCGGTAATGTCGGTATTGGTGCCGAACCAGCGCAGCACATTGTCTTGCTCACTGCGAATTGGAATTGCCCGCGAGAGAAACCAGCGATATTCTCCGTCTTTGCCGCGTAAAGGAAACGTATCTTCCCAGGATTCATCTCGCTCAAAGCAGCGGTTAACTTTTTCAACAACGCGATCAATATGATCCGGGTGGTGCACTTGCCGCCAGCCCCAGCCCGCCATCTCTGCCATCGTCGTGCCGGTATAGTCAAACCAGCGCTGGTTATACCAATCAATTTTGCCTTTGCAATCCGCAATCCAGGCCAGTTGGGCAATATTGTCTGCCAAGTTGCGAAAGCGCTCTTCGCTCATCGCTAGGGCTTCTTTGGCCTGATTACGAGCGGTCACATCGGTGGCCTCAGGCACAATAAAAATCACCTCACCCGCTTCATTAAAAATTGGGTAAAACAAAAACTCAAACGTGATTACCTGCCCCAACGGAGCGGTGACTGAGATTTCTTGGAGATCGCGCTCCCCCGCAGCAGATCGCATCACAGATTGCCGAATCAGCTCAGCTGCTGCTGGTGTGTAGCGAAACCAAACCGTTTCCCACAGCGGCAATCCAATCACATCCTCAGCTTGAGTCCCGATAAAATCAAGCGCAGCCCGGTTGATCTCAATTAACGTGCCATCGGGGGTCAATAGGCCCATATACCGGCTGGTGCCATCGTAGATCGCGCGCAGTTGCTGGACGGTTTTTTGCAGGGTGGCTTCGGCTTGTTTTTGGTCGGTGACGTTTCTGAAATAGACAGTTATACCCTCATTTGCCGGGTAAGCGTGTGATTCGTACCAACGCTCATGATCCGGGTAATAAGAGATGACCGAGGAGGCTACTTTATCTTCAGCAGCGCGGCGGTAGGCTGTTTCAAACTCGCTGCCCACCGTGCCGGGATACTCCTGCCACATGACTTTGCCTAGCAGATCACCCGGCTCACGGCTCAGCAGCCGCTCGGCTTGAGGATTGAGATACGTAAATTTCCAGTCTCGATCAACGGTAAAAAAAGCGTCTGTAATACTTTCTAAAATGTTTCGGCTCTGGGCTTCGCTGGCCCTGAGCGCCTGTTCGGCTTGTCTACGCTCAGTGGTGTTTGTAAATATAACGGCAAGTTGATTGCTGTGCGCCTCGCCAATGGGAAAGGCATTGACGTCAAACCAGCGGTTCAAAACGGTGGATTGCTGCTCAAACCTAACGGACTGGCCAGTACGCACGACTTTACCGTAGATTTCAAACCACTCAGCTTCTAGATCAGGAACAAGCTCGCGGATGGTTTTACCTACAACATTGCTTAATCCAGTGATGGTTTCGAGCCGTGAATTGGCTTCTAAGAATCGGTAGTCGTAGGGCTGGTTGGCGTCATCGAACAGCATTTCGCAAATGCAAAAGCCTTCGTCCATTGAGTCAAATAGGCGGCAATATTTTTTTTGGGAGTGGTGTAGGGCATTGTTTGTGCGATGGCAAAGCCTTCCAAGGGAATCGCGCTCTAGCAAAATGCTGACACAGTAAGCCCCAAATTCTGCTAGCTGCTGCTCTTCTGGCGTTGCAGATCTCACCGTGTCGAAGCTTAAAGTGATTGAGCCTAAAAGAGCATGGTCAGCAGCCACGATGGGAATAGAGTGATGAGTTAAGGCGCGATTATCTGGCGATTGATGGGGCGATTCTTCTACAAGATCTTCAATGAGAATGGAGGCACGGGTGCCGGGGCTTATTCGCGATATCGAATCACAAATAGCAGCGAGACATTCATCAATTGGCCTCGCCGACGCTAGCATTGCCATCAGCCGATTTTGTTCAACTAGGTGTTGACTGGCTTGATGGCTAGCTTGATTTTGGGCGATCGTCGATGCTGTTTCCATTCGGGTATTTTGCGTAACACCAACGCACAGTATGAACAAAATGTAAGCCAGCAAACATATTTTGTTTCCCTGCCTTCAGATAGAGATCCCAGTAGAGATTCTGAAACTTTACGGGTCATTTCAGCCTAGTTTTACAGCCGCTTCAAAATAGCTTCAGAGGTATTATTCTAACCAATGTATACAATGACTTCATTCAGTTACAAATGTGACAGATAATCATCGTTAAATTAGTGACGATTAGGAAATATCGAGCATTTACTCCCCTTGACCTCTATCAAGCAAGCCATGGCAAAGGTTACTGCGATCGCAACTCAAAGCGAAAAACCACGTGAAAAAACAAGCCAAAAAACCGTTTCCAAAGCCGCTAATCCTTTGCCGAAGGGCTGCACGTTTTTACCTGCCGATTGGGCGGCGATCGCGCCTTTTTGGTACCCCGTTGCCTACAGCCATGCCATCGGCGCTGCGCCGGTTGCCGCCACCCTGCTCGATCAGCGTCTGGTGATTTGGCGAACCGCTGCTGGCCTATGCATTGCCAATGACATTTGCCTGCACCGAGGTGTACCGCTCAGCATGGGCATGGTAGAAAACGATCAGCTCATCTGCAAATACCACGGCTTCCACTACAATGCCGCCGGTCAATGCACTTTGATTCCGGCCAATCCAGGCACTAGCGCTTCCAGCAAACTCTGTCTCAAAACCTACCCTGTCAAAGAAGCCTACGGCTTAGTCTGGACGACACTTACCGGCTCAGCCGACGATCCGCAAGCGCTGCCTAAACTCCCCGAATGGACAGACGCTGACTACCAGCAAATTTTGCCCGACTCGATTGCCGTTGAAGCAGCCGCCGGTCGGCAGATGGAAGGCTTTTTAGACGTAGCGCATTTTGCCTGGGTACATGCCGAGTCGTTTGGCGATCGCACCAACCCCGTTGTCCCCAAATACAGCGTCACTCCCACCGAACGCGGCCTCAACGCCCAATACATCAGCAGCGTCAGCAACTTCCCCAAAAGCATTCAACACCGTGCGCCCAGAGACTTTCAGTGGCTGCGAGACTTCACCGTCTTTTTGCCCTTTGCGGCAATTTTAAGAGTGCACTTTCCCCACGAAGGCCGTCTGTGCATTCTCAACGCCGCCTCGCCAATTTCTGCCCGCAAAACCCGTTTGTTCTCACCCATTTGCCGCAATTTTGATAAAGATCAGCCGCTCGAACCGGTCTATGAATTTAACTATCAAATTTTTGACGAAGATAGAGAAATCATAGAGGCCCAATACCCCGAAGATCTGCCTCTAGATCTACGCGCCGAAGCTCATATCGAAGCCGATCAAACTTCAATTGCCTACCGCAAAGGGCTGGCAATGCTTGGCCTGAGCAGATTGTATACGACATAAACAAAACATGGCATAAACACATGGGGACACTGCTAGTCAAAAATATCCATACGCTGGTGACGATGGATGAAGCAAGAAGAGAGATCAGGCATGGCGCACTCTTTGTGCGAGACAACATCATTGAACAAGTCGGGACAACTGCTAGCTTAGCGGCAATGCCTGCCGATCAGGTGCTGGATTTGCGTGATCGCCACATTGTTCTCCCTGGTCTTATCAACACCCATCACCACTTCTTCCAAACCCTGACTCGCGCTGTGCCTGCCGCCCAAAACTGCGATCTCTTCAACTGGCTTCAAACCCTCTACCCGATGTGGTCAACGCTCACCGCCAAAGGCGTCTATGCCAGTGCCAAAATGGCCGCCGCCGAACTCATGCTCTCCGGCTGTACCACCGCTAGCGACCATCTTTATCTCTACCCAAATGACTGCACGTTAGATGACGAAATTCGCGCTACCCAAGACATTGGCATTCGGTTTCACGCCAGCCGAGGCAGCATGAGCTTAGGCGAAAGCCAGGGCGGACTGCCCCCCGACACCCTCGTTGAAAACGAAAAAGACATCCTCAAAGACTCACAGCGCCTCGTCGAGCAATATCACGACAACAGCCGCCATGCGATGATGCGCGTTGTCCTAGCGCCCTGCTCTCCTTTTTCAGTCTCTTCTGATCTGATGCGAGAATCTGCCGCGATGGCTCGTAGCTACGAGGGCGTCCGGCTCCACACCCACCTCGCCGAAAACAAAAGCGACGTAGACTACAGCCTCAGCAAATTTGGCCTGCGCCCCGGCGACTATGCCGAATCAGTCGGCTGGCTTGGCAACGATGTATGGCACGCCCACTGCGTGCAGCTTAGTGACGATGCCATTACCAAATTTGCCCGCACTGGCACCGGCGTGGCCCACTGCCCCTGTAGCAACATGCGCCTTGCTAGCGGCATTGCCCCCATTCGCCAAATGCTCGATAAAGGAGTAGCTGTCGGCGTGGGTGTCGATGGCGCAGCTTCTAACGACGTCTCAAATCTGTTGCAAGAAAGCCGCACCGCCTTTTTAGTTGCTCGGGTCAGAGAGCAAAGCGCCGCTGCCATGACAGCCCGTGAAGCTCTAGAACTTGCCACCATCGGCGGCGCAAAAGTATTAGGCCGAGATGACATCGGATACTTAGCGCCGGGAATGTCAGCTGATTTTGTGGCTTTTAACATCGATACTCCCACATTGGTCGGCAGTCATCACGATGTGGTAGCAGCTCTCATATTCTGTCAGCCCCCAGCGGTAGACTACAGCTTTATTAACGGTAAAAAGGTCATTGATCAGGGGCGACTTGTCACGGTGGATCTAGAAAAACTCACAGAAACCTGCAATCAACTCGCTGAGGCCATGATAGTTCAGCTGTGAGCAGGCTTCTCATACCACCCTTCTCATACCACCACATCGCTAGGCAAAATGAAAGTCGCTTCTTGACGCGCTTCCCAATGGCGTCTTTGATAGCTCTTGCTAATGCGCACGCCTACCGCTGCCACAAAAAAAGCACTCATCGGCGCAACCATAGGCACCCAGCCACCTGCTGGAAAACATAATAGGCTGACTAAACAACTGACACTAAGGCCGCTAACGCCAAACAAAATCAGAATTGACCCTTTTTGAGTAAGTACCATCAGCACACTGCCAATGCCGGTCAGTGCCATAATCCACACGACTTCTGCCCAGTCAGGCCACGCCCAAGGCAGGGGTTTACCATCAAGTACGGCTGAAAGAATTTGACTGCTCACTTGAGCGTGAAGCATGACCCCAGGCATTTTTTGCTGATGGTCTTGTCTGGAACTAAACGGCGTTAAAAACAGATCGCGGCTGCTATTGGTCGTGGGGCCAATGAGCACAATTTTGTCTTTGACTAAAGCCGGATCGAAGCGGCGATTGAGCGCATCTGCAAAGCTGATTCTAGCTGCTACGTTTTGAGCTGATCGATAGCTCATCAGTATTTGATAGCTCGCGATCTCCATCTGCTGGTAGCCGCCAAAAGTTTCAGTCATAGGCGCAAATCGAACCTCGCCGAGCTGCAAAATATCTCCTGGCACTGGCTCAATGTTGTTGTACTGCTCCAAATAGCGAATGGCTAGATCGACGCCCAAGGCAAAGATCGGCTGAGCGGTATTGTCTACTCTGCTTTGGTGACTATTTCGATTTGTAAAATCGACCATTAAGGCTCGGCGCACCCGAAAATCTGGATCTTCGAGAATATTACTGAAGCTGATTTGACTGGAGGAGGTGTTGGTCAACAGCGAAGTGGATGGGGCACGGTTGGCGCTGCTAAGCTTTGTAATCGCGACGACGTTGGGCGCTTGTAAGCTTTGGCGCAGGCTTTTATGACTAAGTGCTGGCAATGAGTTACTTAATAGATCTAGCCCAATTTGGGCGGGCTGATGGTGCTGTAAGTTTTCAATGACGGTGGCAATGGCTTGATCAGAAGGTGCAAAGGCAGACGGCGATCGCCAATCCGTCTCACTCACTTCAACAATTAACAGCCGAGGATCAGCGCCCGGATCAACCTGAGCGCGCACGAGCTGATCATGCACTGCTAGCTCAGCCGGAACAAAAACACCGATCTGACGCAAGCCTAAGATCAGGGCGCTGGTAGCGGCAGTGGCGATCGCTACCGTCCAACACTTGGCCCGCTGGCTCATCTGCCATCGCAAAATAGCAGACTGCCCGCTAGCGTTTAGTCGCGCCTGACTTGCGGAACCTTCTAGCGCAGTGCTGGCATTAGCGGCCTCTAGCGGCAGGCGATCTAAGCGAGTTAAGTCATGGCTGCACAGCCGCGACACTGGGGTAGCGCTGCTGAATGTAGTGGCGAATCATATTGTCTAGCAAAATTGCTAGGCCGGGGCTAACATCGGCATAGTTTCGCCAGCAAGGGTCTAAGCTGCCCAAATCCTCAGGCAAATCGGTGGGCGATCGCCCGGTCAGCGCATGAATTACCGTCATCCCCAGCGCATAAATATCGCTGCTATAGCGCGGCTTACCCGAAAGCTGTTCACTCGGTGTATAGCCCTGAGTGCCAATGCCTATGGTCAGCGCCGTGCGCTCGCCAGTAATCAGCCGCGTACGAATTTCTTTGACCGCGCCAAAGTCAATCAGCACAACTTCGCCGGTATATTGGCGGCGAATGAGGTTATCAGGCTTGAGATCGCGGTGCACCACATGGTGATCGTGAATAAAATTTAGAACGGGTAAAACGCTGTTTAGTAAAGCGATGGCCTCAGCTTCCGTAAATCTGCCCGCTTGGCGAATTTCATCTTCTAAAGACTGCCCGTCAATGAATTCTTGCACCAGATAAAACTCATTGCCTTCTTCAAAAGAGCCGAGCAGTCTAGGAATTTGGGGATGGTCGCCTAGTTCGCCTAAAATTTTTACCTCGGTTTCAAAGAGGCGGCGGGCGATCGCTAAAAAATTGGCATCTTGGCTAGCGGGCTTGAGCTGCTTGACGACACACTGATCGAGGCCATTTCCCAAATCGGTCGCTAAATCCGACATTCCGCACTTCCAATTGGCACATTGGGTATTTAAACGAAGCAATAAGAATCACAGCCATTTTTTCTAGCATGGTTCTCAATAGTTAACCTTAATTGAGAATTTTTATGACTTAGTTCATTTGAACTGCTAAG
>JBGTIK010000262.1:0-12538 GCA_041745715.1 Phormidesmis sp.
GGGCCGGTAGCTGAAGCGAGTGACAGACAGCGGCCATCGTAGCGCTCCGCTAGCTGCAACACCTGCTTGCCGTAGCCTTGAGACACTTGAATAGTAAGCTGACGCATGAGCTAAGGGGTAAGTTTAAGCTGTGCAATCTAGATATCTAAAATATCTGAACCCGGCGATCGCACTACGACTACCCTAAAGACTCGTAGCCCCTTTGTCATAGGTCATGAGAAATAGGTTTTGCGTTCCAAATTTGAGCTTAGATTTGAGCTTAAATTTGAGCTTACGCCGCTTTTACAAGCACTTGGTCGCCTTCAATCTTCGCTTCGTAGGTAGCTAAAGACTTGGTGGCAGTAGCCGTAGGCATAATCGGCTCGACTATCCATCCCTGACTCATCGGCGTAGATAATCTACTCGGCCTCAACGGTGGCTAGCTGCTCTAGAAAAAGCGATCGCGCTGGCTCATCTCGCTTCTGGTACCCGTAGGTCTTTTTTTGCGCGTAAAATTTATCTTCTTTAGAGCTCGACTGATGGTACGGTCACTGATTTCTCCTGGCCACAGCTCGGCCAACTCCTTTTGTGTTTTGTCAGCATATTTGCGGCCGAATGCTTCAAACGACTGCCAGTCAGTGATTTTGTGACTGTGACCGCTGTGGTTGTGAGGGCTCGGTGAGAGGTCGCCGGTTTCCTCATAGCGTTTGAGCCAAGCGTGAATAGTATTGCGACTGATATTGAATTGTTCACTGGCTTCGTAGCGCTTCATCCCATTCACGACAATCGCTTCGACTACTTTGAGGCGTAGGTCATTACTGTAAGGTTTTGGCATCGGTTTTTAGGCGTCGGTGATTCTTCAGATTAGATGACCTACCAATCTATGTGGCGGTTTCTATACCTGAACCTGACCTTATCGAAAGTGTCACCTAGTTTTTAACCACGCCCCAACGATTTAGTATAGCAAGGTACAGTCAATCCCTCTACAGGCAGAATACGATCCAACTTGGACAAGTTAGTAGCTTTGGCTACTTTTGCTGTAAAGATACGCTCTCAAAAATCAACTTATCATTGCAGTGGATAGTCTCAATGGCTACGGTACTTTTCTTCTCAACCATGTCTCCGGCTTTAGCCCAAGCCGCTGCGGAGAGCTCAATCAACCTAGCGGATACCGCTTGGATGATGGTAGCAACCGGCTTAGTTTTACTCATGACACCAGGGCTGGCTTTTTTTTACGGCGGCTTAGTTCGCTCTAGTAACGTTCTCAACACCATGATGATGAGCCTAGTTGCGATGGCCATTATCGGTGTCACTTGGTGCTTATGGGGCTACAGCCTCGCTTTCGATGTCACCATAGACGAGGCCAATCCGTTTGGCCAAGGTATACAGGCGTTTATTGGCGGTCTCGACTGGCTGTTTCTCAATGACGTGAGTGCTACTGAGCCTGATCCGGTGGGCTACGCAGCGACCATTCCCCATCAGCTGTTTATGGCCTATCAGCTGACTTTTGCGATCATTACACCCGCCCTCATTTCGGGCGCAATTGTCGAAAGAATTAGCTTTAAGGCTTACTTCTGGTTTTTGCTGCTGTGGTCAACGATCATCTACCCGCCGCTAGCCCACTGGGTGTGGGGCAAAGGCTGGATTGGTTCGCTGGGCGTGCTGGATTTTGCCGGTGGAACCGTGGTGCATATCAGCTCTGGCGTAGCTGCTGTAGTCGCCGCCTGGGTCATCGGGCCTCGCCGCAGCTATGCTAGGCAGCCTTATGTACCTCACAATGTGCCTTTTGTCGTTTTGGGAATTGGTTTACTCTGGTTCGGCTGGTTTGAATTTAATGGCGGCAGTGCGCTAGCTTCCGGCTCTCTAGCGGTTATCGCGTTGGTGAATACCTTTGTGGCAGCAGCAGGGGCTGGGTTGACTTGGCTAATATTTGAGTGGACACTGCGCGGCAAGCCGACAGCCATTGGTATTGCCAGCGGATTTTTAGCGGGTTTAGTGGGCATTACGCCTGCTGCTGGCTTTGTGCTGCCGATTGGCGCTATTTTAATAGGCTCAATTACGTCGGTCTGTTGCTTTTTTGCAGTGAGCCTGCGAGCAAAGCTACAGTTCGATGACTCTCTAGACACCTTCCCGATTCACGGTGTGGGTGGTACGGTGGGTGCTTTGTTAACGGGCGTTTTTGCCACTACGCAGGTTAATGAGCTAGGCAATGACGGTCTGCTGTTTGGCAACCCCGGACTAGTCGGCACTCAGCTGATAGGGGTGGTCGCCACCTACATTTTTGCGGCTGTCGGTACGTATGTGATTTTGAAGCTTCTAGCTTTGGTGATGCCTTTGAGAGTTTCTCAGAGCACCGAAGAGCAGGGCTTAGATGTCCCCGAGCATGGCGAAGAAGCCTATGGGCAAGAGCTAGAATTCTCCTCTAGCAAGCCCTTAGGCCCGATTGCTGAAGCTTCTTGAGCTTACTTGAACTCAATAAATTAGGCCCAATCAATCAGCCCGATCAAGGCTGCGAGCTGCCACAGTTTGGCACTGTGGTTAGAGGCAATTTGCCTTAAAGTGTCAGTGTATCAGCTGTATAGAGGAGCCATCTGCATGGTCGGGCCGATTATTCCGCGAAGACAGCAACATCGATTTTCTAAGTGGTTGCTTGATGAAGATCATGAAAGTAATCATGCTAAGGGTAAGCATCCCTGGTGGCAGGCAGTTTGCCTGACTGGGGTAGACTATTTTTCGACGCTGGGCTATCAGCCCGGTATTGCCGCTCTCGCTGCTGGTGCGCTCTCACCGCTGGCAACGCTAATTTTAGTTTTAGTGACACTGTTTGGCGCGCTGCCTGTGTATAAGCAGGTAGCCAAGCCGAGCCCTCGTGGCGAGGGCTCGCTTTCTATGTTAGAGAAGCTGCTGCCCGGTTGGAAGAGCAAGCTGTTCATTCTGGTCTTGTTGGGGTTTGTCTCTACCGATTTTATTATTACCATCACCCTATCAGCTGCCGATGCCACTACGCATCTAATTCAGAATCCGCTGATGCCTGCGTTTCTTCAAGGGCAGGCGGTACCGATCACTTTGATTTTGATCGCCCTCCTGGGCGCGGTTTTTCTCAAAGGGTTCCACGAAGCGATGGGAATTGCCGTAGTGCTTGTGGCCATTTATCTATCGCTTAATTTGGCCGTTATTTGTGTAGGGGCATATCAAATTTGGCAACAGCCGAGCTTAATTGGCCAGTGGCAGAGCGCTTTGACCAGTGGTCATAGCAGTCTGATGGCAGCGATTGGGGTGGCGGCGCTGTTATTTCCTAAGCTGGCGTTGGGCCTATCGGGGTTTGAGACAGGGGTAGCAGTAATGCCGCTGGTTAAGGGTAGCCCAGAAGATACTGAAGTGCGTCCGATTGGGCGTATCCATAACACGCACCGGCTGCTGACGACGGTGGCGGTGATTATGAGTTTCTTTTTGCTCACCAGCAGTTTTGAAACAGTGCTGTTGATTCCATCCGAGGCGTTTGATCACGGTGGCTCAGCGAATGGACGCGCGCTGGCTTATTTGGCTCATAAGTATTTGGGCAATGTGTTTGGCACGGTGTATGACCTCAGTACGATTGCGATTTTGTGGTTTGCGGGGGCGTCGGCAATGGCTGGACTGCTGCATATTGTGCTGCGCTATTTGCCCCGGTATGGGATGGCTCCTGATTGGGCTAGGGCGACTCGGCCACTGGTGATGGTGTTTGGAGCGATCGCATTCCTCGTGACCATTTTATTTCAGGCCAACGTAGAAGCGCAGGGCGGCGCTTATGCGACGTGTGTGTTGGTGCTGATGAGTTCGGCGGCGTTTGCCGTGATGCTGGCCGCTTATAAACGCAGGGCTAAGTTAAGCTCTTTCGCTTACGCGCTGATTACGCTGGTCTTTTTTTACACAACGATTGTCAATATTGTGGAACGGCCTGATGGCATCCAGATTGCGACCTGCTTTATTGTTGGGATTATTGTCACGTCGTTATTCTCTCGGGTTTGGCGCTCGACTGAGCTGCGAACACAAGAGGTTAAGATCAATAAATCTGCTCAGCAATTTATTGATGAAGCGCTGCTGGAATCTAGCAATTCTGACAATGAACAGATATCGCCACCGACCCTTGAAATTATTGCCCATCGCAAGATTGTGGGGGATTGGCAAGAGTATGAGAACAAAGCAAGAGAAGTTTGTGAAGATAACCATTTGCCCCTCAATATACCATTGCTGTTTTTGGAGATAGAGGTGGTAGATGCCTCGGATTTTTCAGATGCTATTTGCGTGAGGGGTGTACAGGTAGGAAATCATCGAATTTTGCGGGCGCGTAGCTCGGCAGTGCCGAATGCGATCGCCGCTATCTTGCTACATATTCGCAACCAGAGCGGTAAGCTTCCCCACATTTACTTTGGCTGGATGGAAGGCAACCCGCTAGAATTTATGATGAAATTTATTCTTTTTGGAGAAGGCGATATTCCGGTGACCACGAGAGAAGTGCTTCGCAAAGCAGAGCCGGATCACGAAAAGCGACCGGGGGTCTATGTAGGCGGGTAGAGATCACCTAGAAAGATCAGCCAGTATTAGAGCTGCTTATCTATTGTGACACGATCTTTTTGAGTCAAGCTCAAGTGCAAAATCAAGATCGCGATAATCCAGAGAAAGATGATGCGGGTGCCTACAGTGCCAAAGCCGGGGCTACCGTTTCGAGGTTATTGGGATAGCAGATGGCAGGGTTCAAACCCGACTGATTTTAGGTAACACTCGCAGCCCAAATTAGACTATCCGCAACGATCGTCTGGTCAGATATGGAGCAATCTCTAAGCTCTTTGAAACCGCTTGAAGCCTAACAGCTCAAGCCAATGGGAGTAGGATTTATCAGTCAGCAATTCGGTGAGACTTTTCCCAACTCGTTCCAGCACCTGAGACCGCATAAACTATCGATGATTGAGGAAGAATTGTAAAAGACTCAGATAATTGTCACTCAGGCTCCGGCGCAGAAAGAAATAATTGCGTCAACGAGAGTTGAAGTTTTCTACTGGAGAGCTTGCTCTGGTCGTCTGTTTGAGGGCTTCGCCAACGGCTGCCATCAGTCCATAAAACTTACCTGAGAGCTTTGGCTGTGTAACTGATTCCACTGTTTCCATAGGCATCAGAAATGGGCGGTTTTCGATGCAGCAGACAGACGTCGCGCACCGCTGCCAGCGGCAGTTCAAATCGCTGAGCGATTGCATCTAGCTATTGGTCGAGAATACCGGCAAAGGCCAGCAGCTGGTCGCGCTGATTGTGCAGTGCTTTTTTGAGCTTGCGAATCGTGGGGTACTGCTTGCCTTCTCGTTGTTAAAGTTCTGTTGCAATGAAGTTAAACAACTCCTGACGCACCGCTAGAGACGGGCCAGTCAAGGTTGGAACATCGTGTGAAAACCATTGCAATAGGATTTTGATATCTTGAGCGCGGGCGGCTAGTCCTGCCTCTCGGCAGTTGGCTTTAACCTGTGGGCTTGGCGAACTAGGGCGTTGGCGACCTGCTAAAACTGCTGCTGGATAGGAAAGACATCCCCATGACAGGGTGTTTCAGGCATCACGGCTTTCAGCCCAGCCCTCAGCCCACTGCCACCATCGGCAATCGTATACTTTGGGTCGAAGCCTTGTACAATAACGTCCAGCAGATGACAGCCACACGTGTCCTCATCCCGGTATTCGACACCTTGAAGCAAGTAGCAGTAGGTCGAAACCGCATCGACACCGACTAGCACAGGTTTATCAGCCTGGTCAATCTCATCGTGCAAACCCACCTCAATGCCTGAAAGGTCTTGGGCTTGATTGATCTAAGTGGCTGTTGCAGCAGCTTCGAGCCGATTGTGGACAGTGCCCATACTGATCGGCGTATCAAAGAGATCGCGAAACAGCTTAACGACACCGCGATCCGAGCTGTAAAAATCCCCAAAATCAGCTGGTACAGCCAGTTCTGGGTCACCGGCAGATGAGATAGAACTTCGTCATTCCCCTGAGAAGGCGCAAAGGTTGTATCGAGCGATCGCCGTGCTTTGTCGCCCTGTTGATAGATGAACTTGCGACCGGCCTGACGCGCTGCGGCCAGATGACTGATGGGTTCTGTGCGAGCGAGCACTTGAATACCAATAGCTTGGCGCACATTGGGGGATAAACTGGTCGCGCCGGAAAGGATGGAACTCATTCAGGGCGATCACAGTAGAGGATGGCAATAAGCATTGAGCTTATGTGATCGCGTTATCCCTTACCTAGAGAAACGCATCATCGAACTACCTGATCTGATCGAAAGTGTCACCTGGTTTTTAACCACACCGTTTTGCCCTCCAATTTTGAGCTTACGCCGCTTTTACAAGCACTTGGTCGCCTTCAATCTTCGCTTCGTAGGTTGCTAAAGGCTTGGTGGCAGGGCCGTTGGTTGCTTCTCCAGTAGCGCTAAATTTAGATCCGTGGCAGGGGCAAACAAATTCAGAATCAGCCCAAGCGACAGCGCACCCCGCATGAGTGCATTTGGCATTGAAAGCAATTACGCTGTCGGCATTGGCCGGATCGCGAATAGCAACCACCGGCGCACCCTCAAAGTCTTCTGATGAGAGTGAGCCATTGGCATCGAGATCGGCAACCGTACCAAGAGCCGCAAAGCCATCGGCATCGGGGGTCGCTGCTGAGGTGTCTCCTGCTGAGGTGTCTCCTGCTGAGGTATCTTCGGCGGTGGTGGGCGTGCAGGCGGCGATCGCAACCGGCAAAGAGGCCGCTATAAATCCTAACCCGACAAAGTTCATCAGTTCACGGCGTTTCATTTAGTGCGTTCCTTAATAGCTTTTGACAGTTTTGACAGCCTTTGACAGTTTTGACTGTTAATAGTTTGTTAATACTTTTTAAGTGCCTTTATTTACACCCAATACTCGCTTTGCGCCTGTGCCAGATTGACAACCGGAATATTGTTCGTCTTACTCAAGATAATATCGCATTTGACTGTACTTTAAATGACGCTTACAGATAGTATTCTGTTTCCTGAAAGTGCCTCTTAGTAAATCACCATGAATCACCGCTTCCTGCTGAGACTGGTCACGAATTTAGCTGTCTTTTTACTCACGCTCTCCTGCTTTGGCACGGTACTGTGGGTAATTGATGAAATCGTGCGGTGGGATATTTTACCCGATGCTTGGAGCTTGCTCGTCCGGGCCCTGCTGGTGGCTGGCGGCATTATCGCCTTTGTACTGGTGGTGATGAATGTCATGCTCTCTTTGGCTTTATTGGCCGAAGCCAATGCGAGTCGAGCTGATTTGCCAAACTACGGAATTTCGACTAGGGTAAAGCGGCGAGTAAAGCAAAGTATTGTGATTGCGATTGTAGCGATCGCCCTCCTCCTCGGCGGCTTGCAAATCACCAATCACCTCCGCAGCCAAGCCGCCGCCCGCGAAACCCAATTAGAATTTACTCAGGCCCAAAACGATCTTGATACTGCCTTAGATCAGGTCTTAGATCTGTTTAGTCCATCGCTTTTAGAAGCCATTGAAACCAACACCTTGAGTGAAACAGGTCAGCTCGGCAACCTATCCAAGCTGCTGAGCGCGGTGACAACTTCTTTTCCCCATTCACCCACAGCGACCCTAGTGGTTCCGGCTGCCCAAGCACCTTTCAAATACGCCCGCATCAACAGCAGCAATATTCGCTCTGCTGACAATGGCGCAAAGCTGTTATTAGCGCCAGAGCTGTACGCTACTTTCCCAACTGCAAAAGAAACAGAAGTGATTGAACAACTTTTTGCAGGCAAGCTGCCAACGCTAAAAGAATCTTTGGTTGGGCAAGTAATCAAGAATACGCTGCCGAGCAGTTGGGGCATTCTCAAACGCAACGACAAGGCGATCGCCATTCTCTATCTGCAAAGCGATACGTTACCCGGCCTCGATCCCTATAGCCCATCGCCTTATCATCACAGCGGGCCTCAGAGTTTGCTTAGCAACTAGGCGAGCGCGAGGGTAACGACTGCGGCTGAGGGCGTGACGGCACTGAAAAATACAGCAGAATACAGCCAGTTTTGACAAAAGGCGCTACCCTCACAGATAACCGGCAAGGGTAATTAAGGCAGGGTATGGATGTTTCTGTCATTGGCGCTAGTGGCGACTGCGGGCGAGAAATTGTTTCGCAGTTGATGGCATTGGGCGCACTGATGCCCACCGAGCGGCTACAGCTGGTCGGTCGTGAAAATGGCCAGAGCGGTCGCATTCTGTATGGCTTGTGCAGCGACTTGAGCGATGCTTATGCAGAGAAAGCGCCCGTGCTTGATGTGGCCCTAAGGCCGGAAGAGATTGTTGCCGATGTGATTGTGATGGCGGCGGGCGCGACGGTAGGCGGCGAGATTGTTTCTAGAGAAACGCTGGCGGTTAACAATTTACCGATTTTTGAACGCTACGCGCAGGCGATTGCTCAATATGGCTACGGTCATGAAGTAGTGATTATCGTGACCAATCCGGTAGAGCTAGCGGTGGAAGTGTTTAGCCGCTATCTGGGGCGTCATCGGGTAATTGGAGTGGGCGCTTATTCAGATTCACTGCGTTTTCGGCGAGAGATTGCGGCAGATTTGGGCATTCGGCGGCAGCTAGTGCAGGGCTTTATTGTCGGTGAGCACGGTGAAAGTATGGTGCCCTTGTGGAGCAGCGTCAAAATTCACGGCATGACCTCCGATGAGTTGCGCGATGCGCGACGGCGGCTTCAGCGTGATCGCTCCATTGCTCAGTTTCCTCAAGAAGTCGCGACCGAAAAACAAATCGTGATGGGCTATCTCAAGCAGGGCAAAATCCCTCAAGCGTATAGCTACGTCGATAGTCTGCCGCCGGATTTGAGAGTGGTACTCAAGCCATTTGTAACGCATCTTTCAGGCGCTAAAACGATTGCGGCGACCGCGAATGTGACGACCGACCTATTGCAAAATCTGCTAGAGGGGAGGGAGGTGGTGGTTTCGGGGCAAGTTCAGCTAGATGGTGAATTTTATGGGCTGCGCACGCCATTTGGCGTGCCGATTGTGGTCACCCCGTTTGGCTGGACGCAGGTAGTGCCCTTGCAGCTCTGGGCCGAAGAAGCCGATTTGTTACACAGTATGGCCGCTCAACTCAACGCTAGGCTCAAAGCAGATCTCAAGAATAGAAAATAACCTTTCGGATAATACGCTCATGAATAATGCAGCAGATGAACAACTCGCGGATCAGTTGGCCCATCAACGAGTCAGTCAGCAGCCCAATAATCAAACCAATAATCAAACCAATAATCAAGCCAACGAACGAGTCACTCAGCGCTGGGTGTTTGTGGTCAGGGTTTTAGATAAGCCCGGTATGCTGACGGCGGCGGCGGCGGTTTTTTCTAACCGAGGAGTTTCTATTGAGGGTATTTTGGGCAGCGGCATTGGCTCTACCACAATTGAGAACGGACGGCTGATTATCAATTTTCGGGCGACGCAGCCAAAGCAATCTTTGCTGCATCGGGCGCTGGAGCGATTGCCGGATGTGTTTCGAGTCGATGCCTATGCCTACGAAGACCAGCGGCTTAGAGCGATCGCTATAGCCAAGCTCAGCCTCGGCCCCAAAAACCTGAACGACGATGACAGCTACGCGATCGAAACCATCGTTCAAACCAGTACAGAGCGAGTGGTCATGCTGAATGGTTCGCCGCATGCTTTGGAGAGCGCCTTAACGCAATTTCGTCAGAAAAATCAGCTCAATGATGTGGTGATGGCTTATATTGCCATTTGAAATTTTGCCACTTGAGCAAGCCTACCAAAATCATGCTGCGTTTTGTGAGCGATCGCTTAAAGGCAGAATCGATTGCTATAAAATAAGGCCATCGTAGAAAAATAGAGTTTTTAACCTGCATACTATGGAAAATGGCAACTACCTGGTTGTTTATTTAGGCATTTTGCTAGCGCTCCTGAGCGTAGCGACCTTTTTTGTGATTCGGCAGGTGTGGGTCACTCGCCGCATCGAAACCACGCTGTCCGATTTGCAGGGCAAGCTGACGACGCAAAAAGGCAGCGCCGTGGAGTATTACGAATTGGGCAGCATCTTGCTGGACAAAAAGCTGTATGCCCAGGCGACGGTGTATTTAAAAAAAGCGCTCAAAGAGCTGTCTGATGAAGAGTCGGAAAATGCGGTACTCGTGCACAATGCGCTGGGCTATGCGTATTTTGCGCAAGAGCAGTTTGACTTGGCAATTCGTCAATACAATGAGGCGCTGAAAATTAGTCCTGGCTATGTGACGGCTTTGAATAATTTGGCGCATTCGTATGAGCGCAAGCAGCTGATGCCGCAGGCGCTGGAGGCGTATGAAAAGTCATTGGCAACTGAGCCGAATAATGAAACGGCAAAACGACGGTCGGAGTCTTTGCGCAAGCGGCTGGCGTAGGCGGTCAGGATGACGGCTGTTGATGAGCAGATGGCTGTTGGTGAGCAAGTAGCTGGGGATCAGATTGAAACGATTCGATCTCTTTGGCTGGAGTTACTGGGGCGCTATCGAGCGATCGCGATCATTCGTGCTCAAACCGTAGCAACGGGTGTGTCAATGGCAAAAGCAGCCGCAGCCGGTGGTTTTTGCTTGATTGAAGTGGCCTGGAATCACAATGCTGACCCGGCTGAGATGATCGCTAAGATTCGAGCGGCGGTGCCTCACTGCGTGGTGGGCGTTGGGACAGTCTTAAGTGAAGCAGATTTGCTCGGATCTATTGCTGCTGAAGCGCAGTTTTGCTTTACGCCGCATACAGACAGTGGGCTGATTGATTTGGCGCGATCGCATCAAATCCCGATGATTGCCGGGGCCATGACCCTGACAGAAATCATCACCGCTTGGCGGGCAGGATCAGCGAGTGTAAAGGTATTCCCGATTTCGTCATTGGGCAATAGCACCTACATTCGCAGTGTCCTAGGGCCGCTCGGCTCGATTCCACTGATCCCGACGGGCGGGGTGACCAGTGAAAGTGCCCCTGAGCTGATTAAGGCTGGAGCCGTAGCGGTCGGGCTTTCGACGGCACTGTTTCCGCCGGGTGAGGTCGCCAAAGAAGACTGGGCGGCGATTGAGGCGCGATCGCGCTATCTGCTGACGCTATTGGCAAATGCCCAAACAAACGTGAGGTCGGAATAAGAAACTTGTAAAAACTAAGCCTGAAGTAAATCTCCTTTTGCGAGGAGTGGCCGGAGCATAGCGGAGATCAAGGTGGGTTCAGTCGCTATTTGGGACATGAGTACCTTTAGTAAGGCGATCGCTCGGTCTGGATTAGTCACGTAACTGCTCGTTTCTCAAGATAGCGGTAATCTGAGTTTTTAGCTCCGGCAATTGATTCTCTACAATTCGCCAAACTAGCTCTAGATCTATGCGAAAATATTCATGTACTAGCAAATTACGAAAGTCGATAATGTCTCGCCAAGCCACCTGCGAATAGGTGAAACGTATTTCGTCCGAGAGCGATCCGGCTGCTTCACCAATGACTTGAAACTGGAATAAGATCCAAGTTTGGACAAGTTCGTCCTCCGTAAATGCAGCCTTGCCGCGTACTGTATATCGCTCGATTTTTGATATTGCCTCGTCAATATCGAGTAGTCGTTCTCTATCTAGTCTCATAGTTCTATAGATTCTTGTAGCACTTCGTCTCGAATCCGTGCTTTTAAGCCTGCTACGGTTACCACATCTACTTTTTGGCCTAAGGCAGCTTCTAAATCTCGAATTAGTCCTACGGGAAACCAAGGCGTCGTTTTTTCCAAATCGTAATCAATCAAAAAGTCGATGTCGCTTTCTGGCGTTTCTTGCTCTCTCACTACGGAGCCAAATACACGCACGTTAAAGGCTCCGTGGTTGGCCGCGATTTGTAAAATTTCTACTCGTTTTTCTCGCAGTGTGTTTAAGAGTGCCATTGGCTTAGCCTGCTGATTTAATCTGTATATTACTATTGTTCGCAGCACAGGCATCTAAAATGACATTCATTTAGGCCGCTCCTCCCAGTCAATTTCTGCCTGCTTCCTTTGTGCAAATTCGTCACTGCTGGTGGTCGCTTCAGCATACTTGCCTCTCAAGCTGCTAATAAATTCTTGATGCTGCCTTTTATCCGTTTTTTTTGAGCTAGGTGGGTGTTTTTAGATGGTAAGTACCTATCCAAATTATCAATCAAGCTATCTAAAAAGGTCAGTTTTTGCTGACCCATATCTTCTAGTTTTCGGATAATGTTTTGTTTAAGTTGGGCCTCGTTCATTGGGGTTCCTTATCGCTTTTGTCTGATGGCAATGCTTTCTTCAAATACTTTGGTTAGTAGTGGGCTTGCGCCTACGGCTTCTGACTGTAGCTGTGTTTCGGTGACGACGAATGTGGAGATGATGCGGTTACGTTCAAAGCCTACTTCCCAGGCTAAAGTGTGGATTTTTTCTCTCAGGATCGAGGATTAAATTAGAGGGCCAGAATAGCTATCTGCTGTAAACTGGGTTTGCCGCTATCATAGAATCCCTCAAGATGCGTCAGATTAGCCCTTACTCATCAGTGATAGACCAACAAATGCAGCAGTACTACGGGTCGCTGA
>JBGTIK010000263.1:0-2566 GCA_041745715.1 Phormidesmis sp.
CCAATCTGCCGACCCTTAGCATAGGCAATTTTCACCGGCTGATTGCCCGTAATCGTGCCAATACTCATTTTGTGCATCCGTGAAATGCGCGCATCAACAACTTTGTACACACCCGCTTCTAACACTATCTTTTGATAGCGCGGATACGCCTTCAAGCATTTGCCACCATGCTCCAAAAAATCTAGCATCCAGTCAAATTCGGCGGTGGTGAGCGTTTGGTAAGAGAACGTTTTACAAACAGTTGAAAATGTCTCCATCGGTGCAAAGCCATCACCACAGGCTAGCGTTACCAGATGCTGAATCAACACATCATAAGGCTTGTTTAAAGTATGGCGAGATTCTATCGTGCCAGCCGCTAGCCCTCGCCGAAAGGCCGATATTTCTAGTAGCTCCAGCGCATTTGTAGGCAAAAAGAACATTTCTGAAGTACCGCCCGGCAGGTGGGCAGATCGGCCCGCGCGCTGCAACAGTCGGGCAAGATTTTTGGCGCTGCCGATTTGTACGACTCGCTCTACCGGCTGAAAGTCTACGCCCAGATCAAGAGAAGAGGTGCATACGACCCATTTGATCAATCCGGCTTTGAGTCCGGCTTCAATCGCCTGCCTTTCATCAAAATCTATCGAGCCGTGGTGTAAGGCCATCTGTTGTTCATGGTCAGGCATGGCGAAGGAGAGGGCTTGAAACCATCTTTCGGCCTGCGATCGCGTATTCACAAATATCAGCGTCGAACGCTCAATATCTAGCGCTTCTACTAATTCTTCAAACATCCGCAAGCCCAAATGCCCAGCCCAAGGAAAGCTATCGACCGAGCTAGGCAGCACGCTCGTAATCACCGTTTCCCGATGAATATTCGACTGCACAATCACCGGATCGCCGCCCACACCCGTCGCCGCTGCTGCTGCTTCTGACAAATTGCCCAGCGTTGCCGAAATCGCCCAGGTCTGCACCCGTGGCTGAAGCTGCCGCAAGTGAGATAAACATAATTCCAACTGCGTCCCGCGCTTAGAGGCCATCAGTTCATGCCATTCATCCAAAATCACACAGCGCAGTGATTCAAACTGTTTTGCCGCATTTTTATAAGAGAGCAACACCGCCAGCGATTCAGGCGTTGTGATCAAAATGTGCGGCATTTTTTTTATCTGCCGAGTCTTTACCGAACTTTTGGTATCGCCCGTGCGCGATTCGACGGTCAGCAGCCAGCCCATCTCTTCAATTGGGCGGCGAATGGAGAGTTCTATATCTCGTGAGAGCGATCGCAGTGGCGTAATATACAGCATTTGCAGCCCTTTCAAAGGCTGCGGCGCGGCCAGCATCTGAGCAATCGGCCCCATCACCGCGCCATAGGTTTTCCCTGAACCTGTCGGCACCTGAATCAAACCGCTTTTGCCGGCAAGGTAGGCGCTCCAAACTTCTGCTTGAAAGGGAATGGGCTGCCATGCCTGCCGAGCAAACCATTGGTAAATGGGGGCAAGCATCGTAGGCACCGCGACATGATGGCTGCTCACGAGCGATCAGCGGTTGCAATCATCAGTCCCCAAACTAGGTCGAAGTGCATTGTTTGAGCGTCTTGTATCTGAAAGTCTGCGGCCTGCAAAAGCTGGTGAAATTCGGCTTCGGTATAGCACTGCTGATGAGCTGGATCGACTCTTTTAAGCACCCAATCGCATATTCGACACAGCAAAAAGTCTTTGCACCAGTCTAAAATTACGACTTGTCCATTCGGCTTAAGCACTCGGTGCATTTCAGCTAGCGCTTTTTCTGGCTCAGGAAAATAGTGAAACGAACTAGCCGAGACAACCACATCAAAAACCCGATCTGGAAACGGTAGATCAGAGGCACTGCCTTGCTCAAATGAAACATGAGGATAGCTTTTGAGTTTTTGTTGCGCCTGAGCCAACATCTCTGCCGAAATATCAAGGCTGACGATCATTTGCTCTGGGTTATTTGCTAGCAATAAGCGCTCTAGTTCACCCGTGCCACAGCCTACATCCAACACCTTGGCTGTAGAAGCAATGTTGGCTGTGGTTTGTGAAAAAGTGAGCGTCTTGCGTAGATATCGGCTCCAGCGCTGATCATAGCTTTGCGCCTGAGCGTTGTACTGCTCTTCAACTTGCGCTTCTATTTTCGACTCTGCTGGGTTCATGCAGTAGCTGGCTCCTGATTTTTTACCGGGCTCCTTTTACTATAGAGAAGATAGCCTTGATTGTTAAGGCGTAACCGAAGCTAACTCAAGGCTTGTTTAGCGGTGTCTTCTATTTGCTGGGTGGCTTGGCGTTCACTGTAGCGATCGCTCAACTCGTCTGCATTTTCCCTAAGGATCGAGGATTAAATTAGAGGGCCAGAATAGCTATCTGCTGTAAACTGGGTTTGCCGCTATCATAGAATCCCTCAAGATGCGTCAGATTAGCCCTTACTCATCAGTGATCGACCAACAAATGCAGCAGTACTACGGGTCGCTGAGCGAGAAGGATCGCCGCCGCTATGCGGCGATTGAAGCGCTCAAGCTAGGTCACGGCGGCATTAGCTACATCCACCGGTTGCTAGGCTGTGGCCGTTCCAGCATTCG
>JBGTIK010000264.1:0-10472 GCA_041745715.1 Phormidesmis sp.
CGATCATGCCCAGCGGCCATGAAAGTACCGAAGCCTAGCTGAGTCATTAGCATTACCAAATCGTTTGCGACCGTGCGTTTGGCATAGGTAAGATGTTGAACATCACCCACTGGCGCGCTGCTGTCGCCGTAGCCGCGCAGATCGGGGCAGATAACAGTAAAGTGCTGAGCTAAAGCTGGCGCGACTTTGTGCCACATCACATGGGTTTGCGGGTAGCTGTGCAAGAGCAGCAGCGGCGGGCCACTGCCGCCGATCCGAACGTGAAGATGGATGCGGCCTAAGACGCTATCGGCGATCGCGTAGGTTTGCGTAGTGAAATTTGGAAACATAATTTGTTTGCTGCCCGCCAAATTGAGTAAAACAAAGATAGTGACATCAGCTTGTGACGTTTTGAGAGGTGACTGAGTGGACGCAGCAATTATTCGCCAAGGTGAGTTAGTAGGCCGAGGCATTATGGCCTATGAAACCACCGAAGAAGTCGGCGCGGTGGAGCATTTGCTGGTGGATGTGAAACAGGCCAAGGTGATTGGCTTACTATGTAAAACGGCGGGGTTAATCGGTCGCAAGCAGTCGCTGAGCTGGTCGCAGGTGATGAAAATCGGTAAAGATCGGCTCGTGGTTCAGATGGAGTCAGCCCCAAATCTGGTGGCAACGAATGAAGCTCAGCTAGCGGCTGCGCAGAACATGACGGGGCTAGAAGTCTGGACAGATGGCGGCGATCATATTGGGCAAGTCGTTGATCTGTGTATAGAGCAATCGACGGGTGAAGTGCAGCAGTATTTATTTATTCTCAACCACTCGCCCTTAGCTGAAGCGGATGGCGATGCGCCGCTCATTGAAACGCCGCCGGTCTATACGATTGAGCCGCAGATGATCATCAGTGCAGGCCGTAAGCGAATGATGGTTGCGGAAGAAGATGCTCAGCGATCACGCCCCTACAGCCAGCCCATCACCATCATCAGCACACCTGCCGCCGTCCGCCAGCGCCCCGAAATTCCAACAGAATTGGGCGAACTGATGCAGGGCGCTCAGTCGTTCGCCGGTAACGTGACCAAACGGATGAAGCAATTTACCAATGAGCAGCTCGCCAATCAAGATTTTGTCGAGGCTGATTCACTGCCCGATATTACCGAGCAGCTAAAGGCCAAAACCGAGCAGGTCAAGCAGCAGCTGGGTAAAACGCCCTTTGGACGCTCCATCGGTCAATCTTTGGGCAACACGCTGGATCGCTTTAAGCGGCCTCAGGTTACTGAAGAATCGATTGATGTAGAGGCGTGTGAGGTTTGGGAAGAAGATGAGTGAGCGATCAGCAACATCAGCTGATCAAAATCGACTAAGCCTTCAGTCGGCGCTTGCAGACAAAAATGAGCCAGCGCGCGAATGACGTAAAGCTGTTTGAGATTGTGCTTGAGACTAGTTTGATCGGGATGGGTCGCTAAGGCTAAGGCTTTATTGGCATCGGCTAAAGCGCCGTGCTTCTGGTGATTGTGAAATCGGAGGTGGGCGCGATCGCCATAAGCCCCTGCATAGTTGGGTGATAGTGCGATCGCCTGATCAAAATCGGCTAGCGCCTGCTGATATTTCCCCATGGATTGATAAGCGCGGCCCCGCTGATGGTGCGCGTAGGCCGTTGAGACTTGGGCCAAAGCTGCTGTGTAGTCAGCGATCGCCTCTATGAAACAGCCTTGCGCAGCGCGAACATCAGCGCGACGGCGGTAAAAAGCCGCGCTATGAATAGATAAATCTGCCGTCACAGCATAGTCAGCTGCGCTATCGACAAGCCCTTGAGCAGTTGTGATATCAGCCGTCGCCGCTCGGTTTAAGTAGAGTTCGGCGAGTGATGGATCTAGCGCGATCGCGCGATCATAATCAGCCATTGCACTCGCACTCGCCCCTAGCAGCCGACGCAGATTGCCGCGATTGTTATAAGCTTCGGCAAACGTTGGATTAATGCGAATGGCCCGGTCAAAATCAGCCAGCGATTCGGCAAAATAATTGAGATAAAAGTAAGCCACGCCTCGGTGATTATAGGCTTCAGCGCAGGTGGGAATGGCTTCAATCGCATGGGTCAAATCGGCTAAAGCCTGCTCAAAATCGCCGCTGCGCAGCCCAGCAAAGCCGCGCCATAAGTAGCCCGGAGCAAAGGTGGGATGAATGGCTAGGGCTTGATCAAAGTCAGCGATCGCTCCTTCAAACTCACCCATATCTAACCGCAGTAAGCCCCGACAGCCATAGCTTTGCGCAGAGCCGCCAGATTGCTCAATGCCCTGATTGAGATCGCCCAAGGCGAGATGATAGTGGCCCAAGTGGCGATAGGCATTGCCGCGATGTATGTAGGCATCGGCGAGTTTGATTGCCCCTAATTGCCGTACAGCTGCTTTAGTGGAGACGGGTTTGCTGAGTAAGCTGATGAGCGAAATGACTTGGGTAAAGTCGGAGATCGCCCGCACATACTGACTTTGTCGACAGAGGGCACAGCCTCGGTGATAGTAGCTTTTGAGGGCGATAGGATGCGGCTTTGAGAAAACCTGTGAGCTGAGCTGAAGGGCTTGGGTAAAGAGGACTATAGCTCGCTCAAAATCTTGTTGATAAGCGCAATCAATCCCAGCGCCCAGCAGCCTTTTCGCCTCAAAATTCACTTGAGAAGAATAAGACTCAGCATTTGTAGCGGCAACGTTAGCCGTCATCAGGTGCGATTTAAAAGAACGGGCTGCATTGAAAATACGCTTAAAAGCTTTTGTACACTGAAATAGCCTTTGATCAAACCGTAAAAGTAGAAAAAACGCCCAGGTTCCTGCTGATTAGATACACTTTTCCAAAGAATTGTACAAAAACGACTCTCAGCAGTCCGTTCAGCGAGATTATCTATAAAACTCATCAGATCCAATTGAGATCAAAAAATATAGATTCAGAACGATGGCATCAGAAAGCGCGTAACCTCTGATCTATCAGGTATCGGGTAGCACCCACCAAGTTAAAATCAAGCCTATTTAGTCGAGCTTATCGAAGCGAACTGTTATGAATAAAATTAGCCAGACCAACGGCATTTTTTCAGAAACTGCCTTTACCCGACCGAGCGACGGCAGTGCGCTGAGCAGCTCTATCTTAATTGTCGGCGGTTCAACCGCAGCCTATTCAGCGACCCTCGCAGCGCTGAGCATGAATGTCGATGTCTGCCTAGTGCAGCCTTTAAAAATAGTCGGCGGACAATTTACCACTCAAGGACTGCCCGCCTCAGATGATGGCGATTTACTACGGCAGTCAGAAACGCTCAGCAGCGTAGATGGAGAGCAGTTTGCCATTTCTAAAAGCCAGCGGTGGTTTCGCCAACGGCAAAGGCAGTTGCAGCCTGTGACCGGCAGAATTCAGCAAAATCCAGGTGGGGCTTGGGTCTGCCCAATTACAACGACACCTGTGGTCGCAGCTACCGCCCTAAATGAGCGGCTTGTGCCTTATCTAGAATCTGGGAAACTGCGGCTGATTCCAGAGAGTGAGCCCGTTGAGGTGATGCTCGCGGCTGACGGTGAGGACGGACGACAGCGCGTGAGTGGAGTCAAATTTCAGGCGAATAGTGGCGATCGCTTCACCATCAATGCTCAAGTCACCTTGGAAGCCACTGACTTTGGCGATCTGCTAGAAATCGCGAATTTGCCTGCAAGGGTGGGGCAAGAAGCTCGTAGCGACACAGGTGAAGCAATTTTGAGAGAGCAGGCAATTGAGGCTTGTCAGCAGTCATTTACCTTTAATGTGCTGGTCGAGCGCACGGCGGCTGGGCAAGGGCGACTGATGCCTGCACCCAAAGGCTATGGGCAAGACTCCTGGCTCGATCCGAATGAATTTACGGGCGACTATTGGACCAAATCTAAAGCGAGCGATCCCTGGAATAGGCGCGGTTTTTTTGATGCGTTTGGAATTTTTCGCTATCGACGAGTGCTGCGGCGATCACCCGATGAAAAAGTCGTCAGCGTCGGCGATGTGTCAGCGATTAACTGGGGCACTTCGCCTCATCCCGAAAAGGTGCAGTGCTGCGGCAATGACTTTCGCCAGGGATCGCTAATTGGCATTAGTCGGGCCGAGCGGCAGGCGCTGGTGCAAAAAGCCCGCGATCGCGCCCAAGCCTACATTCACTACCTTCAAACCCACGGCAACGCCGATCTTAAACCCAGAGGCGATCTTACTTGGAGCCCTGACGGGATTGCCCTAGAACCCTACATCCGCGAATCCCGACGAGGCATTTCCCTAACCACCATCCGCCACGAAGACGTCGCCGAGCGATTCTTCCCTGATCAGGCCCGCGCCCGCAGTTTTGACGACAGCCTCGGCATTGGTCAATATCACTACCTCGATCTGCACGGAAACCTCGTTCCGGGTCACGTTTCACCCACCGGTAAAGACGTCGCGGCGCTACCTTTTTCGCTCCCGGCCTCAGCTCTTGTACCCATGACTACCGACGGCCTCATCCTTTCTGCCAAAAGCATTGGAACCACCCATATCACCAACGCCGCCTATCGAATGCACCCAGTGGAGTGGGCGATTGGTGAAGCCAGCGGATTTTTAGCCGTATTCGCAGTGTGGACGGGTCTAAGCCCGCGCCGCATTGTTGAAACGCAGCCGCTATTGCGCAAGCTACAGGGATTCATGGCCCGCAATGGCATCCCGATCTTCTGGTTTGATGATGTGGCCCATGATGACCCTGATTTTGAAGCGATTCAGGTAATGGCTGCTTGCGGTATCATTCGCAGCGAAAATGCCAATAATCTGCACTTTCGCCCCTTTGCCAATGTCTCTAGAGCCGTGGTTTCGACCGCACTGGTTAGCCTTCTGGGCTTAGAAAAAATTAGCCCGACTCGCCCCAACTTCAGCGATGTACAGCCTGGTAAGCACTGGGCCTACAGCAACATCGAAACGCTCAAAGCTCAAAGCATGATTGCAGGCGTTGGTACAGGCCGCTTTGCTCCTGACCAAATGATCACGCGCAAGCAGCTTTCGTTTTTAGTTAAGGCATCGCTACCAGCTGCGTATGACAAAGCCTTCGAGCGCATCGTACCCGATAACACGCCACTCACCCGCCGCGAACTGTCTCGCGCATTTTATTCCTTGATTAAGCATCGGTTGGACATTTAGCGCTGGATATTTAGTTCTAAAGGTTTAGTCATAGATGCGGTTCTCTCTGTGGTTCTCTTTCTCTCTGTGGTTCTCTATAGCGTCTAAGCAGAGATAGCGTCTAAGCAAAGGTAGTGTCCAGTCAGAGATAGTGTCCGGTCAAAGATAGAGAAGCGCTGTAAAAATATAGGATAGTTGAGCAAACACACTTGGAAACCATTTGGGAGCACCGTCTGGCTATCGTCTAGCCATTGGGCCCCTTAAAATACGCTTAGTATGTCACTCACCACACCGTTTCACTTGCAGTCCGTTTTGCCTTTGGCGCTGGTAGTTTTACCGCTGCTGACAGGTCAGTTTTCTGCTTTAGCGCAAAGCGATTCACTGCCAATCCTTGAGCCAAATATTGAACCGAGTCTTGAGCGACCTTTGCCTCAGCCTAGAATAGAGCCCAGAGTGGAACCCAGAATAGAGCCCAGGCCCGAAAGTATTCCTGCTGTACCCGCTGAGCCAGTTTCACTGCCAGTTACACCACCCATCAGCCAGCCCGTTGCACCGCCAGCCGTGCAGGCACCCGTAGTAGTGCCAGCAGCGCCGCCACAGCTAGAACCACAGCCAGAACCGCAGATAGCGCCCTTAAGCCGCGATCGCGCCCCTTCAATCGATCCCTACAACTTTACGCCAACCACCGTACAGCCCACCCCCTTTGATGGCAAAGTGATTTCGACGCTATCAGCGCTAGCTGACGGCAGTTACCGATATTTAGGCGGATCTGCTGAACCACGCGTCTATTCCAATACAGAACTCAATCAGCGAGGCGACTCAATTTTCTTGCTAAGCAAGGTAGGCAATCAAGTCGCTGGCTATTTGCTGCCCGGAATTGGTCGCCTTGGCCTTTGTATTACCGGCATTGCGAGCGGCAACAGCATCACGGGTACGGCCTACACTACCGCCTCGACCCAATCGATTGAAACGGCGGCATCGCCATACGGCAGCATCTTGCAGCTTCAGAATATTCGCACCGACAGCAGCGGCCTTGAGTCCGCTAACGCTGTAATTGATATCAGCAATTATTCTATGATCAATGTCGGCTCTACCCTGCCGCCAACTGAGTGCGGCGGCAGCTAGCTATCTGAATCGCTAAAAAAATAGCTGAAAGATAGCTTTTCAGACATGACCTGTCAGATTAATCTCGGATCGCGATTACCTGTAGAAAGTTGCCCGTAAAAAGCCGCTTCTATTCTGTTTTTGCAGCAGCCGGTGGGCTCGACGGCGCAGTCCCATCGGGCACAACCCCTTCTAAAACCACCAGTGACTCTAAGATTTTTTTCACCAGAGGAGCTGCGACCGTGCCGCCGTAAGAATTTTCGCCTTGTGGTTCATCGACAACGACCAGTACCACATAGCGGGGATCGCTGACCGGGGCAATGCCAACAAAGCTGGTAATCCGCTGATTTCCGTAGGAGCCGTATTCTGTGGCTTTTTGCGCAGTCCCAGTCTTTCCGGCAATTTGATAGCCTTCTACTTTAGAGGCTGAGCCGGTGCCATCATCGACGACAGCTTTCATCATGTTTAGAACTTCACCTGTCGTTTCAGGCGAAAAAACCTGCCGAGGAGCCTCAAGGTTCGGTGTCCAAGTCAGTTCTTTGTCAGCGTTGATTAAGCCGCGAACTACATGCGGGGTAACTAGCTTGCCGCCGTTGGCTAGCGTGGCATGGAGCTGAACTAACTGCATGGGTGTGAGCGAAAAGCCTTGACCAAATGCGGTGGTCGCGGCTTCAATCGGGCTATCGACAAACTGCTGACGCTCTTTGATTTGACCGACTGCCTCACCGGGTAAATCAATGCCAGTGGGCTTGCCGAGGCCGAGTTTTTCTAGCCAGTCGTAGTAGGTGTTGCGCTGTAGGGTCTGCATAATGTGCACCATGCCAACGTTGCTGGAGTAGCGCAACACGTCAGTAATCGAAAGTGCGCCTCTGCCGCCGCCAGTGGAAAAATCAACGTTTTGGATGGGCCATTCGCCGACAAAAATTTGGCCTTCATCGTATATGGTGTCATTGGGGCCAATGCTGTCGTTTTCTAGAGCGATCGCGACGTTAATCGGTTTAAACGTCGATCCCGGCTCATAGAGATCGCTCACTGCCCAGTTTTTGAAGTATTCAATATTGGCATCAAAGTACTGATTGGGATCGTAAGTAGGCGCAACTGCCAGCGTCAAAATTTCGCCCGTGCGGCTGTCCATTACAATCGCTGCGCCGCGCTTAGCACCAAATTTGTCTACCGTTATTGCCAAATTTTCTTGGGCAATCCGCTGCAACCGGCTATCAATCGTGAGCTGAAGCTGTGAGTCATCACGGGTGACCTGCTGCAAAGGCGCAGCTTCTCCTGCTTTGGGATCGTCATATTTGAGCTTGTCTTGCAGATCTAGCTCAATGCCACCGCCCGGTAAGCCTTCTAGATCCACGTAGCCGGTCACTTGTGAAAACAAATCGCCTTGCGGATAAAACCGCTGGGGCGAGGCTACTAATTCAAGGCCATCTAATCGCAGTGCTTTTAACCGCTTGGCCGTCTCTTCAGAGATACCGGCGCTAACCTTAATGCCGCTTTCCTGCTGAGCAAATAGCTTAGAGAGATCTTTGGGCGCTTTCTCTAGTACGGTGCTCAACATCTGAGCCACTTCTTTGTTCGTTTTTTTAAACAGCATGGGATGTACAAACAGGGTGTACACCACTTGATCCATCGCGATTACATTGCCCTGAAGATCGACAATCTGTCGCCGAGAGATCTGAGGCGTCGCCTGAAAGGCCTGCTGCTCTTTGGCCATCGTCTGTAGATCATCGCCGATCACAAGCTGCAAATAGGCTAGCCGAATGCCGACCACCACCATGCCCACTAACAGCAGCAGCCATACGCTAATTAGGCGTAGTCGCGGCGATTCAGTGCGAGTGGCCTCAGCATAAGGGGGTCTTGCCGTTGTTTGGCGTATGGACGGCGGCTTTTGACGGCGCGATCGCGAACGAGTAGGAGCAGCCATATGATCTTAGTATCCCATCGGGAGATCGCGCGCTTCATCAGGCGATGAATTAACCTCACCTAGTTCCCGAACAGGCACAGGCTTCAAAAACAGCACATCGCCTGCTTTGTAGGGCCTTAGCCCCGATCCTGCTTGAGCAGCTTGTTCGGCCAGACTTTGCTTAATAGCTTCGTTTGCAGCCGTCAACTGCTGCGATTCGCCCTGTAGCCGGTCTATTTGAACCAGCGCGTACTCGGTAGATTTATCCACGTAGACGGTTGAACCGTACACCGCTAAAGCGCTCGTAACCAGCAGGCAAGTGATCGCAGTTGAGCCTTGCTGCAAGCGCGTCAGCACTTGCATGGCAAAGGGCAGCTTCGGCTGTTTGGGCAGTGATAGCGGCGCAGCGGTGACTCGCACTGCCGCTCCCATGTGTAGAGGAACTACTTTCTGAGGGGAAGCTGCGGACTTGAGATCAGGTGACTTGAGTGAATAGAGCCTAGCGTGATCGAGCTTGACTCGCTCAGCTTGATGCGGGTTAGATTTGACGAGAGGGTCGAACTCAGTAGCGAAGACCATGCGGTTGTATTAAAAATTAAGAATGAGGCCATTGACCTACTTAGTGCGCTGTACCGCTGATTGCTCGGTGCTTTTAGCTCGGTATCGCACTGCTGTGAATCAAATTACGCGCATACTACCCTGCTAGCGGAAGAAGAACAAGCCAAATATCAAAAAAACTTTAGACGTTGGCTTAACTTCTCCAAGCGGTTCAGTTTAAATACTGGGGATTTAAGCCGGTTGAGACGAACTTGACCTTTGGCATGATCTACTAACGTGAAGCGCATGCAAAGCGGATATGAGGCACTGACTCAATTTTCCCTAAGCCTGCCAAAAGCTAGCCAAGCGTCCGCAAATACAGACGCTTGGCTAGCTAGATATAACCGAAGTATGGTCGAGTTTGAGAATTGAGCCTAAGCAAAAAAGCCTTTAGACACTTGGTCTGAGCTTATCTGCGGGCAGACCCACCATGTCAGCGTTGCTCTTGCCGGGTGGAATCATGGGGTAGCAGTTTTCGTCGCGGCGCACGCGCACATCCATCAAAACTGGGCCATCGTGAGCCAGCATTTCGGTGATCGCACCCGCCAACTCATTCGGCTCATTGACCACCATGCCCCTGATCCCAAAGGCTTTGGCCAATAGTTCAAAGTCAGGCATACCCACTTCCATATTCGAAGACGAATAGCGCTCCTCAAAAAAGCTCTGCTGCCACTGACGCACCATCCCCTGCCAGCCATTGTTCAAGATCACGGTTTTGACCTTGAGGTTATATTGCGCTAAGGTCGCTAGCTCTTGAAGGTTCATTTGAAAGCTGGCATCCCCGCTAATGCAGATCACCTGCTTATCCGGCAGCGCCGTCTGTACGCCCATTGCCGCTGGTAGGCCAAAACCCATTGTGCCTAGCCCCGCGCTCGAAATCCACTGCCGAGGCCCATTTTTCAAAAATTGCGCCGCCCACATTTGATGCTGGCCGACATCGGTAGTGTAGTAGGCCGTAGGCGCTTGCTGCGTGAGCTCAACGATGACGGACTGAGGTGAAATTTCATCAGCGTAGATCGGCGCATCTAAGGGAAAGTCTTGCTTCCAGGTATCGATTTGATCGCGCCAAGCCTGAGTTTTTTGCCCGTCTGGGGCGACTGGATTGACGGATGGATCGGCCAAGCGGGCCAGCAGTTTTTGCAAGACCACTTTCACATCGCCCACAATCGGCACTTCTGGAAGGCGGTTTTTGCCCACTTCTGCCGGATCAATGTCAAGGTGAATCACCTTCGCTCGACTGGCAAATTCATCGAGCTTGCCGGTCACCCGGTCATCAAATCTAGCGCCGATTGCGACCAGCAAATCGCACTGACTCACTGCAAAGTTGGCATAGGCTGTGCCGTGCATTCCCAACATGCCAACCGCCAACGGATGGTGCTCATTAACCGCGCCCTTACCCATGAGTGTGGTCGTCATGGGTGCAGAAAACGCTTCGGCCAGCGCCTGTAACTCCGGATGAGCATTGGCCGCGATCGCGCCCCCCCCGATATAGAGCAAGGGGCGCTCGGCAGCGCGAAGCAGCGCGATCGCCGCATCTATTTGATGGACATCACCTGCTGTCTGGGGCGCATAGCCAGGGATCGTCACATCGCCCGGTTCCACAGGAATATAGTCAATTTCTTCAAGTCCTACGTCTTTGGGCACATCAATTAAAACCGGCCCTGGGCGACCGCTTTTAGCAATGTAAAAAGCTTCGGCTACAATTTGCGCCATTTGGTTAGGATCGCGCACAACATAAGAATGCTTGACGATTGGCAGCGTA
>JBGTIK010000265.1:0-4006 GCA_041745715.1 Phormidesmis sp.
TTCTATGTCATATCGATCTAAGCGGAGCAAACCGGCACCAGGTAGTAGAGACTGAAGAAATTCCATCGGTAGATCACTGGACGGGGCGATCTACAGTTTCCTACCTACTTTCCCGGCTTCACCAAAAGTTTGGATGAACCCAATGTAGTTGACATTTGATACCTAGACGAAAAGACGGGCTTTGGTAGGGCTGATTTTGAAAAGGTCTGCCGATGGGGCGTTGTCGTTTTGAGAAAATTATGAAACAATTGTGAAAAATGAAACAATTATGAAATGAACCGCGCTTGGGGTCACAAATTAAAAGCATATCCTTTGGGGCTAATGACGGTGTTAGCCCTGTTGGTAGTTAGCTGTAGTGCTGGGAATCGCTCTGAGGTTTCGCAGACAGGCGATGAGCAGACCAGCTCAGAAGAGCCTAAAAAGGTGCTCACGACCTTTACCATTCTCGAAGACATGGCTCAAAATGTCGCTGGTGATGCCCTCACGGTCGAATCGATTACTCGCATCGGGGCAGAAATTCATGGCTATGAGCCGGTGCCCAGCGACATTGCTAAGGCTCAAAATGCAGATCTCATTTTGTCTAATGGGATGGAGCTAGAGCGCTGGTTTGAGCAATTTTTAGGAAGCGTTAAGGGAGTGCCGACGGCAGTGCTGAGCGATGGGGTGGTGCCGATTGCAATCGCTCAAGGCCCCTACGCTAACAAGCCCAATCCTCACGCTTGGATGTCGCCACAAAACGCGCTGATCTATGTCGAAAACATCCGCAAAGCGTTCGTCAAGCTCGATCCGGCCAATGCTGATACCTACAATGCAAATGCGGCTGGTTATAGCGATCGCCTCAACGCCATTGACGCCGATTTAAAGGCGAAGCTAGCTGCCCTTCCCGATACTCAACGCTATCTTGTGAGCTGCGAAGGCGCATTTTCATATCTGAGCCGCGATTATAATCTCAAAGAAATCTATATCTGGCCCATCAACGCTGAGCAGCAGTCTACTCCTAAGCAGCTCAAGTCAGTAATCGATCAAGTAAAAGCGAATCAGGTACCGACGGTGTTTTGCGAAAGCACAGTCAGTGACGAATCTCAAAAGCAAATTGCCAAAGCCACAGGTGCAACCTTTGGCGGCAACCTCTATGTCGATTCGCTCTCGAGTGCATCCGGGCCAGTGCCCACCTTTTTAGAGCTGATGCAATATGACGCTGATTTGATCACAAAAGGACTGCTTGGCAACAGCGAGTAAGCTATCTCTTAAGCCTAATGACGCTCTAACCCATACTGCTCTATAAATCGTTCTGTAAGCTGTTCTATCACTGCTCTATTAAGCTAAGCTGCTATGACTTTTGCAACCGCTCAACCGAAAACAACTTATGGCATTGTGGTAGACAATATCAGTGTCACCTACAGCAATGCTCGTCTCGCACTTTATAACGCTAGCTGCCACATTCAGCCCGGTACGATTACCGGATTAGTGGGGCCAAATGGCGGCGGCAAATCGACTTTGTTTAAGGCGATTATGGGGTTTTTGCCACCTACTCAGGGCCGTGTTCATATTGATAACCTTTCGATAGAACAAGCTCAAAAACAACAGCTCATTGCCTATGTGCCCCAGGCGGATGAAGTGGATTGGAACTTTCCAATTAACGTGTTTGATGTAGTGATGATGGGCCGCTATGGCTACATGAATATGCTGCGAATTCCTAGCCGCAAAGACCGACAGATTGTGCGAGAAAGCCTTGAGCGAGTGGGGATGAGTGAGTTTCAAAATCGCCAGATTGGGGAGCTGTCAGGCGGGCAAAAAAAGAGAGCTTTTTTGGCGCGGGCTTTAGCGCAAGACGGCAAAGTGATTTTGCTCGATGAGCCGTTTACGGGCGTAGATGTCAAAACGGAAAAAAGCATCATTAATTTGCTGCTGCAACTGCGAGATGATGGGCATACGGTGCTGGTGTCTACACATGATTTGGCGTCGATTTCGACATTTTGTGATCGCGTTATCCTGCTTAATCAAACCATTCTCGCCGCAGGCACCACCACCGAAACCTTCACCGAAGAAAATCTGGCCATGACCTTCGGTGGTTTGCCGCTTAGTAGCTTTACCACCCCAACCAATTCCGATCCCGATGCACATCTAGCTCATCCGCTCGGTCACAGCTTCATTCAGCCGATAAAATCCGAATCGCGCTCTAACGCTACGAACGCTGAGCCGAGAGGCTGGGAAGTATGAGCGAGGCTGCTTTACCGCTGTTAGCGATCGCTCCAAACCCCATCTGGAGCTGGCTGATAGAGCCGTTTCAACTCAGCTTCATGATTCGCGCCTTGTGGGTCAGCGCTTTCGTTGGCGTCGTTTGTGCGGTGCTCTCCTGCTACATTACGCTCAAGGGCTGGTCGCTGATGGGCGATGCGGTTTCTCATGCGGTGGTGCCGGGAGTAGTCGTGGCCTATGCACTAGGTTTGCCGTTTTCACTGGGCGCTTTTGTGTTCGGCTTTGGCGCAACCGTCGCGATTGGCTACGTAAAATCCAAAACTAGGCTCAAAGAAGACGCGGTAATCGGTGTTATATTCACCGGTTTTTTTGCCTTTGGGCTTGTGCTAGCGACCAAAATACCGAGCAATATCGATCTTTTCCATATTCTTTTTGGCAATGTGCTAGGCATTTCTGATCAAGACGTAGTGCAAACGCTGATTGCGGGCGGCCTGACGCTGGCGATTATTCTGCTGCGCCGCAAAGATCTGCTGCTGTTTTGCTTTGATCCGAATCACGCCAAAGCGATCGGGCTCAACACTCAGCTGATGTACTACACGCTGCTATCGGTGCTGGCATTGACGATTGTGACTGCCTTACAGACTGCTGGCATTGTGCTAGTCGTGGCGATGCTGATTACGCCGGGGGCAACGGCTTACTTACTCAGTGACCGATTTGATCACATGCTGGTGATTTCGGTGGCGACCAGCGTGCTTTCTTGTTTTTTGGGGACGTACTTTAGCTATCATCTCGATGCCTCAACAGGTGGCTGCATTGTTGTTTTAATGACCCTTTTCTTTGTCGTAGCGATGATTTTTGGGCCAAAATACGGCATGTTGGCTCAGCAGCTTCAGCAACAGGCCCATAAGCAGGCCAATAAACAGGTGGCAAAAAGCGAACACTATTTTCCCTGACGCTGTAGAGGTGCCGAAAACATCATGAACGCTCGCAAAGTCTGTGCCCCTTCGTCTCAAGTCTTCGACAATGCTCAGCAGATGACTCAGAGAGTAGCCTCAGCGATCGCGTTTCCAGATGACGAGCTCTTCAAACCGTCAGGCTGAAAGTCTAAGCCTTGGTCAGGTATCGAAACTCTGGTGTGAGCTATCCTCGTTGTGCCAAAACTCGTTAACCGTACTTACTTTTGACACGTCGATTATGACACGGGTTTTGAAGCACGAATAAGGCTAATAAGCTTGCCTATTCAAGGCTCTGTCAATCTGTACCAAGAACGGTCATTGTTGGGATATGCATAAGCGCGATTACAGCCAACGACTCTAGGGGTGCCAGCCTATGATCAGCTATATTTAGGCAGAAACTATTTAGGCAGAAACTTTCTACCTAATCATCTTATTGGGGTAGATAGGTAGATGAAACTCCACCTATCTACCTTCACAGGGCAATTAGGCAAAAATATTTCTACCTAATCTGCTATTTAGGGTGATTAGGCGCAATCTTTTCCTCTAATAAATAGTTATGCCCGTAAAACTAACAAGCAGCAATAAAACGAATCGTAAAAGGAAAACTCTAGCTAAATGATTAATAAAGATAATTTTAAAGTTCTCCTAGAACATTTAGGATTTGAGAAAAAACCTGATGTTTTCACAAAACGTTTTGAAGGTGGTTTCTACCCAGGGTTATTTCATTCTAGACAGATTTATGGAAACATAAGGGGAGTCGTTGATTGAGAGCTTTCCAAGCATGAGTACGTTAGCTATCGTAGAAGCCTTTCGAGACTTACCCGACCTACGTCGGGGTGCAGGTCGTCGCC
>JBGTIK010000266.1:0-8263 GCA_041745715.1 Phormidesmis sp.
GTTTTTATAGTCTTGAGGAATTTGCTGCACACCCACCGTAGTATTGATAATAATCGGCCAAATTGCGGTAATGAAAATTACAAAAATAGCCGAAGGATTGGCTTCTTGAAACGCGGCTAATGCGATCGGCAGCCAAGCCAACGGCGGCACCGTCCGCAATATTTGAAACAGCGGATCGAGCGCATCGAACATGAACTCACTAGAGCCAATCAAAATGCCCAGCGCAATCCCCACCACTGCCGCTAGCGTATAGCCCACCGCAACTCGTTTTAGACTGGCCAAAATCTGCCAGAACAACCCTTTATCCGTTCCACCATTGTCAAAAAAGGGATCAAAAATCAAATTAGACGTGTCTTGAAATGTTTTAATCGGACTGGGCAAATTCGCGTCCGGGCCACTACACAGCACCTGCCACAGAGTCAAAATAAATAAAAGAGCCACTAGCGGACGGAACAATTTATGCGGCGGATTTTTGATCCATGCCAGCAGAAAATTTGGTTTAGCCGGTCGATTGTCGAGGTTGACGGTCATAGCACATTAGAAGTAAGGGGTTTGAACTCAGGTAATTTATGCAAAGTGTAGTCAAAGTCCAAGCAAAACTCTAGTAATTCCAGATTTAAAAATCTCAATGACCAAACGATCAGGGTTCGCTTGAAACTCACTATAACGAGAGTGATCTGTTTCTGGACTGCCATCTGTAAAAGTTCCAGAAAAGGTCCTAGACGGCTTTCACAGATGGCGATCGCCTATTTGCCTATCTAAAATCTTTGAGGCATTTGAAAACAGATGAAGGCTTGAAGGGCTGACAAAAATCAGCCTTTCAAGCTTCCCAAAAATGTTAGACTTTCTTGATTTTCAAACTATCCAAATAAGCCTTCGGATCTTCAGGATCAAATTTCACCCCGTCGAAGAAAGTTTCCACGCCGCGTGAATCGCTCGTCGGAATGTCAGCTTCCGCAACCCCAATCGCCTTAGCTGCCTCTTTCCACAAATCAGAGCGATTTACTTTGTCCACCAAAGCTTTCGTATCCGTATCTGCCGTAATATAGCCCCAGCGAATATCTTCCGTTAAGAACCAAAGATCGTGGCTCTTGTAGGGGTAAGAAGCATTGTCTCTCCAAAACTTCATCGAAATATTCGGATCTTCAATGGTGCGGCCATTGCCGTAGTCAATCTTGCCTTGAATTCTACCAATAATGTCTTCAACAGGCACCTTAAACCACTTGTCTTGAGAGACAATCTCGCACATCTCCTGCTGATTTTCTGGCAAATCGCACCACTGTTGCGCTTCCAAAACAGCTTTCGTCATTGCTAGCGCCGCTTTAGGATTGGCATCTACCCAGTCGGCTCTCATCGCAAATGCCTTTTCTGGGTGATCTTGCCATAGTTCACCGGTCACCAGCGCCGAATAGCCCTGCTCTTGATTCACTAGCTGAGCATTCCACGGTTCACCGACGCAAAAAGTCTCCATTGCCCCGATTTTCATATTGGCAACCATCTGAGGCGGTGGCACGGGTACAACAGAAATATCGGTTTCAGGGTTGATGCCGCCCGCTGCTAACCAGTAGCGTAGCCACAAATCGTGCGTACCACCCGGAAACGTCATCGCCGCGCTGAGCTCTTTGTTGTTTGCCTTAGCCGTTGCAAACACTTCGGTCATTTTGGAGCTATCAGTGCCAATTTTGAGATCGGCATAGTCCTTACTCACCGAAATGGCTTGGCCGTTGACGTTTAATCTGGCCAAAATGTACATCGGCAAAGGCTGCTTGGTAATTTTGCCCAAGGTCATCAGATAGGGCATGGGTGTCAAGATGTGCGCACCATCAATACCGCCGCCGCCTGAACCGAGCTCCATATTGTCGCGCGTAACCGGCCAAGAAGCTTGCTTGAGTACTTCGACGTCAGTCATGCCATATTTATCGAAGATTCCTTTCTCTTTGGCAATAATCAAAGGCGCTGAATCCGTTAAAGCAATGAATCCTAGCTTAGCTGTGGTGACTTCTGGAGCCTCTTCTGGACTGATCTCAGCGGCTGGGGCGGTAGTCGAAGTGGCTGAATCACTCGCGCTCGAATCGCTATCAGTGCTGTCACTACCCGACGTACAGCCGTTGATGAGAAGCGCTGCTGCTGCCGTTGTTCCGGTCGTGAGGATAAATTTGCGACGAGATATTTTGGACATAAAATGATCTACACAAGTATTTTTGGAGTGAAATGATAGAAGGCGGAGGTTGCCCCCTCAATTTGAAGGCTTAACAAACATGCAACCTAGAGAACAGAAGACAATCCTGAAATTTAGTCGAAGTCAACAGATTAGAAAATTAATCGTCAATAGCTTCAGCTTCAACAAGTCCCTTTATCTATCTTTGCTTTAATCTCTTGATGCTTACCCTATAGAGGATGCTTTTCGAGGAGCTTTTGGGCAGTTTTCCAGGATCAACGGTGGATCTGCTAATGACGGTTGTGAAATCACAGATAGCGGTTACTTAAGCTCTCAGCGAGAAATCGGCGAGAAATAATCGGAATAAATCGGCCTTGCTTGAATTGCATTAATTGCAAACGTCGAAGATAAAAATGACAGATTTCTAAGGGCTATTTTGTACTTGAATATACTAAAACAGCCCTCCAGAAAGGTTTATTGCATAAATTCAATGCGATTTATGCATAAAACATGGGCGTTTTTACGGGGCCTGGGCAAGGCGAAGCATGAGCAGGTATCACCGATTGTCTTTAGCTTTTGTCTGTTTTTGGCTTGAGCGTAGAGGCCACATGTAATTCTTTGAGCTGATTTGATTCCACCGTCGAAGGCGCGTTCGTCAACAGGTCGCGGGCCTGCTGAGTTTTGGGAAATGCTATGGCCTCACGAATAGAGTGCTCACCCGCTAGCAGCATCACTAGCCGATCTAGTCCGTAGGCGATGCCACCATGCGGCGGGGTGCCATATTCAAACGCTTCGAGCAAAAAGCCAAATTTGTCATGCGCTTCTTCAGCCGAAAGCCCGATTGTTTCAAATACTTTAGCCTGCACCTCCGGCTGATAAATTCGCAAGCTGCCGCCGCCGATTTCATAGCCGTTGTACACGATGTCGTAGGCCACCGCACGGGCGATCGCTAAATCGGCCAAATCAGCTACATCATCAGGATGCGGCGCGGTAAATGGATGATGCAGGGCCTCGTAGCGGTTTTCATCGGCGTTCCACTCAAACATGGGGAAGTCGGTTACCCATAGCAAGTTGGTTTTGCTTTCGTCGATGAGATTGAGTTCTTTGGCGATCGCCTGCCGCAATTTATCCAACGTCGCATTCACCGTACTCGTATCACCCGCGCCAAACAACAACAGATGGCCGGGCTGCGCTTCCGTGCGCTCTAACAAAATCTGCTTTTGCTCAGGCGTGAGATTGTCTTTAATTGCGCCGATGGTATCAATCTCGCCGCCTTCGCGCACCCGAATATAAGCAACTCCGCCTGCTCCAGCATCAGTTGCCACCTTAAACAAATCTCCTTTCGGCTTAATTCGCACGTTAGAAATCGCGTCATTACCGCCCGGAATCGGCAGCACTTTTACCTGTCCGCCATTTTGCACCGCCCCTGAAAACACTTTGAATCCAGACTCTTTCACAATGTCTGAAACATCGACTAGCTCTAGTCCGTAGCGAGTATCTGGCTTGTCGCTGCCGTAGCGATCCATCGCTTCTGCGTAAGTCAACCGAGGAAAAGGCGTCGGGATTTCAATGCCTTTTACCGTTTTAAAGATATGCGCAAGCAGCCGTTCATTCAGCGACAGGATCTCTTCTTGATCCATAAAGCTCATTTCCATATCGAGCTGTGTAAATTCGGGTTGACGATCTGCGCGCAAATCTTCATCGCGAAAGCAGCGGGCGACTTGATAATACCGATCCATGCCCGCCACCATCAAGATTTGCTTGAATAGCTGAGGAGACTGGGGTAACGCAAACCACTCGCCTTCATTTACGCGCGAGGGCAAAATAAAATCGCGGGCTCCTTCGGGGGTAGATCGCGTCAGAATCGGCGTTTCGACCTCGATAAAGTCTTCAGTGTCTTCTAAAAAGCGGCGAATGGCTTTGATCACATCGTGGCGCAGGCGTAGGTTGCGGGCCATGCGATCGCGGCGCAAGTCCAAATACCGATACTTCAACCGCAGATCTTCGCGCACATTTTCTTCTTCAGCCGTAGACACCTGAAATGGCAACTGCTTACGTACGGCATTCAAAACCGTCAGTTCATCGGCATAAATTTCGACTTGCCCAGTTGGCAGCTTCTCGTTCAGCGAGTCTTTAGGGCGCTGAGTTACGCGGCCCACGACTTTTACCACATATTCATTGCGCACTTCTTCCGCAATCGAATAAGACGCCGGGGTGCGTTCCGGATCGCTGACAATTTGCACGGTGCCAGAGCGATCGCGCACATCCAAAAACACCACCCCGCCATGATCTCGTCTGCGATCCACCCAGCCATAGAGCGTGACCGTCTTTTCTATATGCTCAGATCGAAGGTGACCGCAATAAAGGCTACGCATGGCAACAGGCAGGCAAATGATACCGAAAATAAAACCTTTATATTATAAAGGATGGCGACCCGTTGCGGCACACAATCTTTGCCGAACGCTTGGCCGCTTGGCCAGATCCTCTACAAGAACACCCCTCAAATACGCTACGCTAGCAAAGTAGTTTCTGGTTTTGGTCAGTTTGTCAACTGCGCGACGCACCTCTCTCCACCCCGTCAGCACAGAGCAGATCACAACTGCCCAAACCGTGGCCTCTAAAATACCGACAAAATCAATACCGACAAAATCCGAAATATCGCCTCCAACGTGGTTTACCGACCACATGCTATTTCATTACCACCGCTGTCGTCGCCGGTTGTACCTCGACAGCAACGCCGATTCCACCCTCAAAGATCCGCCCAGCGACTACTTTATCAAGCTTCGTGAAGACAGCGCTCTGCATCGGCAAGCCGTCCTCAGCCAGTTTCAGCCCCTCAGCCGTCCCACCTATCCAAAATACGACTGGATAGCAGGCGCTCACGCTACTCAGCAACTGATGGCCGTCGGCACAGAAACCATTTACGGCGGCATTCTCATCACCCAGGGCCCCGGCGATACGTGGTACCGCAGCGAACCTGACCTGCTGGTGAAATGCCCAGGCCAGTCTTGGCTAGGCGATTGGTACTACCTGCCCTACAACGTCAAACTCGGCAAAAAGCCCAAACCCGAATATCAGCTTGTCGCCGCTTTTAACGCCTACGTACTGGCTGAAGTGCAGGGCGTATGGCCTGAAACCGCTGGGCTCTTTCTCAAAGAAAAGCAGTATGCCGTTAACTTAGAGCGCTATGTCCCCCAGCTTCAGGCTGCTTTAGACAACTGCTTAGATCCGGCGGGCGGCATTTTAAGCAATGCTCAAGCCCCGGAGGTTTTTATCTCCCGCAGCCGCTGCGATATGTGCCCCTGGCTCAGCCACTGCTACCAAGTCGCCCAAGCTCAAAACCATCTTTCGCTGCTGCCGGGAGTGACGCAAAAGCGCTATCCGACTTTGGTCGAAAGGGGGCTTGCGACTGTCGAAGCGCTGGCAACAGCTGATCCTGGCGACTTGGCGGCGGCGATGGATGTAGAGTTGCCAGTAACCGAGAAAATGATTTTTCAGGCGCAGGCTAACTGGACCGGCAGCGCGATCGCTCGTCTCCAAACCAATCGCTTTCCCCTCACGCCAGCAGACATTCCCACCACCGGCATCGAACTCTACTTCGACATCGAAGCCGCCCCGGACAAAGACTTGATCTATCTGCACGGCGTTTTGGTCATTGAGCGTCTCACGCAGCAAGAAACCTTCCATGCCCTCACCGCCGAATCACCCGATCAGGAAGAAACCGCCTGGTTTGAGTTTTTAGCTCTAGTCAATCGCTATCCCAGTGCCCCGATCTACCACTTTTGCCCTTACGAAGCCCAAACTGTAAGCAGGCTCAGCGATCTGTACGGCAATGGTGGCCTGAGTATAGAAGCGTTGCTCAATCGCTTTATTGATATTCACAAGCGCATTGTCGATGCCGTTGCCCTCCCGGTCGAAAGCTATGCATTGAAGCACTTGGCTCGCTGGATGGGTTTTGAATGGCGAGACGCGGATGCTAACGGAGCGCAGTCAATCTGCTGGTATGACGACTGGCTGCGCACGGGCGATCGCACCTACCTAAACACCATCCTGCGCTACAACGAAGACGACTGCAAAGCCACCTACCGCGTCAAAGACTGGCTAGTCAAGTTTGCTCAGCCTTTTTGGGATGCCGAGAACATCTAAGCCATCAGGATATCAGGATGAAAAAAGAAAAGCTTGAACGATACCTAGCCACCTTGCAAGGCGCTGAAAGCGGCTACCCTTTTGGCCCCGAGACTCTCGTCTTTAAAGTGATGGGTAAAATGTTCGCCTACGTTTCGCAAAAAGCGGACACCGTGATCGTCACACTCAAATGCATTCCGTTAGATGGCGAAATTCTCGTAGAGCAGTTTAGCGCCATCACACCGGGCTACTACATGAACAAAAAGCATTGGATCACGATTTCACTGGCTAATTCAATGGCCGATCCTCAAACCGACGAGATTCCCGAAGATATGCTCATCGATCTTGTGAATAAATCGTATGAGCTAGTCGTTAGCAAACTCACCAAAGCTCAAAGAGCCATCTTAAAAAACAGCACTGATGCCCAAACTGACAGCGCAAAATGATTGACCATGACCGTCTATTCAAAGAGCTGCTCTCCACCTTCTTCCTCGAATTTTTAGAATTATTCTTGCCAGAAGTTGTCAGCTACATTGAACCAAGCTCAATCGTCTTTCTAGACAAAGAAGTCTTTACTGATGTCACCGCAGGCGGCAAGTACGAAACCGACCTGCTCGCTCAAGTTCAGTTTCGAGGCGAACCCTCATTTTTCCTAATCCATGTCGAGAACCAAGCAAAGGCCAAGTCAACATTTGGTAAACGCATGTTTCGCTACTTTGCTCGGCTGTTTGAAAAGCACGACTATCCGGTCTATCCAATCGTCGTGTTTTCCTACGACCAGCCCAAAATCTCCGCACCCAGAGAATTTAGAGTAGACTTTCCAGACTTTTCAGTCCTCAGCTTCAACTACCGAGTGATTCAGCTCAATCAGCTCAACTGGCGCGACTTTTTGATGACTCAAAATCCGGTTGCCTCAGCGCTCATGGCCAAAATGAGCATCGCCCCAGCAGATCGCCCTAAAGTCAAAGCCGAGTGCTTACGTTTATTAGTGACCCTCAAACTCAATCCAGCAAAAATGCAGTTGATTTCTGGCTTTATCGACACCTATTTAGATCTAACGCCCGAAGAGGATGCAGCGTTTACTATTGAAATAGGCCAAGCTGACCTAGAAGCGCAGGAGGAAATGATGGAAATTGTCACTAGCTGGATGAGAAAAGGACTTGAGCAGGGCCGTCAGGAAGGCGAACTGAAAATTCTATTGCGGCTACTAACTAGAACATTAGGAACATTGCCTACCCCTATTCAAAGTCAGATTGAGGGGCTAACGGAACGGCAACTTGAGCAACTGTGTGATCGCCTGCCCACTCTCACTACTGTCAATGCGCTCTCCACTTGGCTCGATACGCTAGCTCTCCCAGAGGACTAAACCCATAGAGCCAGCAGAGAAAACGCAGAGGCTTAGACTAGAGGCTTAGACTGCGGCACCTTCCTCTAATCCAGTAGCCCATAGCAGACCTCGGTCTATAGATGCGCCCTCGTCACCTTCACCGCCTTCACCGCCTTCAGTTTCAGGTTCAACTTCTTCGGTAGGAGCCGCCTCTTCATCACTTGTGGCCTCGCCACCTTCTTGTGGCGCACAGGCCGTAAACAAAGAGGCTGCTAATCCAAGCGATAAAAATAGTTCTGCTGCTTTCAATTTTCTAGCCATAAAATTCCTGGAGAATAAAGACAGTCATAATCATATATTTAATGAGACTTGATATCAACAGTTTCAAAAAAATGTGTCGATTAACTTGCGCTAAGCAGTGTTTCTGTAGACATAAAAGCCACTTTCAGTAGGCTATTCGATAATTTCAGCATGATGCGAGGAGCGATCTCAATCCACACTATAAGGAATTTATATCCGACATTCCGCACTTCCAATTGGCACATTGGGTATTTAAACGAAGCAATAAGAATCACAGCCATTTTTTCTAGCATGGTTCTCAATAGTTAACCTTAATTGAGAATTTTTATGACTTAGTTCATTTGAACTGCTAA
>JBGTIK010000267.1:0-16100 GCA_041745715.1 Phormidesmis sp.
GGTTTTTGACCACTATCGTATCGGTATTTTCTGCGTTGGCGAAGCCTTTCCCCATGAAAATCGCTTTCCCCTATATGCGCTTCACTAGCATCATCTGCCATTATTCTCAATGTGACAATTCAAAGGGCGGAATGTAGGATTCAGTGATTCGCGATGTGGTTGGCAAAGGCGATGGCGGTAGAGTCTCTGATGACTTTGATTTTGTTTCAACAACGCTTAGTAATGTTTATATTCTCTCTTTTTGCGACGAAGAGAAAATGAGCTATATTCTGGAGAAAATACGCCCCCTATTGAAGAAATTTGGAGGCGCTTGCTATATCTCTGATTCGGTAGAAGTGTTGTAAAATCTGGCGTCTTAGCTTTTAGTCAGGCCCAAGCCATTGTCACGAGAGTAGCGATCCATGAAGCGAATAAATCTGTCCCATTCGTCTTGTCCGCGCATTACAAAAACGGCTTCTACGCCCGCAGGCTCACCATTGACAAACTTACCGTTGACATCGCGGGTAGTAAGTTCGCCTTCTTCATCAACCATATATAGCCCGGTGATTTCGCCGCCTTCTTCGACCAAGGCTTTGGGGCGATCAAAGTAAAATGTGGCGGTAGCGTCAGAGAGGTCTTTAGCACGGGTGATGCGGATATCGGGAACGACCTCCTCTTTGACTCCGCGAGAAAATTGCAGTTCAGCCATGGCATTTTGGATTGAATGAGTTAGCTTTTCTAGCTTCTCATTTTTTTGGGCGTTTAGTCGAGTAAAACCTGATAAAGCGAGGTGGCAGGTGGCATCGTTCCGGCTAGAACAAGGGCCTGGTAGACCATTGCGGAGACTTCGGCGCGGCTAGCTGAGCGGTTGGGCCGTAGCTCGGCCAAGATAGGATAGTTGAAAACAAGGCCGAGCTGAGTGGCGGTGGAGATGGCGCTAGTGGCGTAACTAGGAATGGTGGCGGCTATCGGTATAGCGGCTGAGCGATCGCGCTTCTGGCGTCGATACTGATCGCAGCGCTAACCCACTCACCAAAGCTAACAGGGCCTGAAGCTTGGTCAGCGGAAAGTTCGGATCAAAAGTCAGATCGGGAAAGCCGGAAATGAACTGAGCTCGGTAGGCTTTTTGAATCACCGCAGCAGCCCAAAAATCATCGGGTACATCGCGAAAGCGCACGGCGGGGCGTTTGGGTGCGGGGCTAAAGGCACCGACTAATAGAGCCGCAAACTGAGCCCGCGTCATGGGGGCATCGGGCTGAAAGGAGCCATCGCGAAAGCCGCTGAGCCAGCCTTTTTGTACGAGCGGGTCAATGAAATCTCTGGCCCAGTGCTGAGCGGGCAAATCGATAAAGTTCGGAGCGGCGGTATCGGCTTCGACGATGAAAGGTGACTGGATGCGAGGAGTTCTACCCACCGCAACTAGAGCCTGATGAACTAGGGCGGTCGTTTCGGCGCGGGTGATGGGCTCTAACGGTCGCAGGGTATATGGATCGGGGTAGCCAACGACAATTTGGCGTTCGGTAGCGACGGCAACGGGCTCGATGGCGTAGCTGGGAATTTGGGCGCGATCGCCATACACCAGCAGCGATTCTGAGCGGCCATTGCCTAGCGCCAAGCCATTCACCAGTGCGACTACGGCCTGTACCCGCGTCATGGGCGCATTCGGGCGAAAAGATCCATCTGGAAAACCAGAGACAAAATTGCGCGTTTGGGCCTGACGGATGGCTGAAGCCGCCCAAAAACCAGCAGGTACATCTTGGAATGAAATCACTGGACGGCGATTTTCGATATCAGGAAAGGTAGCGGTGACGAGGGCTGCAAACTGAGCGCGGGTGACTTGCTGATCAGGGGCAAAAGTACCGTCAAGAAAACCTTTGACCAGATTTTTTTCGGCTAGAGCTTCGATGAAGGGCGCTGACCAGTGGCCGACGAGATCGTTGAAGCGGCTGTCTAGGCTGGGGGTGGGGAGCGCGGGGGTCAGGGAAGATTGGGGTGAGGGGGGGAAAGGAATAGGATCGACGTTGCCGAGAAGGACGGCGGGAACGGCGGCTTCGTCCGGAATTTCGCTGGGGAGGTAGGCGAGTAGGCCGCTGACACGGGTGGGGGTGATTTGGTTGCCTGCGGTAATTAAAGGGGTGGCGGCGTCGTTGCGGACATCGTGGATTTTGCCTTCAAAGCTATTTTCGCCGAGGTCTTGGGATTGGCCGATGTCTGGCTGGGCGCGATCTTTTGTCCAGAGGCCGGTTTCTTGGCTGCGCTGGGCTTGATTTTGGCGAAGGACGGGGCGGGCGTTGCTAGCGATGACGATAGCGTGGCGGTTGTCATTGAGCTGGTTAGCGATGATTAAAGGGGCCTCTTGACCAGTGAGGTTAAGGCCAGTGCCGGTGCGCTCGAAGCGGTTTTGACGGATTTCGCCTTTGGCTTGGCCGCTGATCATAAGGCCGGTTTCGCCGTTGTCTGTGAAGACGTTTTTAGAAAAGAAGGGGTGGGCGCTGCCAGCGATTAGTGCGCCGTGCTGCTGGCATTGGGTGATGCGGTTATCAATGGCGATCGCGGCTCCTGAAGTCGTCAGTAGGCCGCTGCCCTGGGGGTTGGTGAGGGTAACTTGGCGAATTTGAGCGCGATCTCGCCCAGCACTACCGCTACGTTTACTGCCAGAGTCGTTGAGCCCATCGTTCTTTCTAACGGCCCGCCCCCCAGAATGGTGACTGTTTCAGCCGTAGCGCCCGCGATGGTCACCCCTTCGGGCACAATCAGCGGAAATCGCTCGTCAGCTTGATAGGTGCCGGGTAAAAGCTGCACCACGCTTCCCGGCTGAGTCTGCTGAAGGGCAAGAGTTATAGTCTTTAGAGGAAAATTGGCGGTGCCCTCATGACTATCTTGACCGGTCGGACTAACGTATAAAACGGACATCGAAGTAAGGTATCTATAACGTTTGCGCTGTAGCGCTAGAATGAAGCTATCACCCTTTAGCATTAGCTTGTTTGCAGATCTGACAAAAGCTTACTGAAAAGCTGGCTAATGACGCGATTTTATACGGTTTTTCTAGGGCTGTTTTTTAGGCTATTTTTTTATGGCAGATTGGTTAGAACACACTGTCCACGTCGATGTGGAAGCTTCATTAGAAAAGGTTTGGCAGATGTGGTCTGATCTCGAGCAGATGCCGAATTGGATGAAATGGATTGACTCAGTAGAAATTTTAAAAGACGACCCGGAGCTGTCACGCTGGCGGCTCAACACGGGCGGGCTGTCGTTTTCTTGGCTATCGCGAATTGTTAAAGTGCTGCCGCAGCAGGTGATTCAGTGGGAGTCGGTAGATGGCTTACCCAACCGAGGCGCGATTCGCTTTTATGGCCACAAAGATGGCTCTAGCACCGTAAAAATGACGATTGCTTACGCGCTGCCTTCAATTTTGGCGCGGCTGATGATGAGCAATTCGTTTGTAGATCGAGTCGTGACTTCGACGCTACAGGCGGATTTGGATAGATTTAAAGAGATGGCGACGGAAGGAACGGCGGCAGGTGCAGCTGTCGTAGACGAGCAATCGGGGTAGGCAAAAGCTAAGCAAGTCTATGCCGGTGGCTGTGAATGAATCAGGTAAATGAGCAGGCCCATAAACAGGCCCATAAACAGACCAAAGGGAAGGTCGATTTGACAGCGGCGATCGCGCTATTGCGATCACACTCACTCGAACTCTTATTTATTCAAGCCCTTGGCTGGCAGCGCCTCCCAACAGTCTCTACAGCTCACCAGCAAGCTATTCAGCAAGCAGCCCAGCAAGCCAATCAGAAAGATCAGCTTGTTTGCCAACCGATTGCCCACCGAGATAACGTTACCGTTTGGCAGGTGAGCCTCAGCAAACAAATGCTGCTGACAACAGCCCTACGGCAGCAAATTTACGAAGCTGTTGTATTGCCTGATTCAGTCCCTTTGGTGATTTTTGTCGATGCGGCCAAAACGCGCAGTTTATGGTGCCAATCGCCGAGCGAAACGGCTGTCTATGTGTCTAGTCAGCCCAGCGCAATCTGGGAATATCGGCTACGGCGATTGTCAGGTGAAGGCGGCAGGCCGATCAACAAAGCGCTGTTTCCAACGGTGCAGAGCGATCTCCGCGTAGCCTACTCCAATATTTTTGAAGGCGATATTTTTGAAGGCGATATTTTTGAAAGCTTATTGCAGCATCTGTGCGAAGCTACCGCTGGTATTAGCAATATCAGCAACCGGCAAGAGTATTCGATCTTGACCATGCAGCGGCTGATTTTAATTCAGCTGGTTCAGCAGCATGGGTGGCTAGCGGGCGATACTTGGCGCTTACAAACGCTGTACGGTCAATCGCTCCAGCAAGGTAAAAATCTCTTTTTTCAGACCTACTTGCAGCCGCTGTATCAAAGCTTGTCGATGCCCGCATTAGAGCGGCCTTTGGCCTTGCAGTCTCAGATTGGAGCAGTCCCGTTTTTGGGTCACTTGTTTGAGGCTCATCGCCTAGAACAACAGTATGAGGCGATCCATATCGACGATCAGCCCTTTGAAGAGATTTTAGGCTGGCTGAGTGAACAAAGCAGTAATGATCGGCTAAATCCTTGGATGAGCGGTGATTTAGGCTATTGGTTAGAGCGCTATTGGGCGCAACAAGCCCGGCCAAAGTCTGAGTATGTGGGTACACCTGAGCTGACTCGGTCGTTGAGCGATCGCACCCTAGATCGCCTCATTCTCACCCGCATCCATTCGCAACCAGGTTCTCTTACTACGCTCAATGAATACTTATTTAACGCTGATACTAGGCTATGCCGCCTGCTCATTCAAGAAATTCTACCCGATTTACGGTTAGTCGATCCGGCCTGTGGTAGTGGTAACTTGCTAGTCGCGTTACATCAGCGGCTTACCGATATTTTCAGCATCCTCACGGGCTACATTCAACAAACCCAAGATGCTCAGCTCAAAATATGGCAGTCCAATCTGGTAGAAAGCGTCAGTGCAACAGATCCCGATCCCCTTCAAACCATTCAAACAAGGATTTTAAAGAACGCCCTGCACGGCGTCGAAATTCTAGCAGGTGCAACCGAAACTACACGCTGGCAGCTATCGTTACATATGATTGCGATCGCCAAACACAGGCGCGAGATCGAGCCTTTAATGGATTTGTCATTTAACGTGATGACCGGCAACAGCTTAATTGGCTTTCTCACGGTCGATGAAGCCTACTTCGATCGAATCAACACCGCTGGATCGGGTGAAATTTTTCAAGGAAACCTCTTGCAGCCCCTAGCCGCAGACAGCTATCAGACCGTTTTGGCAGAAAAAAACTTAGCTCTAGAGCACTACAAATTTCGCAATCAAACCTTGGCTGAAGCTCGAAACATTCCGGCCTATGCGATGGCAGCGCTGCTACGAGAAGACCTTTTGAGGCTCAATGCCAAAGCTCAACGCAAGCTAGATATCTTATTGCTCAACCATATGAGCCAGCAGCTTAGCATTCAATACAAGGCCATGCAGCTCACCGACAAGCCTCAACGACAGCCACTGACGTTAGAAGATATTGACATCTTACAGCCGTTTCACTGGGGCTATCATTTCAGTGAAATCATTCAGCAAGGAGGGTTTGATGGCATCGTCTGCGCGCCGCCTTGGGGGGCTTTTAAGCCGACAGCAGCAGAATTCTTTCAGCGCTTTCAAGATTTAGCTGAAGGCAAAAACATGGCTGCAACGGATCTCAAAACGTCTAAGCAGGCACTGGCGAAAGGCGATCCAGAAGTGGCTCAAGCATGGCTATTTTATCAAGATCAGTACGCTTACGTAACCGATTACTTTTATCGGAGCGATCAATACGCGCATCAAAACCCAATTGCGGATGGCAAACCTGTTCGCAATCAACTGACTCGCGAACGGCTATTTGTAGAGCGATGCTTTAACTTACTAGCTGCTCATGGCATCAGTGCTGTTGTGCTGCCAAGCCAGCTATCAACAGAAGCTAAAGCGCGAACCTTGTTACATTATTTACAGAAAAATGCAGCATTTGAGGAGATAGCAAATATGAGCGTGAAAAATAGTGAGGGAATCAGTCAAGCAATTGCGATCGCTATCCTGCAAGCACTGCCCCATAAAGAGCTGTGAACCTTTTTCCTTGATCCGCTACGACCGTGATTAGCTACGATCTGGGTAGACTTAGTACATTATCAACTTCAGCAAATGTCTCTTCTTTGCTAGCTGAGTTATCTATGATATAGTCCGCTCGTTTGCATTTTTCTGGTAGGCTCGTTTGAGCGTCAATTCGTGACCGGGCCTCTGTCGCTGAAAGCTGATTTCGAGCCATTAGCCTTTCTTGTTGCTGGATGGCACTACAAGTCACCACCCAAATTTCTGTTACTAAATGAGTCAGGTTAGCTTCAAATAAAAGCGGAATAGAATATACCAGCGTTTGGCTAGGCAAAAAGGTAGCCGCGACTGTTTTGAACTGACTGCGAACAAAGGGATGAATTTGTTGCTCTATCCAATTTTTTTCTGTTCTGTCATTGAAAATGATTTGGCCTAAGCGCGAACGATTGAGACTGTCGTCGGGCAAAAGAATTTGGGAGCCATAGCGATCGCAAATTCTCTTCAAAATCTCACTCCCTTTCGCCACCGCCGCTCTCGCATACACATCGGCATCTAGCACTGGCAAGTCATACCGCCGCCTCAGATAATCCGATACCGTGCTTTTGCCCGTAGCAATCCCACCCGTCAACCCGATAATTCGCCGCTGATTCACTGCCGGTGTGCCCATGCTTCTAAGCCGGAAACCAGTCCTGGAAGGGTATATTCTTTCGCTTCAAAGGTGACTTTTCCGAGCAGTTCGCGGCAGTCTTTTGAGGTTTGGGGGCCAATAGAAGCTATAGCACGTCCTTTCAATAGATCTAGCCACTCTGCGCCAAATGCCTGCGCCATCATCTCCGCAAAGTGCCGCACCGTTTTAGAACTCGCAAACGTAATTGCATCGACAGATTGAGACTCAAGCGCTAGCTTAGCTGCTAACGGAATCGTTTCTGGGCAAGCCGACTCATAGGCCGCGACTTCGGTAACGGCTGCGCCTTTAGCCGTCATCGCAGTCACTAATACCGCCCGACCACCTTGTTCTACTCTCGGAAACAACAGCTTTAAGCCAGCAGGATTGACTGGAAAATGGTCTATTAGCGAATCTGCCACAAAGCTAGGCGGTACAAAATCAGCCGCTAGGCCGCGCTGCATCAGATAAGCCTCTGTTTTTTTACCCACCACGGCAATCTTTAAAGCCGCAAGCGCTCGAAAATCCTTACCCTGATGCAGCAGCCTATCCAAAAAGTAGTTAACGGCATTAGCAGAGGTCAAAATTAGCCAGTCAAACCGATGGATGTGCGCTATGGCCTCATCCATCTGCCGCCAGCTCTTAGGGGCTCGAATCTCCAGCGCCGGAAAATCCACCACGCTTGCCCCTTTTGCCACCAGCATTTGATTAAACTGACTGGCCTGACTCGTCGCTCTAGTGGTCAAAATCGTTTTACCCGCCAAAGCCAGCGGCGGCACGGGTGGCGCGGCCAAATAGTCACGCAAACCCACCACTTCCCCAATCACGAGCACACTCGGCGATAGCGGATTTTCGCCCACGATCTGCGGCATACTCAGCAAAGTTCCCTGCCAAATTTGCTGATGCGGCTGGGAGGCCCAGCGCACCACCGCCATCGGTGTCTCGGGCCGCTTGCCGTGCGCCATTAGACGCGCGCATATCTCCTTAAGTTGTCTGCCGCCCATGAGCAGCACCAGTGCGTCTAGCCGGGCCATCGCATCCCAGTCCAACGCATCTAATTCATGCGCTGTAAAAGCGCCAAAGCCTCGACTCAGCACGGGATCAGTCAGCGGAATACCGGCTAATAAAGGCGCTGCTAGCACCGAAGAAATACCTGGAACCACTTCAAATGAGCAACCCGCAGCCTTCAGAGCCTGAATTTCTGCCGCCGTCCGGCCAAAGATAAAGGGATCGCCACTTTTTAGCCGCACTACCTGCTTACCAGCTTGAGCCAACTGCACTAATAGCTGATTGATTTCAGCTTGAGGCGTACTGGCCTGGCCGCCGCGCTTGCCGACATGCCACTGTTCACAAGTCACCGGAAGCTGCTGCAACAGCGCATTATCGATCAGCGCGTCGTATACCAGCGCATCGGCTTGAGTCAATAAGCGCTGACCATACACCGTAAGATAGCGCTCATCACCAGGGCCAGCGCCCAATAAATAAACTTTGCCGCTGGCCACTCGATGGATTAGCCTAGAATTAGCGCCAGATTTGGCCTCAGATGCAGACATGATTGGCTACTACACTTTTTCTACTACACTTCACCTTTTCTACTACACTTCATAGTTCCTATCTATCAAAACATGTTAGAGCGCGGTTATAAAAGTCTCCACAGGGCCGTTCTTTGTTCACGCTTTTTTAACGATATGTATCGTTGCGTATGCACTTATAAAGAATTGTCAGAGTCTTCTCTAACCAAGCACTTTCACTCACCAATGTAAGCTACGATTTAAATGAATCGGCTAGGAAACTGTTGTTCAGCTCATATTCAGATACAGATTAGAAGTTCTTTAGAGACGCTCTTAACAGTGTTTTCCAAAAGATACCAGGTTCGGTCAAACTTTCAGCAGCACCAGCCTTTCCAGATATATCTGTTTTAGGAATCTTAAGCTTTAGGAGCATTAAGTCATGACACTTTTTCAAAGATTCAATAGCGTTTTTACCTATTTAGCTGAAGCGGCTTATCGAATTTTCAGCCCCCACGATGATGCTTATCCAGCTACAGGCGTACAGCCCTATGCAGGAACCCCGTATTCGAAGCAAGCCAGAAAAGATTGGTAAAAAAGGTTTCCGCAAAAAATATCAGCGGTAGCATTGATTAATCTCCATCGCTGCTACCGCTGTCGTCTGCAACAATATAACCTTAGATTGCACCTCACTGGTTCAATCAAGGTTGCTACGCCTTATCAGCCAGCGCTGTTTGAGTGCCTATTGTCATCTCCTCAATCACAAGAGCAGAAAGCGCTGGAATAGAATCGTCTCCCGTAATTAATCTCGCGCCGCGCTGGCTGGTGAAATAGTGCCAACCCCATTGCAACATCACTAACAGCTTGTTATCAAATTCAATGAGATAGTAGATATGGATAAAAATCCAGATAATCCAAGCTGGAAACCCAGAGAACTTAGCAAAGCCTAAGTCTGCTACGGCTTCATTGCGGCCAATCACGGCTAGGCTGCCATTGTCTTTATATTCAAAAGGACTGACGGCTTTATTCGCCACCCGACGCCCAATCGAGGTGGCCAAATAGCTGCCTTGCTGCATGGCCGTCGCTGCAGTTCCTGGTAGGGGCGCATCACTAGAATAGCTTTTGCTCGGATGCGCGTAGTGAGCCAAATCACCCGCAATAAAGAGATTCGGATAGCCCGGTACGCTCAGATCAGGTTCTACAACCACGCGGCCAATGCGATCTAGCTCTGCACCGGTTTTATCAGCGATCGCCTTTCCCAACGGCGATGCCTTAATGCCCGCCGCCCACAGCACCGTAAACGCCTGCACACTTTCTTCAACACCATCGCTTTTCAGCGTGACCGTATCGCCTTCAATATTAGTCACTAGGGTCGAAGTGCGCACCTCTACGCCTAGCTTTTCCAAAGACCTTTTAGCTGCAATAGAAAGATCCCCCGGATAAGGCGGCAGCACTCTATCCATGCCTTCTAACAGAACAATTTTGGTTTCACTAGGGTTGATACTGCGGAAATCTTCTCGCAGCGTCTCGTAAGCTAGCTCTGCCAAAGCTCCTGACAGCTCAACGCCTGTTGGCCCCGCACCCACAACAAAAAAGGTCAGCAACGCTGCGCGCCGAGTCGGATCACTCTCCTTTTCAGCCGCCTCAAACGCCAAAAAGATCCGCCGCCGCACCTCTAGCGCATCTTCAATCGTCTTCATTCCGGGTGCAATGCTAGCCCACTCGTCTTTCCCAAAATAGTGATGGCTAGAGCCCGTGGCGACGATTAAAGTGTCATAGCTTAGGGTTTCGCCGTTCTTGAGCACCACGCACTGGCCATCGGGCTCAATGCTCGTCACCTCGCCCATCAGCACCCGTACATTCTTTTGCTTACTGAGCACAGCCCGCAGGGGAGACGAAATATCGCCTGCTGAAAGGCCACCCGTGGCGACTTGATACAGCAGCGGCTGAAACAAATGAAAGTTGCGTTTGTCGATTAGCGTGACTTTGACCGCTGCATTGCCTAGTGCCTTTGCAGTATAGAGCCCGCCAAAGCCGCCGCCTACAATTACTACATGGTGAATGGACCGGTTACCAGACGTTTTTTGAGCAGTTTTCGAGGTCGAGATGGGTCGGTTCGGGAGAACTGCTGTCATAGTTAGCAACCAGTGATATAGCAATCTTAACTAAAGTTTATAACTCTATGTGAGTTTCGTCAGTACTTTAGACCACACTTTATTCCAAAAAGATATTCAAAGAATGTGTCAGCGGGTGCTGTGGGATTCGCTCTTCTAATATTGGTGGGAATAATTGGTTGGAATAACGCTACACAAGATAACTAAACTGGCATGTGAAACATTTTGAGGTGAGCAGTCTCGATTTGGAGCCCGATTTTGGGGGAACTTTGTTAATTTGAGGTAATTTGAAGATTCCCACTATTGACATGAGGATGATATGAAGATGCAAATGCTTACGGGATATCTGTTTCACCGGGGCCGATAACGCCGACCTTATGGCGGAAGCTCAGCTCACCGCCGTACCAGCCGCCTAATCCGAGTAGCGTAGCCACGACAATCGAGAGAATTGCGCCCATCGGGACAATTGCCGCTTGAGGGTTGCCGACTCTAAGCCAGAAGTTAAGTCCTGTGAGCAACAATGCTGACACGTTAAGCAGCATGTGCAGCCAGCCAGCGCTTCGCTTTTTGACTCGAGGCACTCTAAAAAAGTCTGCCATGCCGATAATGGCTGCTAAAACACCGGCTCCTAAGCCTAACCCAATTAGCCAAACGGAAGCGCGTGCCCAAAAAGCGTCTTGGGTAAGCCAGTAGCCAATATCAGCGCCTGCTGCACCCGTTAGAAAGGCCACTGGAAAAACAACAATAATAGGATGGATGGGATGACCGGCGATCGCAACAGAACTAGTCACGCCGTTACCAAAATACTCCGTATCTCGACTATCAATTACAAAAGGAATATTGGGATGAGGCGTTTGGGAATTTGAACGAGAATCTACGTTGTTCACTGGCTTTACCAACTCATACAGCGTCAGCAGTGTAAGAAAAAGCTTCAGCTTTTACGTCCCTCACAAGATAGATGCCGCTGGCTGATACTTAGCTGGGATTGGACCGATAGCTGTATGGTTCTAATCTATATACGTGTTTTTTATACAGTTCAGTCTTTTCCGGTCTTTTTTTAAAACTGGCGAAGCTGTCCTAAGTTGAGCACAAATTCAAGCTCGTAGCTCAGGCTCATAGTTCTGAGCTAATGTCTGCCAAGCTGCTAGTATTCTTTAAATCCATTTTTTTACAGGTGCGCTTAATTAAGCCGGTTAGCACCTTGCCGGGGCCGACTTCTACCACTGAGGTAATGTCTTGCTCAGGCAAATTAAGAGAGATCTCGCGCCAGCGTACAGAGCCAGTCATTTGCTGCTTTAGTCGTTCTTTCAAAACAACTGCATCGGTGGCCGGATTTGGGTCTACGTTAGAGATCACAGGTATTGTAGCGGTTTTAAAGGGCACTTCCGCTAAGATCTCTGCAAACGCTTCGGAAGCTTCAGCCATTAGGGGTGAATGAAAGGCTCCGCTGACGTTTAACTGGATGGCTCGCTTAGTTTTTACCATCGCCATCACCGCTTCTACCGCTGCTGGCGTACCTGAAATAACAACTTGACCATCGCTGTTATCGTTGGCTAAAACAACTCCTTCAGTGGTTGAAATCTTTGCTTCTAGGGCTGAGCGGTCAAAGCCCATCAGCGCCGCCATTGCCCCAGAAGAAGCCTGAGACATCAGCATAGCGCGGTGCTTGACAAGCTTTAAACCTGAGATGAAGTCAAAGGCGCCCGCTGCGTACAGAGCAGAGTATTCTCCGAGGCTATGGCCTGCAACTATAGCAGGCTGCTGACCAGCGGCTTGTAGCAAATCAACCAAGGCGCATTCAATTACATAAAGGCAGGGCTGAGTGTACAGTGTGCTAGAAAGCTTGTCTTCATGCTGACAAATCTCTAATACTGACCAGCCCAAAATTTCATCCGCAGCCGCTAGCTGATCGCGGCAAACCTCGGCGAGATCTGAGCCCATGCCCAGTGACTGTGAGCCTTGTCCGGGAAATACCCACGCAGTTTTGGTCATGCTGTTGTTGCACCTCTTGAATGAAATTTTTGAGCTAAATCTGTGGGCTTAAATTTTTAGACTTTAAATCAGCCTCAATTCATTGGCCCCACTTGAGAATGGCCGCGCCCCAAGAGAGACCAGCGCCAAAGCCTGAAAGTGCTAGCGTATCGCCATTTTTGATTTTGCCAGATCGCACCCATTCATCCAGGGCAATGGGTATAGAGGCGGCGTCGGTGTTGCCATGTTTGGCCATGTTGCTGACTACCTGCTCAGCCGGAATCTTTAAGCGAGTCGCTACGGCGTCTAGAATTCGCTGATTGGCCTGATGCAAAATCAGCCAGTCGATGTCTTCAGTGCTTAGTCCAGCGTGGAAGAGGGCTTTTTCGATCACTTCAGGGACGCGCTTGACGGCAAAACGATAGACTTCACGGCCATTCATCGTGACGGGCGCAAAGTAGCCTGTCTGTATGGTGATGTCGCCTGCAAGTGTTACGGATTCATGTTCGTAGGCAGCGTTGAGGCAGTCATTCAAGGTACCGTCGCTGTGCAAATCAAAGCTGAGCAGGCGATCGCACTCCCCTTCACAGCGCTGCATCACAATCGCTCCAGCCCCATCACCAAAGAGCACACAGGTGCGGCGATCGCTCCAATCTGTCAGCCGTGACAGCAAGTCTGCCCCAATTACTACGACATTGCCGTAAGCGCCGGTACGAATAAACTGAGCCGCCGTCACTAGCGCGAATACAAAGCCCGAACAAGCCGCCGTGATATCAAAAGCAACCGCTCGACTCGCACCGATTTCGCGTTGAATTTGGCAAGCAGAGCCAAATAAGTCATCTGGCGTAGAGGTGGCTAATAGGATTAAGTCAATATCTGTAGGCTGGAGTTGGGCTTGCGCGATCGCACTGGCCGCCGCCTCAGCCCCTAAAGACTGAACAGAATCACCTGGCCCCGCAATATGGCGCTGTCGAATGCCTGTACGCGTCGCAATCCACTCGTCCGAGGTATCGACAACTTCCGCTAGCTGCACATTGCTAAGCACAGTTTCTAACTTAGCCGAACCGCTGCCGACAAAAGCAACGCCGTGAGTTTGGCCTAAGGTTTTGTCCAAGGGTTGCACCGGAACCTGCTGTGAAAATTGAGGCGAACTCTGTTGACTCATCTGCTTATTCACTCTTGGCTATGGCTGTGACCTTCTGATATTCTCCCTTAATCCGCGCCAAAACCTGATTGTCTACCGCGTCTTTGGCCAGGCGAATCGCGTTAAAAATGGACGGAGCCCGAGAGCTGCCGTGGCTAATCACCGCGATTCCGGCCACCCCTAGCAGCAGTCCGCCGCCATGCTCAGCGTGATCCACTCGCTGCTTGATCCGCTGCAAATTTCCCTTCAGCAACGTGCAGCCCACTTTCCCCGCAATGCCTTGAGGCAACTCTTCGCGCAAAATTTGTAGCACCGACTCCCCTACTGCTTCGGCAAATTTCAACAGCACATTGCCGACAAAGCCATCACACACGATCACATCAAAATCACCCGAGAGCACATCGCGGCCCTCCGCATTCCCGACAAAATTGATCGTTTCTAGCTTAGATAGGCTTTTATGCACCTGCAAAACAACCTCATTGCCCTTGCTTTTCTCTTCGCCAATACTCAACAGCCCCACTTTTGGCGCGGCGTTACCGATGACATACTCCGAGTAAATGCTGCCCATCACCGCAAACTGCTCTAGATATTTCGGGCGGCAGTCAACATTTGCGCCCACATCTAAAATCAGCACCGGCTTATTTGCAATCACCGTTGGAAACACCGCCCCAATCGCCGGTCTATCGATGCCTTTGATCCGGCCTAACCGCAGCAGGGCTGCTGCCATTGCCGCGCCTGAGTGGCCTGCCGACACCACACCATCGGCTCGCCCCTGCTTGACCAAATCCATCGATACATTAATCGAAGCGTTGGGCTTGCGGCGCAGTGCGCTCAAGGGTTCCTCGTGCATTTCAATCGTGCCTTCAGCGGCCACAATTTCAATGTCACGCAGGCTTTCTGGCTGCGATACTGATGCCCTAATCTGCTCAGGATCGCCGACTAGCAGCACCTGTACACCCAGCTCTGCTTTTGCTCTGACCGCACCCATGACTATTTCCGCAGGGGCATAGTCTCCGCCCGTTGCGTCTACTGCAATGCGTACCTGCGTTGAATCCATTAAAGTTCTATCCTGGTTCTATCTTGTAGTCTGGCCACAGAGTATGGCCAATAGAAACTTTAAGAATTCTATCAGACTACCTCTGCCAGTGTCTGAGGAATCAGCTGCTTACTCAACTAGCTATTCTTCGCCGGGCTCCACAATCCGCTGAAATAGGTAGCCGGTACCGCGCGCGGTCAAAATTAGCTCAGGATTGCTGGGATCGTCTTCTAATTTGGCTCGAAGGCGGGAGATATGAACATCGACCACGCGGGTATCGACATGGCGCTCAGGGGTGTAGCCCCAGACTTCTTGCAAAATTTCGGAGCGCGAAAAGGGCTCACCAGAGCGGCTGACCAATAGCTCTAGCAGGCTAAACTCCATACCTGTCAGGCGAATTCGCTCATCGCCTTTGTACACTTGGCGCTTGTTCGTATCAATGCGGATATTATTAATCGTGATCACGCCAGAGCTAGGAATGCCTGAAGCGCCCGTCTTTTCGACTCGGCGAAGTACCGAGCGAATCCGCGCCTCTAATTCTTTGGGGGAAAAAGGCTTGACCACATAATCGTCTGCGCCTAGCTCTAGCCCGGTGATGCGATCAGCGACGTCTCCCAAAGCGGTGAGCATGATGATGGGGATGTCGGATTCTTTTCTCAGCTCCTGGCACACACCGTAGCCATCAAGCTTGGGCATCATCACATCGAGCACAACCAAGTCAGGAACGGTGTTGCGAAACGTCTCTAGGGCTTCTTCGCCGTCAGCAGCGGTCACGACGTCGTAGCCAATCATTGAGAGACGAGTTTCTAAAATCCGACGAATACTGGCTTCGTCATCCACAACCAAGATTTTTTCTTTAACGCTATCCAAGGTTTTCTGAACTCCTAACTTAAAGTTGTGGCTGATTTAAAGTTTTGTCTGCATTTATATACATTCGTTTATATATCTGTCTTGCAAACAACTTCTCGCTTTAGAAATATAACCTTATAAGGTAATTATAGGTCTTATAACTATCTAAACCGACTAGCATGACTGGGTTTCAGTGTTTCTTAAGGTTTTTAAGGGGAGTCATAAATTGATACAAATCGCTACAGCATAGGCTAGATATAGAGTTTAGCTTTATAAAAGTTAGCGAGAAAGTTAGAATTGAAGCGCGATCTCGGCAAATTTCTCTCATTTTAAAGGGGCGACAGGGGCAGGGCAAACGCATACTCAAGCGAGTAGAACGCGAATGAGAAAGTCGTTATCCCATCCCGCTTTGAGGCGTTTGCCTTTTTTAGAACCTTGAGACGATTCTTTGGCGAGCAAGTTGAGAGCAATCTTTCTGATGACGGTAATATTCTCCGGGGCATGGCCTTTGCGAATCCGCGAGTCATCTTCATGAAAGACTACATCCAAGCTCCAATGTAGCTTGTTCTCAATGCCCCAGTGCCCCCGACTAGCGTGGGCAAAGCGCTCTATACCGCCGTCTAAGCTCACTAGGTAGTAGCGCCGTTCACTCGTCGGCGGTTGTCCGTTAATGCGCCGTTCTGACTCAATCATGCCCACCCGTTTGAGTCCTTCCCATCGCTGTGCATCTTCCAGATGTTCC